>NZ_BROP01000005.1:0-391791 GCF_026008575.1 Haladaptatus sp. T7
CGCCGGATTCGGGCGGCCACCTCGCGGGGCAAACCACGAGGCGTCGTTCGCATTCACACAAAATCGGGAGATACACTTAAGGCCGTCGAATGAAAGGCTCATCGGCATATATTGACTAGCATTACTAGAGAGTCGGGAGGACAAAACGGGGAAGCACACGAGGGAATTCCTCGTGAAACTCGTGCCACTGGGAGCAAACGAATCGGACGTGTTTGAGAACAGTAGACAGCGGTCGCCGAGAATCCACGAGTCCGCATGAATATCGACTAACTCACGGGGGACGTCCCTCACAGCGGTAGCTCACGAACAGGTCGGTGTTGTCGACAGTGAGTAAATCTATTGCGCGAGCGGAGGCCAAACCGTCATCCCACGCGTCGTGCGTGTAGTCCGGTCGGATGTGCCTCGCGCACCTTGCTGTTTCGCCGAGACACGCAAAAACCTTTCTGCAGTACGCGCATGCGAAGTACAATATATTACGTACGAATCGGATAAAACGCTCGTTGTTGAATACGTACGACTCACTCGTCCAGGTGCTCGATGCCCTGTTTGGAGACGTTTGCCTCAGTTATTTCGTTGGGCATCCAGTCGGGTTTGTCGTCGGGGGCCTCCTCGTGCCACGCCCAACCCTCGTAGATGTGTACCTTGTCGGTACCCTTTTCCCGAAGCCGAAGTTCGATTCTGTCCGCAGCATCTTCGGAACTACCCGGGTCGAGTCGACGCGCCGCTTTGAGCGCGGCCTGTCGTGGGGTGTTGCCCGAAAAGACACTCGATTCATCTCCGTCCGATTGGCGCAGTGCAAAGTTTCGCTTACCATCGTCTCGTACCATGGTTTTCTCCTCCATGCCAACCCAGCACAGGGGCCATTATAAATATATCGCCGATATGAGCGGTTTTCGCCGATAGACATAAATACGAGAGTTACGCCGTGTCGTGGTTTTGTCGTCGAAAACAGGCCGAGCAAGGTAAGTGGTCTCGGCTCATAGGGCATTTCTAAGGAAAGCGGAGCGGAACAGTACGGTAGAAAACACTTAAGTACATCCTACGGTGAAGGACTGCATAAGATACCGCGATGGTACGGAAAAAGAAGCTCAGCCCGAGTGGCGCGAAAGACGAAGACGGGGAGTACCACAACGTCCACGTCAACCTACACGAAGACGAACTCGCCGTCGCCGGCATGGAAATCGGTGACGAAGTCTTCGTACGAGTTCGGGAAGACAAAATTATCATCCAGAAGGCGGACAAAGACGAGGTCGAGCACGAATTTTAGTCGCTGCGGCCAAACCGCAGACGATTCTCAGAACGATGAAGGGATACGACGTCGTTAGACCGCTTTTATTTCAATTGCCGACGGAACGTGCCCACGGGACGGGACACACGCTGTTGAAAACGGTACAGGGAACGCCTGTCGAGCGATTGCTGGAACTGTATTATCGGGTCGATGACCCGCGACTGACGGTCGAAGCGTTCGGCCAATCGTTCCCGAATCCGGTCGGCGTCGCCGCTGGGTTCGATAAGAACGCAGAGATACCACACGTACTGGCGAGCCTCGGCTTCGGGCACGTCGAGATCGGGGGCGTAACTGCCGAAGCACAACCGGGGAACCCCAAACCGAGGATGTTCCGCCTTCGTGAGGACGAAGGAATCATCAACCGGATGGGATTCAACAACCACGGGGCGGACAGAATCGGGGCACGCATGGCAACGCAGTCGCTCCCCGACGTCCCCGTCGGCGCGAACATCGGAAAGTCGAAATCGACACCGTTGGAGACGGCGGAGGAAGACTACTTGTACAGTTACGAGCGCGTCTCGTCGCACGCGGACTATTTCGTCGTAAACGTCTCCAGTCCGAACACGCCGGGACTCCGCGAACTCCAAAACCGCGAGAACCTCGAACGGATTTTGACGACGTTACAGGACGCGGGTGCGAGTCCGCTGCTCGTGAAACTCTCGCCGGACCTGCCAGAACCGGCGGTCACGGACGCACTGGACCTCGTGACCGAACTCGGATTGGACGGCGTCATCGCCACGAACACGTCCACCGAGCGTCCGGACTCGCTTCGAAGCGAGAACCGTCGCGAGGAGGGCGGTCTGTCGGGGATACCCATCCAAGAGCGCGCGACCGAGATGATCCGCTTCGCCGCCGAACGGGTGGACGTACCGATAGTCGGTGTCGGGGGAATCTTCACCGCCGAAGACGCCTACCGAAAGATTCGCGCGGGAGCGCACGTCGTCCAGTTGTACACCGGGTTTATCTACCGTGGGCCGTCTATCGCCCGCGACATCAATGAAGGACTCCTCGAACTCCTCGACCGGGACGGCTACGACAGTATCGAGGAAGCCATCGGGGCGGACCTCCAGTAGCCATCGAACCGGAGGAGTAAGCGTTCGTTTGAAAGTCGAAAGGGGAACGGTGGAATCGACGTTCGAAAACAACGTCCGGCTTCCGGGATGGAACGGAACACGTACTGAAGGGACGTCCCGTTGTTGTCGGGCTATGACTTCGGTTCCCAGTACGTGGTTTTCGACGTGGGCAGAGATTCATTCGTTCGAGCTCGGACTGCTGTTGAGCACGTTGGTCGTCCTCCTTCGGCGGGAGTACCGACCCGTATCACACGCCCTGCTCTGTGTCACGCTCGCAATTTGGGTCGTACCGCCGAGCCACGCGCTCCGTACGACCGTCGCACGGAAGCCGTGGTACTACCTCTTGGCGGTCACTATGACGGAGACGATGGCGCACAGCCGATACGTTCGGTCTCCATCGACGAGCGACGAGCAATCGGGATACGCACACGACGCGGACTGAGGCTGAACTGCGACGGACGGTTACTCGACGACGTATCGCATTCTCACGAACGGATACTCGCCGCCGTTGGTCGCTTGGAGGAACGTCTCGACACGCTCGAAACCGACTGCCTCGTAGACCGAAATCGCCCGCTCGTTGAACGCCGCAACCGACAAGGAGAACGCCGCTGGGTCGTACTCCTCGCGGGCGAACATCAACCCCGCCTCGACGAACGACTGCCCGTGTCCGTCCCCGGTCAGGTCGGGACGCATGCCGAGTCCGATTTCGAGCGTGTCGGCGTCCACTTCGAAGGAGAAGAATCCCACTCGCTCACCATCCCCGTCGAAAACCGCGTAGTAGCCGTCCCAGTTGGTGGGGTTCGTGAACAGCGCGAGGTCTTCCGGGTCGCTATCCATGTCGTAGAAATCATATGGCGGGTCGTACCGCCACGAGACGATAGCGTCCACGTCGTCAGCGGAAATGGGGGAAAATTCATACATCATATAAAAACGGTCGAAGAGAACGAATTTAGGCGTTGTTCGACTGTGGGACGTGCCCGCGAACGACGAACGTTCGCGGTTACTCCAGCGCGTCCAACCGGAATTCGAATCCCGTTACGGGGACTTCCAAGTCGTGTTCCACGAGCACTTCGGGGTGAATTTCACCGATGACGCCGACAGTCTCGCCGTCGATGACCACGGACGCCGCACGCCCGGTGATGAACGTCGGGTGCTCCGTCGGCGGCGTTTCGAGGCCGACGTCGAAGTTCCGCGCGACGGCTTGCAGACGGGCCTTCGCGTCCTCGTAGGAGGCGTCGTGACGGGCGAGGACGCCAGCGACCGTTCGGTGTTCTGCGACACCGGTGTTCTCGCTCTCGTCCACTCGCGCGGCCAGACCGATTTCCGTGAGGTCCTGCGGATAGGTGCGGTGGGTGTTGTTCTCCAGCACCATCATGAGCGAGGGGAGCGCCCACGTTCGGAGCATGGTGTAATCCTCGCTGTACGGATTCTTGATGGCCGCCGGGGTGCCGCCGCCAACCACGTCGGTCTCGGGTTCCACGCGCATCCGCTCGTAGTTCTCCTCCTCGCTGATCATGTGGAAGTTGAGCAGGTCCTCGAAGCCGAGGCCGACGAGGACTTCGCGGGCGGCGTCTTCGAGTTGCGAGCGCTCGTGTCTCCCGCCGACCGTCCCCACGTCGGGATAGCGCGGCGAGAGGTCGTTGAAGCCGTAGGCGCGACCGATGTCGTCCACGATGTCCACGGGATGAAGCACGTCCACGCGGTAGGGCGGAATTTCGACCTCGTATGTGACGGTTCCGTCCTCCGTTTCCTCGGCATCGCCGGACAGGCCGGAGCGCGCCAGCAGTTCCACCACTTCGTCCGGGGTGAACTCGATGCCGAGCAGCGTCTCGATTCGGTCGTGCGTGACGGTCTTCGTCGTCACCTCGAAGTCCGGTCGCACCAGCGTCCGGTCGTCGTACTCGACCGCGACTTCCTCGATGGTTCCGCCGCGGGCGTCGAGCGCGTAGCAGATGATGGCACACATCTTGTCGATGGTCCACTGGTCCGTGCCGGTGAGTTCGATGAACAGGTCGCGCGACTCCGTTTCGACCTCGGTCCGGCGGCCGTTGATGACCGGCGGGAACGAGAACAGACCGATGTCGTCGTAGATGGCCGGATACCGGTCGTACTCGGACACGAGGTCGGCGTACTTCTCGCCGGTCGGGTGTGCGCGAAGGACTTCCTCGGGCGTCATCTCGGCATCCGAATCGAGCGGGACGAACCGGTCGCCATCGGGGTCAACGCCGACGTACCGGATGGAGTTACTCCCGTCTTCGGAGGCAGGCTGGCTCGCGGCTTCGCCGGAAGCACGTCGCGCTTCCGAGCCTCCGGTCGCTTCGCTCCCGGAGACGCCGCTCGCCCGTTCCGATGCGCTCCGCGCATCGCGTCCTTTCAGCATCGTCAAATCGTGAATCCCGATGGCACCTTTCGCGCGCTTGCGGCCCATCGTCGCGTGGAGCTTCTCCTGCAGTTGGATGAGCGAGTCGAGCGCCTCCTCGTTCAGGTTCACGCCGCGGACGATGGCACCAGTAACGTAGGGTCGCTCGTCGGGAACGCTTTCGTCCACCTCGATGGTCCAATCGGGGTCGTTCGTCTTCGGCACGTAGACGCCGGTGTCGTCGCCGTACTGGTAGCGAAGCGACCGAGCCACGCCTTCGATGGAGAGGCGGTCCAGACGGTCCGGAGCGAACTCCAACTGCATGTCGCCGTCCTCGGTTTCGCCTTCGAACTCCAACCCGAGGCCGAACATATCTTCCTTCAGTTCGTCGTCGCTCTTCTCGTCGTGGCCGGTCAGTTGGCGCAGTTCGTCGGGGTTGACATCGACAGTTGGCATCAGTGAATCACCTCCACGTCGCGGAGCAGTTCGAGGTCACACAGCGTTCCGTGCACGTCGCGGATGTCCTCGAAGCCGTACATCAACATTAGCAGGCGTTCGAGGGCGAGGCCCCACGCCATCACGTCGCACTCGACGCCGAGGGGTTCGAGCACCTCGGGACGGAACATCCCGCTGTTGCCGATTTCGATGAGTTCGCCCGTCTCCGGGTGATTGCCGAACAGCTCGAAACTCGGCTCCGTGTACGGGTTGTAGTGCGGCTTGAACTGGATGTCCGTGATGCCGAACTGGGCGTAGAACTCCTCGAACGTGCCCATCAGGTCGCGGACCGAGAGGTCCTCGGCCATCACCCAGCCCTCGATTTGGAAGAACTCCAGCAGATGGGTCGGGTCGAGGGTGTCGTTACGGTACACCTTCTCGACGCTGAAGAAGCGCTGTGGCGGTTCCAACTCGCCCTGCGCGTAGCCCGAGAGGTAGCGCATCGAGAGCGACGTGGTGTGGCCGCGGAGCGCGATGGCCCGCGCGAAGTCCTCGTCCCACGGCGAGTGATAGCCCTCGCCGTGGTCGCCCACGCCTTCGAGGTGCGCGCTGTGAACGCGGTCCACCAGGTCCTCCGGCAGGTCCCCGATTTCGGTCGGGTTCGACAGCGCGAAGCGGTCCCAGTGGGTCCGCGCCGGGTGGTCTTGGGGCATGAACAGACAGTCGTTTATCCAAAAGTCCGCGTCCGCGTGCGGGCCGTCCATCTCCTCGAAGCCCATCCCGACGAGCACGTCCTTCACGCGGTTCGCCGTCTGGCGGAGGATGTGAACCTTCCCGCCGTCCATCCGCTCCGCGTCGGCCGCGACGTTGTACTCCGCGAACTCGACGTCGCGCCACTCGCCGCTGGTGAGCATCTCCGGCGTCAACTGACCGACCGTCTCGGCCGCCTCGATACCCTCCATCATCGCCGCCACGCCGTCGTCGGTCAGCGTCGCCGAGCGAACCGTCGATTCGGAGCGCTCGACGAGGCCGCGACTCTCCAGCTGGTCGAGAACGTCGGCGTCGGCCACCGATTCACCGGCCGCGAGCGCGGCGAGCGCACTCGCTTCCGCATCATCGTCGGAGTCGGCGTCCGGGTCGGCCGTGATTTCGCCGCTGTCGATGGTCCCGTAGCCCTTTCGGGCGTAGTTCGAGAGGGCGATGTTGACCTGCGGTCCGCCGAGGCCGGACGCGCCGATGGCTTGCCCCATCTGAATCGGCGCGTCGCCCGCACCGGCTTCGACGGCCGCCTCGTACAGTTCGATTTCGGGAAGGCCGCCTTCGGCGTACTCCTCTCCCTCCTCGGTCAGCGAGACGGACTCCTCTGTTCGTTCGGTCACCGACAGCAGGTCCTCGTCTTCGAGTTCGAAGACCGCACCCGTCACCGTCTCCGGTTTCAGGCCGGTCGCTTCGGCGAGGTCCGCTATCGTTCGTTCGTCGGTCGCGCTCGCGGCTTCCAACACCGCGACCTGTGATTCTGGTAGTTTCATGTACACTCGGTAGTCGTTGGTCGTATCTCCCGTTGCGTCGGTTTAGCCCTTCTGAAGCCAGTCGGGCCGCCGCGGCCGGTTTCGCCCCCTCACCGCGAGAGGAGTCCACCGGTCGCTCAGGCCGCGACGAAAAAGTCGAATCCCGTCGGTGGTCGGTGGTCAACGGCGACACAGCCACGATGGGATTCGGATGGCATGGGTAAAGGGTCGCACAGAATCGACAAAAACGTTGCGAACGGACGGATACCCGACTCGGAGAGGTCGATGCGCAACACGGGGCGCGACACGTGACTCGAGAACGGTGTGGACGATTCGGAGGAGTTTATTCCGTGCCCCGCCATGGGAACTCCATGATGGACTGGGAGCGGTTCTACGACAGGGCGAACTACGACCGCTGTGCCTACATCGGCGGCGAGCGGATGGCCGACCTCGTGGAGCGGTTTTTCGAGCGTGAGGGAACGCCCGAGGAGTTCGCATCCGTCGGCTGTGGCCCTGGGGTCGTCCCGTTCCTCCTCGCCGAGCGCCACCCCGACATCGAGGTGTTCGGCTTCGACATCTCCGAGACGGTGGTTCGGGACAATGCGGAGAAAGCGACCGAGGAGAAACTCGACAACCTCCACTTCGCCGTCGATTCACTGCCCGACCTCGACACCGACCGACGGTTCGACGCAGTGTACAGCGTCGCCACGCTCTACTTCGTCGAGGAACCGCGACGGGCTATCGAGAGCCTCTACTCGCACGTCCGCGAGGGGGGCCATCTCATCCTGAACTACCCGAACGAGGAGAGCAGGAAGACGTTCGACAGGGAGTTCGAGGGCAGAAAGCGCGAGTCGTTCGAACTCGTGTTGAACGGCGCGAACATCATCAGTGAAGAGGTCGTTCGGGAAGTGACGGGGGCGGACACTCGGAACTACTGGAAACTAGTCGATGCCGAGGACGAGGCGTTCGTGGACGCCGCCACGCCGTGTGTCGTCGTCGAGAAGTGACCGGGCCGAGGAGGTACTGACGCGTTCCGGTTTCACCCATCGATAGGAGGAGACCGGGAGGACGAACCGCGCTGATAGGCCATCAGAAGGAGTCCGATTCCGACCAGTGCGAGGAGGATGCCGGGAATCAGAAAGATGATGTTCGGGCCGCACTGGCTTTGGACGCCGGTACCGACGGTACACATCTCGTTTCGGAATCCGTACCAAATCGAGAGGCCACCACCGACGACGCCGAACGCGCCGAGTCCTAACAGCAAACGGAGGCGATTCATCTAGATACTACGTTTAAAACCGTCAGCAAAGCGCTTTTCGAAGTGCGAACCGGTTCGAGCTATCGGCGCGAGGACTCCAACTCGATGTCGAGTCCGTCCAGCAGTTCTTCCGCCTCCTCGCGCTTCTCCTGGTGGTCTTCCAAGAACTCGCGCATCAACTGCGCGGCCTGTTCCTTGCAGTCCCCACAGAGACGTTCGCCGCCGACGCACTCGTCGTACACCCGCTTCGTGAACTCGTCGTCGTCCCCCGCGAGCAGGTAGGCGTACAGTTCGTACACCGGACACTCGTCGGCCTTCCCGCCCAACTCGCGCTGTTTTTCCGCGGTCTCGCGCCCGCCCGTCGTCGCGGACTTCACCTTGTCGTAGCCGTCCTCGGGGTCGTCCATCAGACTGATGTGGCTCGCCGGAATCGACGAGGACATCTTGCCGCCCGTCAGGCCGGTCATGAACCGGTGGTAGATGGACGAGGGCATGATGAACCCGTAGCCGCCGTTGTCCATCTCCACCTCGCGGGCCAACGCTTTCGCGTCCTCGCGCGAGTAGTCGAACACGTCGATGTGCTCGTCGAAGACCCGCTTTTCGCCTTCGATGGCGTCGATGAGGGCGTCGTAGGCTTCCTCGGTCGCGTTGCGGTCGAGGAACCGGACGCGGGGACGAAGCGGTTCCATCCCGGCGTTTTCGAGCTTCGAAATCGTCGTCTCGACAGCCGGAACGTCGGGGTCGCCGTTTTCGGCGAGCCACGCCGCCGCGTCCTCACAGCGGGGCATCTCGGGGTCGTCCGCGTACTCATTGCGCGCTTCGTACGCCGCCGCGACGTGCGAGAGTTCCTCCTCGTCCGCCTCGAAGCTCGCGTAGGCCTTCGTCACGCCGAAGTATCGCATCCGAACCGCCAAGTCGCGCGCCAGCCTGACGTGCGGGTCTTGGTCGGGGCCGACGGGGATGACGGTCGGTTTCGGCTCGGAGAGTTGCGGGTAGAGGATGTCGGCCATCTGGGTGACGACGCTCTGGACGTGCGAGACGTTGGTTTCGCCGTCGAAGCCGTAGATGGACTGGAACTCCGAGAAGTTCGCCTTCGACCCGAGTTCGAACGCCAAATCCTGCAGTTCGCGGTTCTCTGACTGGCGATACAGCGTCCCCTCCTCGGGGTCGAATCCGAGCGCGATGAGCGACAGGAGATAGTCGCGCGCGTGCTCGTCGATTTCCTCCCACGACAGGCCGCGAGCGCTGTGGGCTTCGAGGTCGGCGATGAGACCGTAGGTGTCCCCGCCCTGCTGTTGGTGCCAGATGAGTTCGTCGAACACCAGTTTGTGCCCGATGTGCGGGTCTCCGGTCGGCATGAACCCGGACAGCGCGGCGAACGGTTCGTCGTTCCGCATGGCTTCGGTGACGCGGCGGTAACCACGGTCGCCGAAGATGACGCTCCGGCGCATCAGGTAGTGCGGGTCCGGAACGTCGGGGAGCACGTCGTCGAACTCCTCGATGCCGAACTCTTCGAACAGTTTGCGGTAATCGGAGACCGTCGCCGACCCCCACGGGTCGAGGACAACATCGTCCTCTCCCGTCGCGGTGCCGCCGTCAGGGACGGGTTCCCTCCCCGTCTCGGATGAATCGTCTCGTGTCATGGTGTAAGTCGTGTCACCGACAGCCAAGTGTCTATTCGTTCGTTGTCGGTGACGAGTGCAAAAACCATCCGTTTTCGAACCCCGTGAGCCAATCGAACGTCCAGCGCGAGGTCGCGGGGAGAAAACTCGTGGCCGTCCCGGAGCACCCGAATCAGGAACTCGGAGTGGCCGAGGTTCTCCACGGTCTCCACGTCGGCGTAGGTTCGGAAGTCGGCACCGAACTTGAAGCCGGTTTTCGGAACCACGCCCCGCTCTCGGAGGGTTCGGTACACCAGCAACCGCCGGTCGAACCGGTCACCCTCGACCTCCTCGCCGCGCTCGACGATTTTCTCGTAGCCACCGTCGACCGACAGGTTCCCCTCCGCGACGAGGTGTGCAGCCTCGACGAGCGACAACTGCAGGATACCGGTCGCGTCGCGGCCACCCATCTGCTGGCCGTAAAACGACTTCCCGTGGAGTTCGTCCGGGGGATTCCACAGCAACACGCGGTCGGCGATGAGCGACCCCGACAGGTCGGTCGGGACCTCGTGGTCAGTCGTTCCCCGAACGTCCACGCGGTCGGTCTCGAAGTAGGTTATCTCGCTCTCTTCGTCCACGATTGCGAGGACGGTATCGCCCAACTCCGAGACGGGGACCGTCTCGCGCTCGCTTGCGACGCGAATCCGATACAGCACCTCGTCGTCCCACGGGCCGCTTCCGCGGGGATAGACGACGAAATCCGAATCGGTCCGAGCGTCCGACACCCAGCCCTCCCGGTCGGGCGAGAGGTAAAACCCGCGTTCCCGGAGGTCGGCGTAGACGAGAAATCGAGACGCGAACCCGTTGCCCGTCGATTCCTGTAGAAATGCTCGAAAGTCGTTGCCGTCCACCGAATCGAGGTCGCCACGGAGCAACAGGTGGGCGGCCTCGACGCGCGAGAAGGCCACCTCGTTGCCACCGAGCGGGCGACCGTAGCCACGCGAATCGTAGTACCGCTGGCGGGCGTCGCCGCCGACGTGTACCTCGTCGTCGCGTAGGGTTCCATCCATACCTCTTCTGTAGCGTGGGGCATCAAAGGCACTGCGACTTTTCCACGGCCGAGGACTCGCCACTCCCGGGAAACACCGGTGCCGGTCGTGATTTCGCTCGGTCACGCTCGACCGGGGACTCACTTCCCGGACCGCGATTTTTGGAACTCCTCGCAGTTCGTGTTCAGACATCGGCGTCCGGTCCGGGTTCGAAAGACGGGAAGGCCACAGTCGCACGAATCCACGATTCGGCCGTTCGGAACGCCGAAACCGGTGTCACAGTCGGGATAGCGGTCGCATCCGGCGATGATACCGCCGCGGCGTAAAATCCGCATGTCCGCTCCGCATTCGGGACAGTCCCATTCCCTGTCGAACCGCTCCCGAACGGCCTCCAACACCGTCCCGCAGTCGCGGTCGATGCAGAGTTCGAATTCCGCACCTTGTTCGACGCGCATGGTCGGCAGACCACAATCGCACGTGTCGTCGTCCACGCTGGCGTGGCGCGGAATCGGGTACACCCGGCGACAACCGAGACAGGAGACCGTCCCGTTCGCCCGCGTGAGCGTACCGTCGCAGTGCGGGCACGTCCCGACCGGAATCCCGGCCACGGACCCCGGGTAGCGGGAAATGCCGTGACAGGCGTGACAATCGACGCGGACGCGGCGGTCGTCAGTCGCCGCGACGAGGGTGAACGAATCGCCGTCGAGCGAGGCGTGGGCCGTTTCGGCACGGGTGAGCCACTCGACCGGTTGGTAGCCGTCCACGTCGTGGACGAGCAGGGTGTCGTCGGGTTTCAACAGGGCGACCATCTCGCCGCGCCGCCGTTCTTTGGTGTCGCCGTCCGTGGTGATGGTGCAGTCCCCGGCGAACACGCGAATCGTGTCGGTCATGGCCCGGGTTGGTCTCGGGTTCGGATTTAAAGGTTCGGGCGAAGGGTTTTGAGGGAAACGGGAGAACAGAGGAAGATAGAAATGCAGGGATCCAACGCTGTGTTGTTCGACATGGACGGCGTTATCGTGAACTCCGAGGACTTCTGGGTGGAACTCGAAGAGGAGACCATCTTCCCGGAGGTCGGCGTGGAGGACATCGGAGACAACGAGATAACGGGGATGAACTACCGCGAAATCTACGACTATCTGGACGCGGAGTACGGAACGGACGTGACGAAAGAGGAGTTCGTCGCCCTTTACAACGAAATCGCGGAGGATCTCTACGGCGAGCACGTCTCGCTGATGGACGGGTTCCACGACCTGCTCGACGGCCTGCGTGAGGACGGCGTGGAGGTTGCGCTCGTGTCGTCGTCGCCGCACGACTGGATAGAAATCGTCACCGAGCGCTTCGACTTGGAGTTCGAGGAAGTCGTCAGCGCGGACGACATCGACGCGCCGGGAAAGCCGGAACCCGCCATCTACGAGTACGCGGCCGGACTGCTCGACTACCGAGCGGACGAGTGTGCGGCGGTCGAGGACTCGGAACACGGCGTCGAATCGGCGGCTCGGGCGGGGACGTACTGCGTCGGCTACCCGAACGGCGCGAAGGACCTCGACCTCTCGATGGCGGACGTGGTGGTCTCCTCGCCCGCGGAGTTGCGTGAGGAACTGCTCACTCGACCCGCACGGACCGAGCGTCGGTAATCGGTAGAAGGGGGACGTCGGGGAACGCGACGCGGACGGTGAACTCCATCTCGTCGTCGGTGCCGCCGAAGACGCCGACGGGGACGGTCGTTTCCCCGTCGAGGTAGGTCGATTTCGTCGTCATCTCGACCCCGTTGACGGTCACGTCCATCGCGGCCTGCTCGCCGTCGCCGTGATTTCGCACGGTGACTTCGCGCATGTCGTTTTCACCGCGACCGATTCGGGTCGGGAACGACCCCCACTCGACTTCCACGTCGGGGAGTTTCCGCGCGCTCGCTTCGACCTGTTCCGCGACGCCTTCCGAGAGGCCCGCAGCGACCAGTCCATCGACGCCCGCCTCGCACACGTCGGCGGGGGTTTCGAGGCCCTCCGTCGCCAGTTTGCTGGCTCGCCCCGCACCAACGCCGTCGATTGCGGTGAGGCCGACCGAACGCTCGCCGACGCCGTTCTCCACGCGGGCCTCGATTCTGGTGACGAGGTTCGCGGCGAACGGCCTGTCGAGGCGCTTCAGGAACGCCCGGAGCGCCGCGAACAACCGGACCGCGTTCTGCTGGATGACCCACGCGTCGCTCCGGAGGTCGCCCGGCGTCGAACCCGTCATGCTGGAGCGGAGGATGGCGAGTACCTTCCGCCCGCCCGCTTCGAGGTCGCCCGAATCCTGCCCGACGAGGACGGAGTTGATGGCGTCGCGCTCTGACTGGCGGGAACTCACGCTGTCGAACTCCGCCGCACCGGCGACCGTCTCGAGGATTTTCGACGCGTCTATCTCCTCGGTTTCCGCGAGACGGCGGAACCGTTCCGCCGTATCGAGGTCGAGGTAGAACTTCGAGGCGAGCACGGCGAGCGCCGTCCCCTCGATTTTGAGGTCGTCACCTCGCTCGACGAAGCCGCGCGAGACGAGGCGCTGAAGGGTGTTTCTGACGCGTTCGCGGTGGTTCTCGAAATCGTACTCGTCGGGTTTGCTCTGGGCGCGGACGTAGTAGAACGTCGTCCTGAGCCACGACATCACGTCGTCCAAGTCCGATATGGTCCCCATGGCGATTTCGGCGTTGAGGTGCGAGTCCAAGTCCTCCGCCAGTCTGGATTCTATCTCCTTCCCGTCGCGCAGGAGCTTCCGGTATTTGTCCGCATCTTTGAAGTCACAGACGACCCACCCGTAGCCCACGTCGTCGTAGCCGGGACGGCCCGCCCGCCCGAGCATCTGAAGCACGTCGAGCGGACTCATGTCCACCTCGCCTTCGAGCGGGTCGTGCAGTTTGGTGTCGCGCAAGACGACGCACCGGGCGGGGAGGTTGACGCCCCACGCGAGCGTCGAGGTGGAAAAGAGGAGCTGAATCTTCCCCTGCTTGAACCACTCTTCTACCCTGTCGCGGTCGTTTTTCGACAGTCCGGCGTGGTGGAACGCCACCCCGTCGAGGACGGAGTTCCGGAGGGTTTCGTTGCGCAGTTCCTGCGTTTCGGTGTGGAAATCGTAGTCGCCGCGAGCGCCGATGGGGATGTCGCGCTCGGCGATTTCGTCGCGGGCCTTCTTCGCGGCCTGTACGGTGTCCTGTCGGGAGGCGACGAAGACGAGCGCCTGCCCGTCCTCGCGGATGTGCGGCTCCGCGAGGTCGAGGGCACGGTAGAGTCGCCGGTACTTGTCCGCGAAGGAATTGTCCCCGTGGGTGTACGTCTTCACGTCCGCGTGCAAATCGACGGGGCGGTAGTCGTCCCCGAACTCGAAGGTGGTCTCCGGCGGCGCGTCGAGCCAATCGGCCACGTCGCTCACGTTCGGCATCGTCGCGGACAGCGCGACGACGCGGGGGTCACAGAGACGGCGAAGGCGCGAGATGGTGACTTCGAGGACGGCACCGCGCTTTTCCGAATCGAGCAAGTGCACCTCGTCGATGACACAGCAGTCGATGTCGGTGATGAACGAATAGCGGGCCGAATCGTGTTTTCTGGTCGCCGAGTCGGTCTTCTCGGGCGTCATCACGAGGATGTCGGCGCGCTCGGCGCGCCGGGGATTCAAATCGCGCTCACCCGTGACGACGTAGACGGAGTAGCCGAGGTCCTCGAACCGCTCCCAGTCGCTTTCCTTCTCGTTCGTCAGCGCCCGGAGCGGGGCGATGAACAGCGCGGTTCCGCCGTCGCGCAGCGCCTTGCAGATGGCGAGTTCCGCGAGCGCCGTCTTCCCG
Organism: Haladaptatus sp. T7; assembly: GCF_026008575.1. Classification (NCBI taxonomy): domain Archaea; kingdom Methanobacteriati; phylum Methanobacteriota; class Halobacteria; order Halobacteriales; family Haladaptataceae; genus Haladaptatus; species Haladaptatus sp. T7. The sequence continues at coordinate 14,383 of NZ_BROP01000005.1, forward strand.
CTCGCCGTCGGCGCGCTGGCGACGACGTTCTCGTCGCTTTCGAGCAGCGCGGGAAGCATCTCGCGTTGCATCCGGTTGAACTCCTCGAAGGCGAACGCCTCCGCGAACTGTGGAACCGCCTCGGAGACCTGCATCGTTTCGTAGGGGGAGTGGGGAACAGAAAGGCGTTTCTGTACCGGAGCGGTGGGAGGGTCGCAAGCGGAGAGGTGAAAAAACGAAGAGAAGTATTGGACCATCGTTGACGGACTTCGTTTCCGACAACTCTCACTCGAAATTGGGTTAGCGGCGCTGAAGCGGACACAAATCCGCGGATTCGGTTCCCAAACGATAAAGCGTCGCAAAAACTACCGACAACCATGCTAGAGCTCGAAGACGTGCTGGCGGCGCGGGACCGGGTAGCCGAGACGTCCCGCCACACACCGCTCGACTATTCTCACACGTTTACTCGAATGACCGGGGCGGAGGTCCACATGAAACTGGAGACCTTCCAGCGAACGGGGTCGTTCAAGATTCGCGGCGCGACCAACCGCATCATGACGCTCTCGGAGGCAGAAAAGGACGCGGGCGTCGTCACGGCCAGCGCGGGCAACCACGCACAGGGCGTCGCGCTGGCGGCCACTCGGAGCGGGGTCGATTCCAAAATCGTCATGCCGAAACACGCGCCGATTTCGAAGGTCCGCGCGACGGAGAACTACGGCGCGGAGGCGGTGCTCCACGGCGAGGACTACGACGAGGCCGCCGAGCACGCCCACGAAATCGAGGAGATTGAGGGTCGAACCTACGTCCACGCCTTCGACGACGAGAAGGTGATGGCGGGGCAGGGGACCATCGGACTGGAGATAATGGACGACCTTCCCGAGGTGGAAACCGTCGTCGTTCCCATCGGCGGCGGCGGCCTCATCAGCGGCATCGCAACCGCCGTCAAGGGTCGAAACCCGGACGTTCGCGTCGTCGGCGTGCAGGCGGAAGGCGCGTCCAGCGTCGCCGACTCGCTCCAGAAGGGGTCGGTCCAGACCCTCGACAGCGTGGACACCATCGCGGACGGCATCGCCACCCGGAGCGTCGGCCAGCAGACCTTCGACGTCATCGACGCACGCGTGGACGAGGTGGTCACCGTCTCGGATTCGCAAATCGCGGTGGCGCTCGCCTACCTGCTCGAACGGGGCAAGACGCTCGTGGAAGGGGCGGGTGCGACGTCGCTCGCCGCAATCCTCGAAGGCGCGTTCGACTACGAGGACGGGGAGGTCGTCGTTCCCGTCCTCAGCGGCGGCAACATCGACATGAACCTCCTCACGACGGTCATCATGCGCGGACTGGTCGAAACCGGCCGCTACGTGAAACTCAAAACCGTCCTCAAGGACCGACCGGGGTCGCTCCGAACGCTCCTCGACGTCATCGCCGACGCGCAGGCCAACATCTACGCCATCCAGCACGACCGCACCTCGCGCGACATCGGCATGAACGCGACGGAGGTCGAACTCGACCTCGAAACCCGCGGGACGGAGCACGTCGAGGCGCTCCTCGACTCGCTCCGCGAAAACGGATTCGACGTGGAAGTCCTCGTCTGACTTGCAGGTCGTTCGATTTTTCGCACCCTTTTGACGTAGGTTTAAGTTCTAGCGACCGAAGACACCGACATGAAGCGAACTATCAGCACGCAGGACGCCCCGGAAGCAGTGGGAGCGTACAGTCAAGCGACGACGAACGGTGACATCCTCTTTACTGCGGGACAGATTCCGATGACACCCGACGGCGAACTCCTCGACGACGAGGAAATCGCGGTCCAGACGCGCCAGAGTCTGGAGAACGTCAAGGGCATCCTCGAAGAGGAGGGCCTGACCATGCAGGACGTGCTGAAGGTGACGGTGTTCATGGACGACATCGAGGACTTCGACGAGATGAACGAGTCGTATCAGGAGTACTTCCAGGACAACCCACCGGCGCGGAGCGCGGTGGAGGTCGCCAACCTGCCCAAGGGCGTGGGCGTCGAAATCGAGGCTATCGCCAGCACCGAGTAACCGTGAATCCCCGCGTCAAGACGAGTCTGCTGTGGGGCGCAATCGGCGTCCTCTCGTTTCTCGTCCTCCTGCAAGGCTATGAGTTGCTCACCGGCTATCGATATTCGATAGCGGTCAAGGCAGGGGCGACGCTCGTCGTCGCGGTCGGCGCGCCGGTCCTCAGTTACGTCGGCGAAGGGGTACTCAACTAGAACAGAAGGGTTTAAAAGCAACACCGGGTAACGAATTGGTAGGCCGGGATGGCCGAATGGCAAAGCGCACGCCTGGAAAGCGTGTTCCCTTATGGGATTCTGGGTTCAAATCCCAGTCCCGGCGTATTTCTCCGCGAAGCAAGTCCGTAAGCACCGCGTAGCGTGTGCTTACGGCGACTGGAGCGAGAAATCGCCGAGGGATTTGAGCAGACGAGTCGCATGCCCGGAAAGCGAACGAAGTGAGTGACCCGGAACGTCTCGGCGAGTTCAAATCCCAGTCCCGGCGTTTTCGAGTGAACTAACCGATGAGCACCCGCTCTGCGGTGCTCATCGAAGCGGCGAACAAGAAAACGTTATACTGGATTCGAGCAGCCCGGACACGGCCCGCGCAGCCGAACGAATGTGAGGCGAGCAGGAATGTCCGGGCGAGTTCAAATCCCAGTCCCGGGGTTCGGTATCAGTCCACCGACGCCCACTCCCACTCCTCGTCCGGTTCCGTTACCGAATCGTGGAGGTGGCACGCCGCCGGATGTCCGGCACCGGTCGCCCGTTCCTCGGGAGCCCTCCGTTCGCAAATCGTCGAGAACTCCACCCGAAGTCGTTCGTCCGCATCTTCGATGGTCCCCGAAACGACGTCCGAGAGGGCGGCCGACAGCGCCGATTCGGCGTCAGCGTCGGTCAACTCGTCGGGAATGTCGTACTCCTCGCGGAGCGCGGAGCGGAGGTGGGTATCGGTTACTGCCCCTTCGTTCTCGGCGGCACCACGTGCGACTGCAAGTTTTCGAAGCGCGTCGAGGTTCACGTCGTCGTCCGCGACCGCGACGCGGAGGTCCATGACGGACCGCCACTCGTCCTGCTCGAAGTCGTACCGCTCGGGGGGGATGACCGACGGACATCGGGAGTGGAACCGACACCCGGACGGCGGCGAGGCGGCGTCGGGAACGTCGCCGCGGAGGGTAACTCGGTGGGTTGCCGCATCCGGGTCCGGCGTCGGAATCGCCGAGACGAGGGCTCGCGTGTAGGGGTGTTGCGGGTCGCGGAACAGGTCTTCGGTCGAACCGCGTTCGACGATTTCGCCGAGATACATCACCGCCACGCGGTCACAGATTTCCCGGACGACACCCATGTCGTGGCTGATGAGAAGTAACGAGAGGTCGAACTTCGACTGCAAATCCGAAAGCAGGGACAGAATCTCAGCCTGCACCGACACGTCCAGCGCCGAGACGGGTTCGTCCAAGACGAGCAAGTCGGGGTTCAGAATCAACGCCCGTGCCAACGCCGCACGCTGTTTCTGCCCACCGGAGAGTTCGTGCGGGTAGCGGTCGAACTCCTCCGCCGACAGGCCGACGCGACCGAGTAAGTCCTCGGTTATCGTCCGGCGCTGGTCGGCGTCGGTCATGCCGTGAATCGAGAGGGGTTCTGCGACCGACTCGCCGATTTTCATCCGCGGGTCGAACGTCGTCGTCGGGTCCTGAAACACCATCTGGGCGCGACGACGGAACGCCTTGGTTTCGGCGCGGTCGAACGTACCGATGTCGTCACCGTCGAACACGACTGTTCCGTCGGTCGGCGCTTCGAGCGACAACAACGTCGTCGCGGCAGTCGATTTCCCGCTCCCCGACTCGCCGATAAGTCCGACCGTCTCGCTGGGGAACACGTCGAAGGAGATGCCGTCCACCGCGCGGATGCGACCCGTCTCCTTTCGGGTGATTCCCTCCGTGACCGGATACTGCTTTTTCAGGTCGCGGACCGAGAGAAGCGCGGAATCGTGCTCCTCGGTCGGGTCGTCCGTTGCGGCCGTTTCAGTCTGTTCGGCCGTCGTGTCCGTTCCAGTCGGGTCGTTCGCTTCATTCGATTTCATCGCTGTTCCTCCTGTATCGGTTCGGGGTCATCGCCGAGGACGACCGACGAATCGCGGCCCTCGCGGTAGAAGATACACGACGCGTGTTGTGAATCCGTCACGCCCTGCAACGGCGGTTGTCCGCTCCGCTCGCAATCGTCGGTCGCGTGCGGACACCGCGGATGGAACCGGCACCCCGACGGCGGCGATACCGGGTCCGCCATCGACCCGCCGATGGGTTGTAAACTCCCGCCGCGACCGGGGAGACACGCGAGCAACGCTTGCGTGTACGGATGGGCGGGATGGTCGAAGATGTCGTGAACGCTCCCTCGTTCCATCACCTTCCCGGCGTACAGCACGACCACGCGGTCGGCGATTTGGGCGACGACGCCGAGGTCGTGGGTGACGAACAGAATCGCCATGTCGCGTTCGGCCTGCAAGTCCGCGAGCAACTCCAGAATCTGGGCTTCGATGGTCACGTCGAGCGCCGTCGTCGGCTCGTCCGCGATGAGCAGGTCGGGTTCGCCCGCCAGCGCCATGGCGATGACGACCCGTTGGCGCATTCCGCCCGAGAATTCGTGGGGATAGTCGTCCGCTCGAACCTCGGCCTTCGGAATGCCGACGCGGTCGAGGAGTTCGACTGCGCGGCGACGGGCCGCGCTCTTGCTCACGTCCCGATGATAGCGAACCGACTCGGCGACTTGACGTCCGACGCTGTACACCGGGTCGAGCGCGTTCTGTGGGTTTTGAAAGACGTACGCGATGCGGTTGCCTCGAATCCCGCGGAGTTCGCTCGACGAGCAGTCGAGGACGTCCTCGCCGTCGAAGACAATTCGACCGTCCGTGATTTCGCCGGGCGGCGTCGGAATCAGCCGCGTTATCGACTCGCAGGCGACGGTCTTCCCGGAGCCACTTTCACCGACAAGACAGACCGTCTCCCCGCGGTTCACGTCGAACGAAACGCCATCGACCGCCTTGACGGTCCCGCGGCCGGTTTCGAACGTCGTCCGGAGTCCCGACACGGAAAGCAACGGGTCGGTCACAGTCCCTCCCTCGTTCTGGGGTCGAGAATCTCGCGGAGCGCGTCGCCCAAAAAGCTGAACGAGGCGACGGTGAGGACGATGAAGACCACCGGAATCACTTCCGCCCACCAGAGGAACGTCGGGTGGAAGTCGTTGTGGAACGCGGCGTAGATGAGATACCCCCACGAGTTCTGCCCGTCGCCGTGGAGTTTGAAGTAGCCGAGCATTGCCTCGATGAGGACGAGGGTCGGAATCTGGAGCGTCACGGAGACGAGAACGGTGCTCGACACGTTTGGAAGGAGGTGGTCGCGGATGATCCGGAGATGGCCGCTTCCCGCACCTTTCGCGGCGCGGACGAATCCGAGTTCGGTCTTCTGGAGCGCCTCGCTCCGAACGAGTCGAGCGGTGCTTCCCCAACTGAGCAACCCGAACACGGCGATCATGAGCAGGATGCTCCCGCCGTAGAGGGCTTGGAGGAGGAGAAAGACGAACAGCGGCGGAATGGCCTGTTGAAGGTCCACGTAGCGCATCAGCACTTCGTCCACCCTGCCGCCGAAGTAGGCCGCGACGGTTCCGACGGCGGTCGCAAGCGGCGCGATGAGCGTCGCGCTGATGAGGGTCACTTCGAGCGCGACGCGCATGCCTTGGAGGATTTCTATCAGCAGGTCTTCCCCGCTGCCGGTCGTTCCGAGGGGGTGAATGAGATTTCCGTGACACGCGTTGTTCGCTAACTGGCCGACACAGCGCGTGATACCGATGCCGTAGAACGGGACGGTGAACCCGAACGGGGGCTGGTACGGCGTGATATCGTATCGGAACCCGTCCGCGGCCACGATGGCGTCCCGAAGGGGAGAGAGGAACATCGGCGCGACGAGTCCGGTAACGAAGAAGAAGACGAGATAGCCGAGACTGGCGACGGCAACCGGATTCGTTTTGAGTTGCTCCCAGCGACGGCGAGTGAGTTCTCGATTTTGGGCGAGCGGAACGAGGACGTAACAGAAGAAGATGGCGAGCGAAAGAGTAAATATCCAATCCAGCGGGGTCGGGTTCCACTCGAAAACGAGGGAGTCGGTGTCGGGAAGGAAAAAGAGGTCGTAGAAAAACCCGAGAGCTACCGCGAGCGCGACGAGCGAAAACGCCACCGTTCGTCGTGCTATCGACCGCGAATCGGTCGTGTACTCGCTCCATTCTATCGTATCGAACGTGTCGTTTCGTGTAGCCATGGGCGGTCGAATCCTTCTCTCGTGTCTCGTGACGGCGGGAGTCTCACCCGCAGACGAGACAATTCAATGACAGACTAACGCTAACAATGCAACAGGGGTATAAAAAATATAGTCATCGGTAGGCGGGCCGTCCGGTGACGACGCCGACGTGGGGTTTGTAACACAGGAAACATTTATTCGGAAGGGACGAATTGTGGGCATCAATAGCATGGGGACGAGTTCATCGCCGACTCGACGCGGAACGGCACCGATAGCGCCGAGCGAGGACGAAGAATTGCGAGTGGGCGGAGAGCCGTAGCGTGCGTCGATACATCGCCAAACGGGCGCTCTGGACGATATTCGCGGCGTATCTCCTCCTCTCGTCCATCTTTCTCGTATACGCGTACGCGCCCGACCCCAACCAGAGAACCGCGGGACTCTTAGCGGGGATGGGTGGTGGGTCGGTGGAGAAGGCCGAACACGCCTACGGTGCGGCGCGGAACTACGACCAACCGATACTCGACCGATACGTGAATTGGATCGTCGCGTACACGACGTTCGACTGGGGGACGAACATCGGGGGCACGCCGGTAACGAAGCTGTTAGCCGACGCGGTTCCGCTCACGCTCGTCTATCTGATTCCGGCCGTCGTGTTGTCCACCATCCTCGGAACGTACATCGGGCTGTACTCGGCGGTGCATCAGCACGGCTACGTGGACCGCCTCGTCACCGCAGTCACGTACCCCGGATTGGGGATGCCGGGCTTTTGGCTGGCGAGTTGGTCGTCGCTTATCGTCCTCGAACGGGTGAGCATTCAGGCGTCGTACTTCGACGGTCGATACGGACTCTGGACGCCCCAGAACTTCCCGTTCATGCTGCTCCCGATATTCGTCGTCACGATAAACCTGCTTACCGTGCAGATTCGGTACGCGCGGTCCACGTCGCTCGAATACGTTCCCGCCGAGTTCGTGAAGACGCTCCGGGCGAACGGCGCAACCGCGCGGGACGTGGCGCGGCACGTGCTCCGGAACGCCGCGCTACCGCTCGTCTCGCTGTTTTTCACCGAGACGCTCACCATGCTGTTCATCACGCTCCTCGTCGTGGAGATGGTGTTCGGCATCCCCGGATTCGGGTCGCTCGCGTTCCAAGCCATCAAGAGCCGCGATGCGGGTCTGATTCTGGCGACGACGATGATACCCATCCTCATCGGACTGGTCGGGAACTTCGTACAGGACGTGGCCTACGTGCTCGTGGACCCGCGGGTCAGCTACGACTAATTCAAGGGTCACTGCCATCCGCGCGTTCGACTCGAGCCCCCCGGACATTCATCTTCGCCGGGGTCGAAAGGCAGACGAATGCGCTCGCTCGTTCCCGTCGCCCTCGTCCTCCTGACAGTGCTGTTTTTCGGGTCGTACTTCGCGGGCTATCACGTTCCCGGCGAGCGGACGCTGGATTCCGCACAAGGCGCACGAGTCATCGACGTGCCACACGACCGACCGGAACGGCTCACGAACCCGAACACGACGCGGTTCCGTCGCTGGGTCGAGTTCTACGTTCACGTCGCGGTGAACGAGGAGCGGACGAAACACGGACTCGACCCGCTCGAATTCGACGCCGCGTTGCGCGACATCGCGCGAAATCACAGCGCCGATATGGGACGGAAAGGGTATTTCGAACACGTCTCACCGACGGGTGTCGACCCCGGCGACCGCTATCGTCGAGAGGATTACCACTGTCTTCGCGGTGCGGGGGAAAACATCGCGTACACGTACTTCGATTTACGAGTACGAACCGATACCGGAGACGTCGTTCGGTATCGAACCGCGAGAGCGTTGGCTCGCGGACTCGTGACGCAGTGGATGCATTCGCCCGAACACCGAAAAAACATCCTTTCGAAACACTGGGATCGAGAGGGAATCGGCATCACCTACACCGAGAGTGGACGTGTATACGCAACGGAGAACTTCTGCTGAATCCGGGCAAAATATTAAATAGCTTGAGACACCTCTCGAAAACAAACATTCGCGGTCGACGGGTCGACATCTAATGAGTAAACGAGCCGACGGGATGGAGAAGACGCCGCTGTCCAGAGACATTATATTTCAGATACTTAGTAATCGACGCCGACGATACGCGATTCACTACTTACGACGGAACGAAGGACCGGTCGAAATCGGCGAGCTCGCGACGCAAATCGCGGCGTGGGAAAACGACGTCACCGTCGAGGAAGTGACCTCACAACAACGCAAACGGGTGTACAACACGCTGCAACAAGCCCATCTTCCGAAACTCGACGAAACGGGGTTCATCGATTACGATGCGGCACACGGCGACGTCACGCTGACGGAACAGGCGGAACCGCTGAACACGTATCTCGAAATAATCCCCGACAACAACCTCCCGTGGTCCGAGTACTATTTCGTGTTGGGCTGTATCAGTCTCACACTGCTGACCGGAGCGTGGTTCGACGCCGGACCGCTCGGCCTGGTCCCGGACATCGGGTGGGCGGTCGGACTCGCTGCACTGGTGACCGTCTCCGGGGCGACACACATGTACTACTATCGAAACCTCAGGCTCGGCCACACGGAAGTGCCGGAAGACGAGTAATCCGCGACGAGCCACGACGAGGAAAACGAGAGTGGATGAGAAACGGAACGAAGCACTCGCCAGCGAATGCGTCGAGCGAGGAAAGGAGGAAGAAAAGTGGCAATGTTCGAGCGAGGAGCCACCGAGCATCAGAGCATATAAATAGAAGTTTGAGACGAATGTCGAAGAAAAAGAGACGTGTTAACCACCGACACGGATTTCCGCATTTCCGGCCGCCTTACAGTGGTTTCCAACGCTGACAGGATATCGAATACCGTATCCTAACGAACGGCTGGATAAAGATTTATATAGAAGCACAAACATAGTCGCTCTTGTACTATGAGTCAGCGCATGCAAGGTCAGCCGATGATCGTAATGTCCGAAGATTCCCAGCGAGTCAAGGACAAGGACGCGCAGGAACACAACATCACCGCGGCGCGAGCGGTTGCGGACGCGGTACGCTCCACACTCGGCCCGAAAGGGATGGACAAGATGCTCGTCGATTCGATGGGCGACGTCACCATCACGAACGACGGCGTGACCATCCTCAAGGAGATGGACATCGACAACCCGACGGCCGAGATGATCATCGAAGTCGCCGAAACCCAAGAGGACGAAGCGGGTGACGGCACGACGACGGCCGTCGCGGTCACGGGTGAACTCCTCAAGAACGCACAGGACCTCCTCGAACAGGACATCCACCCGACGGCGGTCATCAAAGGGTTCCACCTGGCGAGCGAGAAGGCCCGCGAGGAAGTCGACAACATCGCCGACGAAGTGGATACCGACGACGAGGAACTCCTCCGCAAAGTCGCCGAAACCAGCATGACCGGCAAAGGGGCCGAACTCAACAAGGAAGTCCTGAGCCAGATTATCGTGGACGCCGTGCAGGCGGTCACCGTCGAGGGCACCGTCGACCTCGAATACGTCAACATCGAGACGCAGACCGGCCGCTCCGCGGGCGAGTCCGAACTGCTCGAAGGCGGCGTCATCGACAAGGACCCCGTTCACGACAACATGCCGACCTCGGTCGAGGACGCGAAGGTTCTCCTCCTCAACGAAGCCGTCGAAGTCGAGGAGACCGACGTCGACACCGAAATCTCCATCAACGACCCCGACCAGCTCAAGAACTTCCTCGACCGCGAGGAAGCCCAGCTGAAGGAGAAGGTCGAGCAGATCAAGGACACCGGCGCGAACGTCGTCTTCTGCCAGAAGGGCATCGACGACCTCGCACAGCACTACCTCGCCAAGGAAGGCATCCTCGCCGTCCGCCGCACGAAGAAGAGCGACATCAAGTTCCTCCGCGAGATTCTCAACACGACCATCGTCTCGGACCTCGACAGCGCGAGTGAGGACGACGTGGCGGAAGGAAGCGTCACCCGCGACGAGAGCGACGAGCTGTTCTACGTCAGCGGCGGCGACGACGCACACGGCGTCACGCTCCTCCTCCGCGGCTCCACGGACCACGTGGTTGACGAACTCGAACGCGGCATCACGGACGCGCTCGACGTCGTGGCCCAGACCGTCAGCGACGGCCGAATCGTCTCCGGCGGCGGTGCCATCGAGGTCGAACTCGCCTCCCGACTCCGCGACTACTCCGACAGCGTCGAAGGCCGCGAACAGCTGGCCGTCGAGGCGTTCGCCGACTCGCTCGAACTCGTCCCGCGCGTGCTCGCCGAAAACGCCGGACTGGACTCCATCGACACGCTTGTCGACCTCCGCGCGGCCCACGAGGACGGCGACAAGCGCGCTGGCCTGAACGTCTTCAGCAGCGACGTCGAAGACACGTTCGAGGCGGGCATCGTCGAACCCGCACACGCCAAGGAACAGGCACTCTCCAGTGCCACCGAGGCCGCGAACCTCGTCCTCAAAATCGACGACATCATCTCGGCCGGCGACCTCTCCACCGACAAGGGTGGCGACGAGGGCGCTGGCGGCCCACCGGCAGGCGGCATGGGCGGCATGGGCGGTATGGGCGGCGCAATGTAAATTTCGACGAAAGGAGAAATTTCATTGCACGGCCGAGGTTCCCTCGGCCAAGGCTATGTAAGCGAGGTTTCGAAGAAACCTCGAATGTCGAACGGGCGAAGCCCGTGAGACGGAAATCGGTCAACGGCCGATTTCAGCCCGACCGCACCCGAAGTATCGTCGATTGAACTCGACCCGATTTTTTGGACTCACAACGATTAGCGGCGCGTAGCGGATAGTGTGGACGATGGTCGTTGACGACTGTCGGTTAAGTTAACAGTCATGTTCCGATTTGAGAACGGAAATCATGCACCGCCGCTCGTTTCTCTCCACATCGGCTCCGGTCGCCGTCGCCACCCTCGCGGACTGTTCGAATCCGTGCTCCACCAACGACCCGACGGCGAACGACCTGTCGATAGCCGTCGATGGGATGCCCAACCGGAGTCGAATCTGGCACGCGACGGACTGCCATCACCTCACGATAACGATACGAGAAGACAGCGTGAAATTCGCCGAGAAGACGTGCTGATTCGGGTCGGAATCCGGTTTCGTCGTCGCGGGGCGGTGAACCGTAATCAGGCAGATAGAAAATCGGCCACCGTTCGATTTTCACCCCGATCGAACCGAGGATTCGTCTACTGAACTCGAACTGATTTTTGAACCCACGTCGAATCACGACGTGTTTGCCGGATGTTACTGCAATCAGACCGTCGAATGTGAATCTCCTTCGAGTATTTTCGAGATTAAGAATTCACACGATTCCCGCCGATATGGACCCCAAATCGCCATAGGAGACGGCGATAGTGAGCAAAAATCGGTAAAAGATGGAACTAAGTGGGAACCGCGTATCCCTCCGACTATGGAAACACTCCTGCTCAACCAGGATGCGGTCGACGAGAACACACAGATGCCCGAACTCATCCGGGCCATCGAGGACGCCTTCGCGGCGTACGCGCTCGGCGATGCGCAGATGCCAGCGAAATCGTACATCGACCTGCCCCAGTACAACGGTGACTTCCGGTCGATGCCCGCCTACCTCGACGCGGACGGGTGGGACGCGGCCGGAATCAAGTGGGTCAACGTCCATCCCGACAACCCCGAGGAGTTCGACCTGCCGACGGTCATGGGCACGATGATTTACAGCGACCCCGAGACAGCGTTCCCGCTCGCCATCATGGACGGGACGGAACTCACGATGAAGCGGACGGGCGCGGCCGCCGCCGTGGCGACCGACCACCTCGCCGTCGAAGACGCGACGAGCATGGGACTGGTCGGCGCTGGCGTCCAGTCCTACACCCAGTTGGAAGCCATCTCGAAGATTCGCCCCATCGAGGAAGTCGTCATCAGCGACCTGGACGAGGAAGCGGTCGCGGACTTCATCGACTACTTCGACGACGAGTTCGACGTTCGTGCCGGATCGATTTCGGAAGCCGCGTCCTGTGACATCCTCTCGACCGTGACGCCCGTCGAGACGCCCATCGTCTCCGCCGATGCCGTCGGCGAGCACACCCACATCAACGCGATGGGTGCCGACGCGGAAGGCAAACACGAACTCGCGGACGAACTCCTGTTGGACGCGAAACTCGTCATCGACGACCACGCCCAGACCACCCACTCGGGCGAAATCAACGTCCCGTACAACGAGGGCACCCTCACGGACGACGACATCCACGGCGACATCGGCGACATCGTTATCGGCGACCTCGACGGCCGCACCGAGGATGACGGCGTGACCGTCTTCGACAGCACCGGACTGGCGATTCAGGACGTCGCGGCCGCCCACGTCGTCTACGAGCACGCGAACGAGAACGACAACGGCTACCCGTTCGACCTCCTCGGGCTGTAACGACGCGACCCGAGCCGCGAACACTCGTTTTTAAGTGTTGACGCTCGCGCCGAGCGCGTTGTCCACGACAGAATTTGCGCTCGCGGTGAGCGTCGAATCCTGCGTGACTTCGTAGCCGTATCCGGCGGAGTTACGAACCGTGGAGTGTCGTATCGAGAGCCGCGAGCCGTTCGTGACGGCCACGTTCGCGTGTTCCTTCGCGTTCCAGAACTCGTTTCCGCCGCCCCCGTACTCGACCACGCAGTAGCGGAGTTCGTTTTCGGTGCGGTTCGTATCGTCGAAGTAGATGCCGCGCCAGTAACCCCGCGTCTTCTGCTCGCCCGTGAACGTGATGGGTTCGTCTCCCGTCCCGACCGCGGACAGGATACCACCGTCGTACATCCGAAGGCCGGAGTCCTGCCCGAATTCGAGGGTCGCGCCCGGTTCGATGGTGAGCGCGCCGTACACCGACACCGGGCCGGTGTCGATGAAGTAGGGAACGTCGATGGCGTCCCACGTCACGGCCATCGATTCGCGGATGTCGTCGCGCTGCCAGACGTACACCCGGTCTTCGTCGTTGCCGGTGTAGGTCCCGGTGTCGGAGAGGAAGTGAGCGGTGTCGTCGCGGACGTGGCCCGCACCCTCGGCGTTCGCAGTGACGGTGTTGCGGGTGAACGAATCGACGGACACGTCGTCCGAGAAGTCGAAGCCCCACGCGCCGCTTTCTCGGATGGTACACCCGTCGATTCGCGCCCGGGAGCCGTTCGAAACGGCGACGTTGGCCTTGGTGTCCGCGCTCCAGTACTCGTCGCCACCGCCGCCGTACTCGACCACGCAGTTCCGCAGTTGGTTCTCGGTTCGGTCGGTCTGCTGGAAGTAGATGCCGCGCCAGTAGCCCCGCGTCTTCTGGCCGCCCGTGAACGTTATCGGTTTGGACTCCTCGGTGTCGGGCACGATGCCGACGGCCGTGAGGGTGCCGCCGTCCAGCAGTTTCAGTCCGGCGTCCTGCCCGAATTCGACCGTCGTACCGGGGTCGATGGTGAGGTTGCCGTACGTCTCTATCGCGCCGGTATCGACGAAGTAAGGGACGTCGATGGCGTCCCACGTCACGTCAAGGTCCGTTCCGATGTCGTCGCGCTGCCAGACGTACACCCTGTCCACGTCGTTGCCGGTGTACGTTCCGGTGTCGGAGAGGAACTGCGCGCGGTCGTCGCGGACGTGGCCCGCCCCGGTCGCGTTGCGGGTCACGGTGTTGTTCACGAACGAGTCTATCGTCACTTCCTCGGCGAAGTTGAAACCGTATCCCCCGCTCTCACGGAGCGTCGAGTGAGTGACGCGAGCGCGAGCGCCGCCTCCCACGGCGACGTTCGCGTGCGCGTCGGCGGTCCAGTACTCGTCGCCACCGCCGCCGTACTCGACCACGCAGTTTTCCAGCACGCTCGGAACGCGGTCCGACGTCTCGAAGTAGAGACCGCGCCAGAATCCGCGGGTCTTCTGCTCGCCCGTGAACGTGATCGGTTTGGATTCCTCGGTGTTTGGGTCGATACCCGCGGCCGTCAACTGGGACGACTCCGAGACTTTGAGACCCGCTTCCTGTTCGAACGAGAGCGTCGCTCCGGGCGCGATGGTGAGGTGGGCGTCCTTGCGCAGTTCGACGAGTTTAGCCACGCGATAGCGGGCGTCGAGCGCGTCCCACGTCGCGTCGAAACCGGCCCCGAGTCCGTCGCGGCCCCACACGTGAACGATGTCGTCGTCGTTCCCGGCGTACGTTCCGGAGCCATCGACGTGATGGGCGGAGGCGTCGCGGACGAAGCCCGCACCCGCGGCGTTCGCGGTGACGATGTTCTTCGAGAAGTCGTCCACGTTCACCTCGGGACCGAAGGTGAATCCCCACGCCGCGCTCTCGCGGACGGCGCAGTTCGAGGCCGCGAGTCGGGAACTCCCGCCGACCGCGAGGTTCGCGTTGTCGTCGGCCTGCCAGAACTCGTCCCCGCCGCCAGCGTATTCGACGACGCAATAGGCCATCGCGTTGGGGTTGTCGGAGTCCTCGAAGTAAATGCCGCGCCAGAAACCGCGGGTCCGTTGCCGACCGGTGAACACGACGGGACGCTGGCACGTTCCCTCGGCGACGAGCGTCCCGTCCGCGGCGATTTTGAGTCCGGCGTTCTGCTCGAAGACGAGTTCGGTTCCCGCCGTCACCGTGAGCGTCGCGTCGGTGACGCCGACGGTTCCCTCGACGACGTATCGATTGCAGTCGCCCCCGAGCGTCGTGTCTTCGGTGATGTCGTCGGTGAGCGTCTGCGGTGAACACTCTCCGGGGAGAACGCCGGTACAGTCGCCGAACGCGACCCGTTTTCCGTCCGACGGCGGCGCGTCGGTTCCCGCCGTCGTCCCGTCGGCGGTCGTTTTCGAAGAGGTGGGGGAAGCGGTCGCTTTCGACGTCTCGTTTCCGTCTTCGTTCCCCGTGGAAACCGAACTACACCCCGCGAGACCGCTCGCGAGCGCTCCCGCACCGATGGTCTTCAGCAACCGTCGCCGTTTCATCTCCGCGTCCGTTGGTTCGCATGTCATGAGATATCGTTCCGACCGTCAGTGACGCGATTCGGTGACAGACGTTCGATAGTTCCGCGTCGAATGCGCGTCCTGACGCATACCGGGTGATATCAGTACGGAGTGATATACGCATTGAGTGAAATAATTCCGCGATGTGGAAAAATACGGGTCCGAGGACACCGTTCGGGTCCGTATAGGACTCGTTCGTCCCCGGTCGCTACTCCTCCCCGATAGGTGCCCGTCCGGCGAGTTCGTCGGTCAGTTTCGAGATGACCCACGCGATGATCAAAAACGGCAGGAGCGGAACCAGCAGGACGAGCAGGCCCAGAAACACCGCGACGCCGATGGTGTTCATTTCGCTGTCCGAGTGGCCGCGGGAAGGCGGCG
The DNA here is from genome assembly GCF_026008575.1 of Haladaptatus sp. T7. Lineage (NCBI taxonomy): Archaea > Methanobacteriati > Methanobacteriota > Halobacteria > Halobacteriales > Haladaptataceae > Haladaptatus > Haladaptatus sp. T7. Next base: position 29,975 of record NZ_BROP01000005.1, read on the forward strand.
TGACGGTTCGCAGAACTTTCGTGACGGGGTGGTCCCCCGAATCCCCCTGACTCATGTGGAAACCGGCAACGGCCTGAATGATAAGCGTTCGCACAACACAACCGATTTGCTCGTTCGGTGCCGGATGCGATACGATGGGCCGACGGGATGGGTGACGCGGACGATAGAGACGTGACAGGAGAATCGGACGGGGGTAGTTGGGTCGTGAGCTATTCGTCGGCGAGTTGGTTGGCCCGGACGATGATATACAGCAGGATGATACCGGACCCGACGGCGAGGACGAGCTGTGTCAGGAACGTGAACAGGAGTTCGAAGAGGGAAGCCAACCCGAGGATTTCGAACAGGGTGGTTCGCAGGAGTATCGGGATGAACGCGACCACACCGACGGCCACGACGAGTTTGGCGAGGGGGAGCGCTTCGTACAGTATTTGATTCGTATCGAGTTCCTCCTCGGGAGCGGTGAAAAACGGTCTGTCGGACGACATACCCTCACGATGAAAATCGCTACGCAATGAATCTTGTGTAGCCCTCCGACTGGTGGGACGGAGACGGACGAACGCCGTCAGCCTTCCAGATGGATAGCCGGGCGGAGCGGGGCGGCGTGTCGCGCCTTGTCCTCGGGGTCCGGCACGTCCGCACCTTCGCGGTACACCTCGACGTCGGCCTCGAACTCGCGTTCGAAGAAGTCCCGCGCGTCCTCGTACACTTCGACCTCGTTCAGGTCGGCCAGCACCGCGACCTGTTCGTCGGGACGTTCGCGCACGTCCTCGACGAGTTTCTGGACGAGTTGGTTCACCTCGTTCCCCTTCTCGCGCAACTCCTCGTCCTGCATGACCTCGCCCATCACCGCGCCGACGTTCGGACCGTTCTCGACGACGGCCGCGAGGACCTTCCGCTTCCAGTCGGCGGCGACGTACACCCGAATCGTCTCGGGGTCGGTGTCGGTCACGTTCACGATGTCGCGCACGTCGTCGGTCAATCCTTCGACCAGCGACTCCTCGATTTCGGTGACGGTGCTCTCGAAGTCCGAATCCACGTCGGGCCATTCGGCCTCCGCGATGGAGTTCCCCGTCAGGCGCTCGTGCAGTTCCGTCGCCATGAACGGGATGAACGGAGCCAGCAGGCGCAGGCGGGCGTTCAGCACGGTCCGGAGCGTCCAGCGCGCGCCCGGCCGGTCGGTGTCGGTGCGCTTTCGGTACCACTTCAGGTGCTCCTCGAAGCCGTAGAAGGCGTCCTGACTGGCAGTTCGCGTCTCGAACCGGTCCATCGCGTCGGTGACCTCGCGGACGGTTCCCTGCAGTTTCGACAGCAACCAGCGGTCGATGCGTTGCAGGTCGCGTTCGCCCTCGGGGGCCGAGATAATCTCGTTCGCGCGGTTCCAGAACCGCCGCAGTTGGTTCCCCGTGCTCTCGACCTGCTCGCTCCGCCAGTCGTAATCCTGCCACGGTTCCGCGCTGTTCATCAGGAAGAATCGCACGGTGTCGGCACCGTACTTCTCGATGGCGTTCTCGGGCAAAACGACGTGGCCCTTCGAGGAGGACATCTTCTCGCCCTCCAGCAGACCCATGCCCATCACCGTGATTCCCTGCGGCCAGTTCGCCGGGTCGAACAGCTCGGCGTGGTGGAACAGGAAGAAGGTCAGGTGGTTGCTGACCAAATCGTTCGCGGAACAGCGGTAATCGACGGGGTACCAGTAATCCCACTCCTCGCGCAGGGCGAGGGCGGTTTCGTTGGGGTCGTCCACTGCTTCACTCGCTCGCGGTTCATCACCGCGAGCGCTTTCCGAGGCGCGTTGCGCCTCGCTTCCATAAAACAACGTGTCGAAGAACTCCTTGTCCAGTTCCTCCACCGGAACGTCCGAAATCCGGTGGGCGATGGTGTAGTAGGACATGTAGATGGTCGAGTCCGACAGGGGTTCGATGACGAACTCGTCGTCCCACGGCAGGCGCGTGCCCAGTCCGTAGTTGCGGATGCAGGGCCACTCGTTCAACCAGTCGATGGTGTGGTCGTACTGCTCGCGGGTGTTCTCGGGAATCGCGTCCAGTTCGGCGACGACCTCGTGGGCCTTCGCCTTCCACGCCTCGTCGTTGTACCGCAGAAACCACGTGTCCTGTTCGGCGACTTCGACGGCCCCGCCGCAGCGACAGACGACCTCCTCGCTGAACTCGTGCATCGTGTCGAACGACCCCTGTTCCTGAAACTCGGCCTTCAGGTCGTCGCGGACGTCCTCCACGATTTCGCCCGCGTAGTCGTCGTACATCCCGCGCAGTTTCCCGCTGTGGAACTCGCGGTTGTACACCTCTTGGGTGGCGTCCTCCAGCGCGGGGTCCGAGGAGTCCTCGATGCCGTGTTCCACTACGGCGTCCTCCGCCGGAAACCCGCCGTAGCCTTCCACGTCGATGATGGCCTTCGGTTCGATTGCCGCGACTTCCTCGGGGTCGATTCCGTACGCTTCCATTCGGGCGGCGGCGGCGTCTCGCGGGCTCTGCCCGCTCGACTGTTCCGCGGCCCGTCGCGCCGCGCTCTTGGCCTCCTGCAAAGCCACCCAGTCGTCGGGGCTGTGCGCCGGGACGGACATGACGACGCCCGTCGCGTTGTCCGCGTCCACGAAGCTCGCGGGCAGGACCAGCACGTCGTCGCCCGTGACGGGGTTCGTGACGTGCTCGCCGACGAGTCGCTCGCCGCTAAAGTGGTCCCGGATTTCGACGTCGTGTGCCTGCAGTTCCAGTTTCTCCGCCGCGGATTCCGAGACGAGCCACGTCTCGCCATCGACAGCAGCCTCGACGTACTCCGCGTCCGGGTCGATGTAGGCGTTCGTCACGCCGTGGACCGTCTCCGGGCGCAGGGTCGCCATCGGAACGGTGATTTCCGAATCACCTGTTCTCCATCCGAATTTCACGAGGGTGTACTCTTGGAATTCGGCTTCCTCGCCCTCCAGCAGGTCGTGGGTCGTGACGGGGTTTTGCTCGTTCGTGCAGTATTTGACGGGGTGCAGGCCCTTCTCCAACAGACCGCGCTCCTTCAACGTCTCGTACTGCCACGTGATGAACTTCGAGTAGCGCTCGTCGTTCGTCGTGAACTCGCGCCGCCAGTCGATGGAGAGCCCCAACGACTGCATGTTCTTCTTGTAACTATCCTCGATGAAGTGGCGGGCGAACCCCATCGGCGTCTCCATCTCGGACAGGTCCTCGTCCGAGACGTTGTAGGTGTCCTGTAAAACGGACATCTGTTCGGGTTCCCGCTTTTTCAAGCGCTCCACCGCGCCGACGATGGGGGTTCCCGTGACGTGCCACGCGATGGGGAACAGTACGTTGTCGCCCTGCAAACGACGGTATCGCGCCCACACGTCCGGGACGGTGTAGGTTCGCGCGTGGCCGATGTGCATTCCCCCGCTCGGATACGGATACGGTACCGTGACGAAGGTGGCCTCAGACTGGGATGGATCAACCTCATACCGACCATCTTCCGCCCATCGAGACTGCCACTTCGACTCGATTTCCCGTGGCTCGTAGTCGCTCATGTCCTAGCGAAGACGTGCGACGGTAAAAGAAGTGTCTACCTGACAGATAATTGTGAACGGACGGAGCGGGGGTCGAACGGCGCTCACAGATGACAACGTATAGAAGCCGAACGGAACAAATAGTGAACAACCCGGATTCTCGCATGCAAACACGACGACAGTTCGACCACACGGAAATCGAGCATCGCTGGCAGGAGGCGTGGGACGACGCCGACATCTTCCACATCCCGGACGAGGCGACCGACCCGACGTACGTCCTCGGGATGTTCCCCTACACCTCCGGCCAACTCCACATGGGCCACGTCCGTAACTACACGATAACGGACGCCTACGCCCGATACAAGCGCATGGACGGCGAGAACGTCCTCCATCCGATGGGCTGGGACTCGTTCGGTCTCCCCGCCGAGAACGCGGCCATCGAACGCGACACGAACCCGCGCGACTGGACGCTCTCGTGTATCGACACGATGCGCGAGCAGATGGAAGGGATGGGCTTCGGATACGACTGGGAGCGCGAAATCACGACCTGCAAACCCGACTACTACCGCTGGAACCAGTGGCTGTTCACCCAATTCCGCGAGGAAGGACTCGTGGAGCGCGAGGGCGCCGAAATCAACTGGTGTCCGTCGTGCGAGACGGTGCTCGCCGACGAGCAGGTCGAGGGCGACGCGGAACTCTGCTGGCGCTGTGACACCCCGGTCGAACAGCGCGAACTCGACCAGTGGTTCCTGAAGATCACCGAGTACGCCGACGAACTCCTCGACGACTTGGACGACCTCGACGGCTGGCCGTCCAACGTCCGCCAGATGCAGCGAAACTGGATCGGTCGTCAGCACGGTTCCACGGTCGAATTCAGCGTCGAAGGATACGGCCCCGTCGAGGTGTTCACCACCCGACTCGACACGATTTTCGGCGTCACGTTCTTCGCGCTCGCCCCCGGCCATCCCATCGCCGAGGAACTGGCCGCGGAAGACGACGATATCGCACACTTCGTGGAGGAGGTCGCCGACCCGGAGGGAGACGAACCGCAAGGTATCGCCACCGACCTGACCGCGACGAACCCCGCGACGGGGGAGGAGATTCCGGTGTTCGTCGCCGACTTCGTGCTCTCCGACGTGGGAACGGGCGCGCTGATGGGCGTCCCGGGTCACGACTCCCGCGACCACGCCTTCGCGTCGTCGATGGACGTGGACATCGTTCCCGTCGTCGCGCCGAGCGAGGACGACGTGCCGGACGTGAGCGAGGCGGCCTACACGGAGGACGGCGTGCTCGTCAACAGCGGCGACTACGACGGCCTCGACAGCGACGAGGCCCGCGAGCGGTTGGAGGGCGACATCGAGAGCGCCGCCCACGACGTGCAGTATCGCCTCCGCGACTGGGGAATCTCGCGCCAGCGTTACTGGGGAACGCCGATACCCATCATCCACTGCGAGGAGTGTGGCCCCGTCAGCGTCCCGGACGAGGACCTGCCGGTCGAACTGCCGGAGTTCGTGCAGACGACCGGGAATCCGCTGGACGCGGCCGAGGAGTGGAAGCACGTCGAGTGTCCCGAGTGTGGTGCCGATGCGCGGCGCGAAACGGACACGATGGACACGTTCATGGACTCGTCGTGGTACTTCCTGCGGTACGTCTCGCCGCACCTCGACGACGCCCCGTTCGACACCGAACAGGCGGACGACTGGATGCCCGTGGACCGGTACGTCGGCGGCATCGAACACGCCGTCATGCACCTGCTGTACTCGCGGTTCGTGACGAAGGTCATCTCGGACATGGACATGCTCGACCACCGCGAACCGTTCACGAACCTCGTCACGCAGGGGATGGTCCTGCTCGACGGCGACAAGATGTCGAAGAGTAAGGGCAACGTCGTCTCGCCGCAGCGCATCGTCGAGGAGTACGGTGCGGACACGGCGCGCCTGTTCACGATGCAGGCCGCACAACCGGAGAAGGACTTCGACTGGACCGAAGAGGGCGTCAAGTCGAGCTACGAGTTCCTCCAGCGTCTCGCCGGGGCGGTCGAATCGTTCGCCGACTCGACGTTCGACGGCGACCGCGACGAAATCGCCGAATACGTCGAGCGCGAAATCGACGCCACCGTCGCCATCGCAAACGACGAGTTCGAATCGCTGACGTTCAACGGCGCGCTCCGCGAGACGCAGGAACTGACTTCGCTGCTCGCACGCTACCGCGAGGAGACGTCGCCGCACGGCCCGACGCTCGAACGCGGCCTGCGAACCGTCGTCAAACTGCTGGCACCCGTCACCCCGCACATCTGCGAGGAACTGTGGAGCGAACTCGGCGGCGAGGGCTTCGTCGTCGAGGCCGAGTGGCCCGAACCGGAGTCGGACCCAGCCGAACTCGAACTCGCCCGACAGTTGGTCGAGAACACGCAAGAGGACGTCCGGCACATCATCAGCGTCGCGGACATCGACGACCCCGAGCGCATCGATATCGTCGTCGCCGCGCCGTGGCAGTTCCGGGCGCTCGATTTGGCCCGCGAGTCCGACGCCGACAACATCATCGGCGAACTCATGCAGGAAGACGAGATACGAAAGCAGGGCGACGACGCCGCGAAGTACGGACAGGAACTCCAGCAGGAGCGACAGTCGCTCCCGGAAACGCTCTCGCCGGAGCGAGAGCAGGTCGCGCTTCGACGGGCGACGTGGCTGTTCCAGCGCGAGTTCGACGCCGACGTTCGTCTGCTGACGGCCGACGAGGCCGACGGCGACGTGGCGTCGAAGGCCCGCCCGGGTCGCCCCGCGATACACATCGACTGAGAGACCCGTCTATCGACTGCAACGTTTTTAGGGACCCGCTCCGTCGGCCAGCTCGTGGGCGAGTTCGCCGAGACCGTACGCGATTACGTCCGCGATACCCTCGCCGAGCGACTGCCGCGGTTCGACTGGGAGACCGAACATCGCATCCGGCGAACACCCGTCGATGTCGTCGGGCGAACCGACGACCGCTTCGTCGCCGTCGAACTGGAGTGGCGCAGGGCCGACCCCGTGAACAACACGGCGAAACTGTTCTACTACGTCGATTCGGGCGAATTGGACGGATACGACCGAATTTCGGTCGTACAGGTGTTTACGGGGTACTACGACCTGTCGTCGGGCGGCGTCTCCTCGAAGCGCGAAATCGCGGAGTTCGTCGGGACCGTCACGGCCGATTCGTTCGAGCACGTCTCGTTTTCTCCCGTGACGTTCGGACTCGAACCGCCGAAGCGAGGTGGCGAGTGGCCCGACGGGTGGCGGGCCGTCGCGGACGAGACGGTTCGAGAAATCGTTCGAGATATCTGAGTCGGTCGGGGAAAAATCAGCGGCGCTTATTCCAAGGCGACGAGTTCCTCGTCGAGCATCTCCTGCAGGACGTCCCGAGCGTGCCCGTCGGGGTCCACGCCGGGGTAGAACGCCTGCACTTCGCCGTCCGCGACGACGAACGTCGTTCGCGGGGTGAATCCGTTCTCGACTTCGACGCCGAACGCGTCCGCGATATCGCCGCCGGGGTCGGCCAATAGGTCGAAATCGAGGTCGAATTTCTCGGCGAACGCCTCGTGGCTCTCCACGTCGTCAGTGGAGACGCCGTACACGGTCACGCCCGCGTCGTGGTAGGTCTCGAGTTCCGTGTTGAACTGCTTCGCCTCGACGGTGCATCCCGGCGTGTCGTCGCGCGGATAGAAGTACACGACCGTCGGTTCCTCGAAGGACGGGGAAACCGTCTCGCCGTGCTGGTTCTTCGCGGTTACCTCGGGTGCGTCGTCGCCTGCATCGAGCGTCATATACGGCGATTGCGGCCGAATTGACAAGCCGTTTGTGGTCCCGGAATCAGTTGACTTCGATGTCGTGGGACTCGTCGCCGCCGCTCGCCTTCGGAAGCGTCACGGTCAGCACGCCGTTTCGGTACTCCGCCGAGACGCTCGATTCGTCCACCGCTTCGGGGAGCGTCAGCGTTCGACTCACCGACTGCTGGCGTCGCTCGCGTCGGAGGTAATCCTCGTCGCCTTCCTCGGTTTCGGCCCCGCTCTCGGCCGCGATTCGGAGGCGGTCGCCCCGAAGCGAGATGTCGATGTCGTCCTTCTCGAAGCCCGGCAGGTCGGCGGTCACGACGAACTTCTCGTCGTGGTCCGCCACGTCGAGGGACATGCCGCCGGGTTGCCAGCCCATCCCCTTGGAACCGAACTGGTCACCCATGGTCTCGAACTGGCGGCCCATTCGTTCGAACAACTCTTCGATTTCGTCGAAAGGATTTCTGCGTCCGGCCATTGTATCGCCTCGTCGGACGTTCGACGCGCGACGGCTTAAAAATTCACGCCGACCGACATCAGCGACCACAGCGAGCACCACCACAATGTCACAGCGACCGTCACCAGCGACACACAGCGACCGACAGACGGCCGTTAGCCGTCGAGAACGTGTTGGGTATCGTACGAGCCGAGGCGACGCACCCACCCGTTTTCGGCGAGGGATTCGACCTCCGCGAGGGCTTCCTCCGCGCGCTCCTCGTACAGCCCCGCCTCGAAATCGAGGTGGAACACGTAGTCGCCCAGTCGTTCGCCGCTCGGGCGCGACTCGACGCGAGTGAGGTTGATTGCGCGCTCTGCGAACGGTTCGAGGAGCGAGAGCAACAGACCCGGATAGTTCGCGCCGGGATAGACGACCAGCGAGGATTTTCCTCCCGCGCGTGAGCGCTCGTCCGCGGGCGCGACGACGAAGAAACGGGTCGCGTTCGACGTTCGTTCCTGGATGTCTTCCGCCAGAACCTCCAACTCCTCGGCGTTGTCGGGGTGAGCGATGGCGGCGACGGACGAGTCGGCGCGGGCGTGTTCGACGCCGCGGGCGGTGCTCGTCACCGCCTCCCGCTTCGCGTCGGGGTACTCGGTTTCGAGGTAGGACCGACACTGGGCGAGCGCCTGCGCGTGGCTGGCGACCGTATCGAACTCCGCGCTCTGTGCCATCAGGGCGTGGCGGATCGGCGTCACGAGTTCGCGGACGACCGCGACGTCGTTGTCGGCGAGGGCGTCTAGCGTTCCCGTAACGCTCCCTTCGATGCTGTTCTCGATGGGGACGACGCCGCGGGGATAGTCGCCGTCGGCGACCGCCTCGACGATGCCGGTGACGGACTCCAGAAACTCGACGTCCTCCGCGACCGCGCTCGCGGCCCGGTGTGAGTACGTGCCCGCCGGTCCGAGGGTAACTGCTTGCATGCCGGGGAATTTCGGTCGGGTGGTCAAAAGCCCGTCGGGGACGGTAGATTATGCGTGTTCCGCCGCGGTCGTCCGGTCCACCAGCTCGTAGAAGCCGCTCGCCCCGTCTCGGTCCTCCCGGTCTCGATACACGAAGGCGAGTTCTTCGGCCTCGAACTCCCGCAACCATTCGCGCCAACTGATGGTCGATAGCTCGTCGCCGTCCGTGTCCGGGAATTTGATTCGAAGATACCCGACGCTGTGGTCGCACATCTCGGCCGTTGCCGGACTGCCGTCGTGTTTCTCCACCCACTTCGTTATCGTCTCGTGGTTCGTCGTCACCTGCCCGTAAATCGTATCGGTCACATCGCGCGACATGAGTATTCTCGGTTCGACCGTTGATTCGACCGATTTCGGCGTGAGTTCCGTGGTTGCACATTCAGGGACGGTTTATTATCGCTTCCCGACCCCGATATCGAGGGGAACGAGACGCCGACGAAACCCGAGACGGCGGTCGGATTTAAGGCGAAGAACGGAGAAGAGTCAACCATGGTGAGTGATTCAGGAGAGACGCCGGACGAGGATATCGACGTGGAAGAAGTCGAACTCGGACAGCCGGTTCACGACGAGGACGGAAACAAACTCGGTACCATCCGTGGGTTCGACGAGGACGGGTTCTACGTCACGATACGAGAGGGCTACGAAGCACTCTCCATCGGTCACGCACGCGCTGGCCACGATTTCGGTGAAGCGGAACTGATGTGGCGCTGTTCGGACTGCGGCGAGATGGGCGACTTGGACGACAACCTGCCGAACACCTGTCCCAACTGCGGCGCGCCGAAAGAGGACCTCTACTACTGGACGGAAGACTGAGACGACACCGGCAGACGCCCTACTTTTTCACCCACCGCTTCCTCGGTCGAGTATGAACTTCGTCGTGTTCGGTGCGGGAAGCCTCGGAACGCTGGTCGGCGGCCTGCTCGCCCGCGAACACGCGGTGACGCTCGTCGCCCGCGACCCGCACGCGACCGCCGTCCGCGAATCCGGGCTCTCCGTCGCGGGCGAATTCGACTTCCTCGTGGGGGCGGACGCGACCACCGACGGAACCGACCGCCGCGCCGATTGCGCCATCGTGACCGTCAAAGCGTTTCACACCGAAACCGCCGCGCGCGAGTTGGCGACGGGCGAGTTCGACGCCGTGCTGTCGCTCCAGAACGGGATGGGAAACGAGGACCTGCTTGCGGCGCACCTCGACTGCCCCGTTCTCGCCGGAACCGCGACTTACGGTGCGGTCCTGACCGAACCGGGCCGCGTCGAATGTACCGGAATCGGCGAGGTCGTCCTCGGGGCACGCGACGGCGGGCAGTCCGACCCGGCCGACCGCATCGGGACCGCGTTCTCCGCGGCGGGAATCGAGACGACCGTCGCGGACGACATGCCCCGACGGCTGTGGGAAAAGCTCGCCGTGAACGCGGGCATCAACCCGACGACGGCCCTCGCACGGGTGGAAAACGGTACGCTTCGCTCCGGCGACGCAGAGGAAATCGCCGCGACGGCGGCCCGTGAAACGGCCGCTGTCGCCCGATCGGAGGGCGTCGAACTACCCGACGAGGACGCGGTGGCGGCGGTGCGGACGGTCGCCGAGGCGACCGCCGCGAACACCTCCTCGATGCGCCAAGACGTCGAGGCGGGCCGCCGAACCGAAATCGACGCGATAAACGGCTACGTCGTCGCACGCGGGGAAAAGCGGGATATCGACACGCCCGTCAACCGAACGCTCGCCGGACTCGTAAAAGCGTGGGAGCGGGAGAACGGACCGTAGAGAGGACAGAACGTGGGAGTGCAGAACGCGAGAGGTGCGGAACGTAGGGAGTGCGGTGGGTCTTATGAGCGCATGATGACGAACAGCGACGCGATGCCGCCGATGAGGAGGACGAACCAGTAACTCGCCACGCGATAGACGATGGCGGCGGCCACGCCCGAACTCCACGGAATCGCCGGAACGAGCGCGACGATGAGGACGGTCAGCGCCGCCTCGACGCCCGCAAGTCCGCCCGGCGTCGGCGTCAGTCCGGCCAACGTGCTCGCCGGAACGATGAAGAGCACGAGCACCAGCGGGAGCGGCAGGCCGAGCGCCCGCCCCGCGAAGTACAGCGGCAGGGCGAAGAAAATCCAGCCGGTGTACGAGAAGACGAGCGCGAACAGCAGTTCGCGCGGCTCGTTCGCGATTCGTTCGAGGGAATTGTAGAAGCGGTCGATGCGTTTTCGAATCCCCTCGACGGTGATGCGAGACGTGCGAGTCGCAATCGGTGCCGCGAGTCGAATCACGAGGTCCTCGACGCGCTGTCGATACCGCCATCCGACGTACGCAATCGCCGGGACGCCGAACGCCAGCACCACGAGTCCCTGCGCGAGCGTCTTCGCGTTGTCGGGGAGCGACGCGCGGATGAGCAGGTAGCTCAGGCCGAGCGCCGCGAAGTTGAAGAACGGCAGGAGGTTGAGCAGGTCCGCCGTCACGACGCTGGCGAGGCTATCCTCGTAACTCGCCTCCGTGTCCCGCGAGAGGATGTAGGCGATGAACGGTTCGCCGCCAGCCTGCCCTAACGGGGTGACGTAGTTGGCGAACGTCGCCGCGAGGTAGGTGACGACGAGGCGTCGAAACTCGACTTGGATGTCGAGCACCGCGAGGACGATCTGCCACGCCTTTCCCCACGCGGCGAGGCCGAGAAACGTCGAAAGGCACGCCACCCAGACCCACGTGTAGTCCGCGCCCTCCAAGGTGTCGAGTACCCGCCGCCACCCGGAGGCGACGACGAGCAGGTAGATGAGGACGACCGCGACGACGAACCCCAGCAGTAGCTTGCCGGTCCCCAATCGCTCCGACAGTCCTGCGGACAGCGCCTTCCCGCCGTCCGGAGCCGACTCGTCCGTCACGTTAGTCGATGTAACCGAGGTCTTGGAGTCGGTCCTTGGCGTCGTCGCTCATGTCGCCGAGCACGTCGTCGTCGGAGACCTCCTTCCACTCGCCGCCGACCGTCTCCTCGAACGCGGAGAGGGCGGCTTCGAGTTCGACCTCTTCCTCGGTTCCCTCGCCCGTTACGTCGTTCAACTCGCCGGGGTCGTCGTCCAGTTTGTAGAACTCGTCCTCGATGCGCTCGTTGCGGATGTATTTGGCGTCCGGCCGCCGCGCGGCCCGCATCCGCGAGTAGAAGCGCGAGTTTTCGTCCAGCGTGATGTTCGCGCGCTTCGCCTTCTCCTCCAGCTGTTTCAGTTCGACCACCGGACGGTAGTACTCCACGAACGCACACTCGCCGTCGCCCGGCACGTCCTCGGCGAACGAGCGGTAGTCCGCGTTGAGAAGCGACCGCGCCTCGTCGAGCGGTCGGGTCGAGTTCGACCCGGAGACGCCCGTGTGGTCGAGGACGGTGTGGTACAGGTCGATGAGTTCGACCTGTTCGTCGCTCACGCCGGGGTCCATCTCGGGATGCTTGACCATCAGCGGGACGTTGACGAGCGGGTCGTAGATGCAGAATTCGTGGCCGTACAGGTCGTGTTCGCCGTGCAGTTCGCCGTGGTCCGCACAGACGACGACCATCGTGTCGTCCCACTCGTCGTTCTCCTTGAGCCACGAGAAGAGACGCTGGAGTTGGTCGTCGATGTGGCGGATTTCGGCGTCGTAGAGGCCCTGAATCGCACCCCATTCCTTGTCGCTGATGTCGCGCGCGCCGCAGTTGTACTCCTTCGAGTTCTGGCACACCTTCGTCGAATCGACGTTGGGCGCGAACTCCTCACGGTACTCCTTGGGCGGATGGTACGGCAGGTGGGCGTCCATCAGGTTGATGAACGAAAAGTACGGGCCGTCCGAGTCGTCGATGAACTCGATGGTCTGGTCGATGACCTGCGGCGTCTTCGAGTCCGCACCGTCGCCGCTGGCGAGATACTCGTGAGCCACGTTGCCGAGGCTGACGAGTTTGTCGGCGACCTTCCGAAGCGACTCGTTGTCGTTCATCGTCTTCCACGCCTTCGCCATCGGGCCCGAGAGGAAGTCCCCCGGCATCACTTCGAAGAAGTTGTCTTGATCGTCGAAGCCGTCCGTCAGGTGCGTGTACGGCGTAATCCACGCGTTAGAGGAGTAACACGCCGTGTCGTATCCGGCGGCGGAGAGGGTCTGTGCGAGCGTCGTCGCCCCCTCAAGATAGGGATTTTCTTGGCTCGCGCCGTGTTCGCTGGGATACATTCCAGTGAACAGGGAGGCATGCACCGGTAAGGTCCAAGGAGCGGGAGAAACCGCTTGCTCGAAGACGGTCGCTTCCTCCGCGAACCGTTCGAGGCCCGGCGTCGTCGGGCGGTCGTATCCGTAGACGGAGAGGTGGTCCTTACGCACCGTGTCCATCACAACGAATACGACGTTTTGCGCCGCGGCGTCGTCGTTCGTCATACTGTCGCCTGCTACACCGTCCGGTGGGATAAATATCGTGATTCAGCGCCTGGAATCGGCCGAAAGGTAAAAATATCGGGACTAGAAGGGAGCCTGCGGACCTTCGTCGTCCTCGTCGTCCCCGCTCGACTCGCCGGGGAAGGACGGACTCATACCGCCGCCCATTCCGCCATCGCCGCCCATACCGGTTTCCGCGATGACTTTGTTGATTTCGGGAATCTCTTTCACCATGCGGCTCTTGATGGCCTGAATCGTCATCGGGGAGATGCCACAACCACTGCACGCACCGCCCAGCATGATGGTGACTTCACCGGTTTCGCGGTCGATCTGCTGGATTGCAGCACTCCCGCCGTGCATCTGAATCTGCGGGAAGTTACGGCGCAGGAAGTTGCTGACCCGTTCTTCGAGGTCGTCTCCGTCTTCCTGAGTCTCGGTACTCATGTGTCGGAGTATGGTGCCAGCATCCTTAGGCCTTTCCACTGTCTCACGGTCGAAATCCGGCACGAATCGCCGATGAGTCGTGACTTTTCGGCGATTTCAACGAGGTAGAAAACCGCAAGCGTCGTCAGTTTTCGTTCGGGTCGGTCGGGTCGAATCCGAACACACGTGCCAGTTCGTACTCCAACCGCTCGACGTACACCGAAAGCGTCTCTTCGAGTTTCTCGTCCTCCACGACGACGCTCCGCACGCGGTCGGTCGGGTTCTCGGGGAGTTCGATGCGGAACTCGCCGTCCCCCTCGTAGAACGGCTCGCTCTCGTTCAGCACCTCCTGGTCGATGGCGTGGATGAGTTTGGAATCGTACCGCTCGTTCATGTAGTTGAAGGCGTTCTTGTACCCGCGCTGAAGTTCGTTGAAGTAATGGACGTACTTGTCCTCGAACTTCTCGGCATCGAATTCGGCCATGACTGGAACGTGGGGAGGAGGAAGTAAAAATGCGGGCGATTCGAGTGTCACAGTCTCCAAACCGAGAGGGATTATGTCATACGGAACAACGGTCATGGTATGCCGGAAGTCACGCTCATCGACCGCGGCCGCGTTCGCGCCGACACCGCCTACGTCATCGACGGCTATTCGATGGCGAGCGCAGAGAACCCGAACCCCGACCACGAACGCATCGACTTCGTGGTCTGGAACGCCGTCGTCGAGACGGATGCCGGAACGTTCCTCTGGGACACCGGGTGCCCGACGGACGCGGCGGAGTACTGGCCCGACCCGCTGTACGGCGCGTTCGAAGCCTACGACGCCGAGGAGCACCCGCTCGAAGGGGACCTCGCGGACGCTGGCTACGACATAGCGGACATCGATGCCGTCGTGATGAGTCACCTCCACCTCGACCACGCCGGGCAACTCGGGGCGTTCGAGGGCCGCGACGTCCCCGTCTACGTCCACGAGGAGGAACTGAAGTTCGCCTACTACTCCGCGAAGACGGACGACGGGTCGATAGCCTACCTCGCCTTGGATTTCGACCGCGACCTGAACTGGGAAATCGTCCACCGTGATACGCACACCGTGGCCGACGGGTTCGAACTCCTCCACTTACCGGGACACACTCCCGGCGTGCTCGGCGCGCGAATCGAGACGGACGAGGGGACGCTGCTCATCGCGGGTGACGAAGCCTACGTCGATGCGAACTACGCCGACGAAGTTCCGCTCGGTCCCGGCCTCCTCTGGAGCGAACGCGCGTGGCGCGACAGCCTGTACACGCTGAAGGAACTCGAACGTGTCCACGACGCGGACGTGCTTCACGGCCACGACCTCGAACGGTTCGAGGAACTGGCGGCGAAATACTGAACACCGATATCGCGTTCGAAAACCTACCCGAGTTGCTCGCCGACCAGTTCGTCGGCGTGTTCGATGAATTCTTTTTCTTTCCCTTTCGGAACCGTCGCACCCGCCGCGACGTTGTGGCCGCCGCCGTCACCGCCGACGGCTTGAGAGGCCGTTTTCATCACGACCGAGAGGTCCAAACCCTTCCGGGTGAGGGCGGGCGTCCCGCGCGCGGAGACTTTGACCTCCTCGTCGTTCTTCTCGGCAAAGGCGAGAATCGGGACGTTCCGGTCGATGCCGTTCGCGCCGACGGCCATGCCCGCCACGATGCCGACGATGGTTTCGCGCACCCGGTCTTCCGCGTGGAACCACTGGACGTGTTCCTCCTTCGTGACGCCCTCCGATTGGACCCAACTGATGGCCTCCGAGAGGTTTCGTCGGTGGTTTTTCAGCAGCGTCCGCGCCCGCTCCAAGGCGGCCTCGCGGTCGCCGAGACAGACCGCGAGGCCGACGTCCGCCCGGTCGTAGCGCGCCGTCGCGTTGAGCAAAGTGGAAAACTCACTCACGTCGCGGAGTTCGGTCCCCTCCGGTTCCGCGGCGAGCGTGTAGGTGGTGCCGACCAGTCCCTCGATTTTGCTCGCCGAGACGCCCTTCCGCATCGCGCGCTGGACGAGCGCGCTGGCGACGGTCTGGCGTTCGTCGGCCGTCAAATCGACCCAGCGCCGCCAGTCGCCGTCCTCCTTGAGGTCGATGCCGACGCCATCGAGGAACCTGAGGACGCCGTTCTGGTCGTTCGAGATGCCGGGGATGTACACGTCCGTCGCGTACTCCAGCAGTTTCGGTAGCGGACGCGTCTGCTTGCCGTACAGCGCGAGGTCGGTGCCGGTTTCGACGACGCCCGCGTCGATTCCCTCCTCCACGATACCCGTGTTCGCGCCGACGAGTTCGCCGTCCGAAATCTGCATGTCGCCGACAGCGCCGACGACGGCGAGCGCCGCGAGGTCACGGTTGTCTCCCGCTTCGGGTTCGAGCGCTCGGGCGAGAACGTAGCTTGCGCCAGCACCCGAAAGTTCGGACGAGCCGTCGAGACCGAACAGGAGCGGATTGAGATGGAACTCCGTGTCCGCGTCCGCCGGTTGGTGGTGGTCCGCGATGACGGGTTCGAAGTCGCCCGCCGACTCGTGTTCCGCGATGATGTCGAGTTGCCCGCTGCCGAAGTCGGTGAAGAGGACGGTCTCGTGGTCGGTCGCCGCGATTGCCGCGAGCGCCTCGGCGTCGAGCTGTTTGCAGAACACCGTTTCGAACGGAAGTCCCGCGCGTTCGAGGGCGGATGATGCGATGGCCGCGCTCGTCAACCCGTCGGCGTCGATGTGCGAGGCGAGCAGTACGTCGTCCGCGTCGCGTAATCGGTCCGCACAGGCCGCCGCACGCGCGCTCAATTCCGGAACTGGGCCGCTCATAGATAGGTCCTTGTCACGGCTTCCGGTTTAAACTTCAGCCTCGTCGCCACCGTCGGTAATGCGTTCGACCGCTTCGCGCGCCAACCGGTCGAAGGAGGCCGTTTCCGGGACGACATCGACGCGGATGTCCAGTTCGCTGGCGGTATCGTGCGTCGGGTCGCCGATGGCACCGACGGTCGCGTCTTCGAGACCGTCCACGGCCTCCGCTCGGATTCCGCGTTGCTCGGCGGCGTCAAGGAAGTGGTGCACGGTGAGCGAGGACGTGAACAGCGCGCCGTCGAGGTCGCCGTCCGCGGCGATTTCCGCCGAGCGACCCGACCCCTCGGGGCGGACGAGTTCGTACAGCACCGTTTCGTGAACGTCCGCACCGGCGTCCGCGAGACCGTCGGTCAGCACCTCGCTCCCGTGGTCGCTCCGTGCGACCTCGACCGATTTGCCGTCCACGCGGTCGGCGAGGGTTGTAACGAGACCTCGTGAGGAGAACTCATCGGGGACGATATCCACGTCGTAGCCGTACTCGCGGAGCGTCGCGGCGGTGCGCTCGCCGATGGCACAGACGGTCGCATCGCCCGGACTCCATCCGGCCTCGTGTGCGAGTTCGACGCCGGTCTTGCTCGTCAGAACGACGTACTCCGCGTGTTGTGGGGCGTCGTCGGTCGGGCGGACCGCGAGCATCGGGTCGGGAACGGGGTCGGCACCGAGCGATTCGAGTAGGTCCACCGCCTCGTCGAGGCGTTCGTCGTCCGGGCGGAAGACGGCGACCTTCATTCGCTCCCCTCGCGCGCCGCCGCGATGAGGTCGCGGGCACCGCGGTCCGCGAGCTCTTCTGCCACCTTCTTCGCGCCGGTGACGTGCGTTTCGACCGGCACGTCGCGCTTTATCGAGATGACCTCGGAGCCGTCCTGACTGAACACCTGCGCCTCGACGTGGACGTTTTCGCCCTGAATGATGCTGTGAACGCCGATGGGGGCGATACAGCCGCCGTTCAGTTCGCGGAGAATCGTCCGCTCGACGGTCGTTTCGACCCGCGTTCGCGGGTGGTCGAGAACCGTGTGCAGGTCCTGTGCGAGTTCGCCGTCCAACGTCATGACCGCCAGCGCGCCCTGTCCCGGCGCGGGGACGAACTGCTTGGGCGGCAGTCGGTCGTACTCGACGTGATGGGCGAGGCCGCTCCGTTGGAGGCCCGCTTCGGCGAGGACGATGCCGTCGTATTCGGTTTCGATGTCGCGTTCGAGCGCGCGACGCTCGACCTCCGAGAGGTCGTTGAACCACTCGTCGATGGTCTTGTCGTACGGGAACTCGTAGCTGTCTTTCTTCCCGACGTGGCCCTTTCGCTCCTTTTCCTCCTCGGTTCGCTCCTCGTGTTCGGCCTGAAGGACCGGGGCAAGCAGTTTCTCGATTCGCGTATCGACGTTGCCGCGGAGCGGTTTGACGGTGAGGTCGGGGCGGAAGTTCAGCAGTTGGGCCTTCCGTCGAAGGCTGGACGTGCCGACGACGGCACCATCCGGGAGCGCGTCGATGGGCTTTCCGTCCGGCGTCACGAGCACGTCGTTCGCGCTCGCACGCTCGGGGACGGCCGCGACGACCAGTTCGTCCGGGTGGTCGGTCGGCATGTCCTTCATGGAGTGAATCGCGCCGTCCACCTCCTCGTCCAGCACCTCTTGGTCAAGATTACGGACGAATGCGCCCGTTTTCCCGAGTTCCGTGATGAGTGCGTCGTCCAGTTGATCACCCGTCGTCTCCACTTCGACCAGTTCGACCGAGAACCGGCGGTCTTCCAGTGCCGCCTTTACCTCCCCAGACTGTCGGATTGCGAGGTCGGACCCTCGCGTGGCGAGACGAAGTTCCGTTCCGCGATTGCTCATATCCGACACTGAGAACCCGACATTGAAACCACCTTCGCAACCCGTTCAGGCGGATTAGAGAGTGGTCGCGCTCGGAAACGAAGCATCGTTTACTCACATCATCACACTATGTTTATAACAAGGAACCGTGTAGTGGCACATAGTAATGAGTGGAGAGGAATCATCGGCCGATACCGATGATACCGAAGAAATCGTCGAGGTGAGACGGTACGATTGGACCTCCGTGGCACCGAGCATCGCCGTCGCCGAGGTAATCGGCGACGTAAAGAACAGCGATGCAAACGAACTCCCCCCGCTGTACGAGCACATAGACCCGGAAGCACTAGACCGAATCATCGACCCGGAGATAGCGAGCCGGTTCGACACCCTCAATAGGGTTTCGTTCACGTACGACGACTGTCGGGTCACTGTCCGGAGTAACGGGGAAGTGACCGCCCGATGGGACGGGTCGCCGGGGGACGAATGAAATATCGAAGAATATCGACGGCGGTAGCGGAACTATCCCCCCGAGCGCCGTCACCGTTCGTCGGCCATCGGTAGACTACCGGCTGTCCCTAATCCCGTCGCCATCAATCGGCGGGCGATGATCACGATACCGTTGTCGAACCCGCGCCCGAAGACCGCTTTTTCGCTATCGGTTTCGTCGATCGTGATTCCCCGTTCGGAACTGATCAGAATCGTGCGTCCGTCGACGAGCAGGAGCCGACTGATTACCGCATCGTCGTCGGGGTCGACCGGCGACGTGTCCAGCCACTCCAATCCGGAGACGAAGACGGTTGCGTCGGGGAGTTGCTCCTGGATGAACTCGCGTAACGTCTCGTTCGATGTGCCGATGAGAACGTCGATTCCGGACGTGTGAGCCACCCGTAATCGTTCGATGAGGTCGTCGGTGATGGACTTTTCGTGACCGACGATGAGGAGAATCTCGTCCGTGGCCTCCTCGATGAGTTCCTGCGTCCGCGTTCGAATCGGCTCGGTCCCGGCCAGAGCCCAGACTTCGTGCGTCGCGTCCTCCTCGGCGCCCGGTTCCACTGGCTCGATATCGCTCATCGTCTCGACGAGGGTTTCGGTCCGCGATTCGTACTCTTGGCGAAGCGTCTCGGCCGCCTCCTCTACCGAAACCGCTCGAAACTGCTGTGGATTCGAGTGTTGAACCTCGACGAGTCCTTGGGTTTCGAGCGCACGAATCGCGTCGTAGACGCGCGTCCGAGGAACCTCCGAAATTTCGCTTATCTCCTTCGCCGTTCCCTGCGGAATGCGTGTCAACGCGACCAAACATTTCGCCTCGTACTCTTTCAATCCGAGTTGCTGGAGCAATTCGACTGCCTGCTGGTGATTAGATACGTCCTTCATGGGTCCCAACCATGCTACCGGTCGCCGCCGGTGCCGTCTGCGATGTTTTGACGCCGCTCATAAGTCAGTTCCTTTCCTGTCCATTTGACTCGTTTGACAGGTTCGTTTCACCTATTCGTTTAGACCCTTCGTGCGTATGAACGTCACGAATAAAATAACAGATAGTTCGATCCTTACCGTATGGAGGTTCCTCACTTCGAGAAAGAAGCGACAAGTCGGAGTTGCGAGGCAAAAAACCGACACACTGGAAGGACCCCATTCGACGAAAACGGGATTTTCGAAATGGTAAATCATCCCATCATTCACCCGAATAATCACAGTAAGGTTATACCGAGGTAGTTCGAAACGATACTCGGTACGGAGTTCGACAGGGTCCCAACTAACTGTCTCCGTACCACCCTCTTTCCCGTTTCGCTGGCGATAACCGCGGTTGAGGCAACGATTCGTCGAACAGCAGAGTGATAATTGTTTGTGACTGACGTATCGTATGGCGAACGAACGCGAACAGTACGTCGGTCAAATCACGCAGAAAGCCGTCCTCTTCGGCCCGAACGGGAACGTGCTGGTGACGAAAGTAGCGGACCACTGGGAACCCCCGGGAGGCCGATTCGAGTACGGCGAAACGCTCGTCGGCGGACTTCGGCGCGAACTACGGGAGGAACTCGACGTGGACGCCAGAATCGGACCACCGGTCGATGCGACGTACGGCGGATGGGTGGACGCCGAAACCGGAAATCCGATCGTGACGCTCGTCTACCGATGCGAAACGGACGAGACGGAGATAATCCTGAACGATGAGCACGACGGCTACGAGTGGGTTTCGCCCGAAACGGCGGCGGAGCGGCTGAAAGCCATCTTCGGCGGACGAATGGCGCGCGCCGTCGAGCGCGCCGCAACTCTCGACGACGCGGAGCCGTTCGCGGCAGTGACCGACCCTTACGCGGACACGGAGATGACGACGGAAGAAGTGTTGGCGGAGCTCGCCGCCGCGCGTGCCGCGGACCCGCCCGAGACGGGCGATATCTGAGCGCCGCTCCCGGTCACGGAACGCCGAGGTTGTCGTGGCGTTCGCGGAGGTAGTACAGCGCGAAGGGGACGCTCAGGACGAATCCGGCGATGACCGCGGACGAGATATCGCTCGTCAACAGCCAGACGACGACCGCGGCGGCCAGTCCGAGGAGGCCGGTGAGCGCGTAGTTTCCGCTCGGCGGTTCCCAGCCCTGTTCGGCGCGGTGTATCGCCTGCGTGTCCTGAAACACCGCGAACGGAAACACGGCGATGAGGACGGCGAAGGGGATGCCGACCGCGACCAGCGAGACGAGAGCGGCGTGGACGATGGGCGAGTCGTACGTCGAGGGGAGGATGTTCGGTTCCAGCGAGATGGCGAACGCGACCCACGCGACCGTCACGACCCAGAAAACGAACACCACCGGCACCGCCGCAATCCAGTACCACCAGCGCGACTGTACCCGGTCGCCGGAGAGTTTTGGGCGTTGCATCTGTTCGTCACTTGGGACGGAGGGATAAAACGAATGTCGTCTCTCAAACGTCCCCGTCCGGAGAAAGAATCGTCGGAGTCGTCGAGGGTTGTCTGTTAGGTCGGGAGTCTCGTCAGGCAGCGAGTCCGTCGAGTAGAGGGGGTCTCGTCCGGTTCGGCGGCCGTTACAGCGCGTCCTTGTACGCCTCCAGCGTCTGCTCGATGTCCTCCTCGGTGTGAGCGTAGCTGATGAACTGCGATTCGAACTGATTGGCCGTGAGGAAGACCCCTTGGTCGAGCATCGCGGGCCAGAACAGTCGCTCCCAGCGTTCGATTTCGGCGCGGTTCACGTCGCCCTTGTCCTTCGGACAGTACTCGAAGCGAGGACAGTCGGGGTCCTGACTGCATCCGGCCGCACACTGGCCCTCCAAGTCGCGGGGGCCGTCGC
This sequence comes from Haladaptatus sp. T7, assembly GCF_026008575.1. Taxonomy (NCBI): domain Archaea; kingdom Methanobacteriati; phylum Methanobacteriota; class Halobacteria; order Halobacteriales; family Haladaptataceae; genus Haladaptatus; species Haladaptatus sp. T7. The sequence continues at coordinate 51,486 of NZ_BROP01000005.1, forward strand.
GCGTGAAGATGACTTTGAACATGCTGTCCGTGCCGACGACGGTGTACTCCGGCGCGCGGTCTTCGAGGATGTCGGTCAGCCCCGCGCGGAGTTGGTCGCCGAGCGACCGAACGTGGTCGTACACGTCGTTTTTCGCGGCGTAGCGGAGCGTTTCCAGTCCGGCGGTCAGCGAGAGCGGATGGCCGGAGTAGGTGCCCGCCTGAAACACGTCGCCGGTCGGCGCGAACTGCTCGATGATGTCCGCGCGGCCGCCGATGGCACCGACCGGGAACCCGCCGCCGATGACCTTGGCGAGCGTCGTCAGGTCGGGCGTGATGCCGAACTTGCCCTGTGCACACTGCAACCCGCCGATGCGGAACCCGGTCATCACCTCGTCGAAGATGAGCAGGGAGCCGTGGTCCTCCGTCAGCTCGCGGAGGGTCTCCAGATACCCATCGACCGGCGGCACGCTGGCGCAGTTGCCCAGAATCGGCTCGGTGAGGACGCAGGCGATTTCGTCGCCGCGCTCCTCGAAGAGTTCGCGGGCCGCGTCGGCGTCGTTGAACGGGAGCGTGATGGTCTCTTCGGCGAACGCGGGCGGAATCCCGTTCGAACTCGGCTCCGAAGCCATCCCGGCGGTGCCCTGCACGAGCGTCGATTCCTGCGCGCCGTGATAGCCGCCCTGCATGACGACGATTTTGTCGCGTCCGGTGTAGCCGCGGGCGAGGCGCACGGCGGAAGAGGTCGCCTCCGTCCCGCTGTTGACGAACCGAATCATCTCGACGCTCGGGACGTGGCGGGTGACGAATTCGGCGAGTTCCACCTCGACTTCCGTCGGCGCGCCGTACATCGGTCCGTCGGCGAGTTGGGATTGGACGGCCGACTGCACCGGTTGTGGCAGGTCGTGGCCCAACAGAAGCGGCCCGTAGCCCATCACGTAGTCGATGTACTTGTTCCCGTCCGCGTCGATGACGTGTGCGCCGTCGCCGCGTTCGACGAAGAAGGGATACGGTCGGACGGCCCGAACGGGCGAGTTGACGCCGCCCGGCGTCACGGACAGCGCGCGGTCGTACAGGTTTCGAGAGCGCTCGCGGTTCATGTTCGGCCGGTTCGGACTCCCGCGTAAAGTTTGTGTCGAGAAGTGCGCGGGAACGGGGTAGGGGCCGGGTGGAAGCGAGTGGGGTAGAAGCAAGTCGGTCCGGTCCGGACCCATGCTGTACGTTTCCATGCCACCATGTAAGTATCGAATCGGGAGAAAAACGACGCGAGCGGTGAACGAACGTCACGGACGGGAACACAACACCGACCGTCCGATGGCGACCGTCGCTACTGCTGGAAGTGGTTCTGAAGGATTTCGAGGGTCTGTTCCCTGTCGTCCCAGTCCACGAACAGGGCGACGCTGGTCGCGCTGGTGATGAGGTCGTGGATGTTGATGTGCGCTTCCGCGATGGGGTCCACGAGTTCGTGGATGATTCCCGGTTCGTTCGGGAGTTCGCCGCCCGTCACCCGAATCACGGCGATGGGGTCGTCCACCGTCACGCTGGAGAGCGATTCCTCGTCGATGACTTCCTGATGAAGGATGTTCTCGGCGCGTTCGGCCTCCTCCATGTCCACGTAGAACGTGATGCTGTCCATGCCGCTCGCCACCGCGTCGATGTTGATGTTGCCCGTTCCGAGCGCGGTGGAGAGGTCGGCGAGGATGCCGGGGCGGTTTCGAATCGCACGTCCCGCCAAGGTCATGCAGGAAAGCGGCGACTCGCGCATGTCGATGAGGTTCTCGAACTGTCCCGTGACGTTCGTCCCGCCGGCCAGCAGGTCGCCGTGCTGGTAGTGGACGACGCGAACGTGTAGGTTGTCGTCCTTGTACGAGAGCGCCGACGGCGCGACGACCTCCGCTCCGCGGAACGAGAGGTTTCGGAGTTCGTCCACCGTGATTTCGCCGACGTTCCGCGCGCCTTCCACGACGCTCGGGTCGCCGGTCATGACGCCCTCCACGTCGGTGACGATGACCACTTCGTCGGCGTCCATGTAGGTGCCGAGCATCACGGCCGTCGTGTCGCTGCCGCCGCGGCCGAGCGTCGTCACGCCGCCCTCCTCGTTCTCGGCGAGGAATCCGGTGATGACGGGAACGATGCCGTCCAACTCCGACGCGAGTTCGGCGGCGCGTTCCTTCGTCGCCTCGACGTTGACTTCCCCGCGCTTGTCGGTGATGACGGGCCACTGCTCGCTGCCGGGTTCGAGAAACATCGCGTCCACGCCGCGCGCGGACAGGGCGGCCTTGAGCATGCGGACGCTCGTGCGCTCGCCCATGCTGACGATTTCGGCGCGGTCGGGTTCGTCCGCGTCGAAGTGGATTTCGTCGAGGAGTTCGTCGGTCGTGTTGCCCATCGCGCTGGCGACGACGGCGATTTCGTGTCCTGCTTCGACGGCTGCTGCTACTGAATCTGCGGCACGGTTGATGCGGTCACCGCTCCCGAGGCTGGTGCCTCCGAACTTGGCGACTACGCGCACCGAACCACCGTCCGTGGTCGGTAATTCATGGGGTGGCATTGCAACGGCGGCCAGATAACTGCTTGCATGTCAAGAATTTCTGCCAGTTATTCCGCTGACAGTATCGGGGCGGTTCGGAGACCCCGACGCCGACCTCGGCAGGTCGAACGGTCGGTGACGAAGACTCAGTTCGTAGAGAGTCGAACGCTCGCCGTGTCGGTGGCACCGTTCGCATCCGTGACTTTCAGTTCCACCGTCAGCGACCCGCACGTCGGGATGGTAGCCGAGACTACCGAACCGGACTCCTCGTACTGACCGTCACCGTCGATGTCCCACGCGAACTCCAGTTCTCGCCCGGTCGAACAGGAAGCGGCGAGTCGAACGATATCCCCGACATCCAAGGAATCTAAATCGAGATTCGATACGACATCGATACACACGTCGAGCGGCGGGAAGTCGTCCCCTCCGTCGGGGTCATCGGACGGAAGTCGCTCGTCGCCGTCCGGTCGCCGGTCGCACGGCCCGAGGACGAAGAAGTTCGAGTAGTAGGTGTACTTGTAATCGAGCGTCGCGTTGGCTGGATACGTCACGGCGTACAGTTTGCCATCGGTAACGACGGGTTCCCCTGCGGCCGGAGCGTCTTCCGGCGACGTTTCCAAGCCGTCGTTGTCGAGCAGACACGACCACCGCAGGTCGCCGGTCGCGCTATCGACGGCGTGAACGAGTCCGCTACCGACCGCCGGGTTCGACTTCGGCGCGTACCGGGAGCCCAAATATACCGTCTCGTCACCCACGACAGGACTGCTGAGGAACCGTCCCTGTAGTTCCGTCTCCCATTCCGTTTCGCCGGAATCCGCATCGAGCGCTCGAAGAGTCGATTCGGCGTCCAAATCGACGAAAAAGACGTGACTGTCGGTGATGGCAGGACGCCCGTCCCACCTGTTGTCACCTTCGGATTCGTACGTCCACTCGACCTCCCCGGTGTCGGACGACCGAGCTTCTATCTTGACGGTCGTGTCATCGGCGGCGATGTAATCGGTTTGAGTGTAGTACACCATCTCGCCGTTCGTCGCGGGCGTGCCGAGGGTCGCGTCGTCCTGGGACGTACGCCACTTCACCGACCCGTCCGTCGCGTCGAGCGCGTTTCCGTCGCTCACGAAGACCGTTTCGTCAGCGTAACTCAGGGCATCGCCGACGTCCTTCGCGAGTCCGCTGACACCATTGGTCTTCCACACGATTTCGCCGTTTTCGCGGTCAAAGGCGTACGTACCATCGCGGTTCGACGTGAATAGCCGGTCGCCCGCGACGACGGGCGGGGACCACACGTCGTGGTCCGTCCGCTTCCACGTCGTCGCCCCCGACTCGGCGTCCAGCGCATATAACCCGTCCCCGTCGGCTTCCTCCGAGGTGTGTGTGGAAAAATAGAGCCGTTCGCCGTCGGTCGCGGGGGTCTTCGGACTGAAGACATCGGTGCGCTTCCACCGTCTGTCGCCGGTTTCGATATCGTACGCGCCGAGATAGCCGGACCGTTCCCCGGGGGTGTTGTTCGTCGTCGCGGCGAGGTACACGACATCATCGGCGACGACGGGTTCAACGTGGTACATACCGCCGTCCAAGTCCATCTTCCAGTCGAGTGTGGGAAACGGGGCGGGACCGCTATCGCCGGTCGCTCCCGCCCTACCCGGGCCGGACCGAGGTCCGTTCCAGCCGTTTTCCCGTCCACCCGTGCCATCGCCAGCGACGGAGACGGTACTCCCGTAGCTTGCGACACCTATCGTAATACCGACGGTTTTCAGGAACGTTCGTCGGTCAGTGCCCGTTCGCGGTGGTGATTCTCCAGACATTATTCGAGTATAAAAACAACCGTTTTTAGTATTGTTATGACGTCCCTGAATCCAATATTCAATCTTCAGGCAATCCATAACAATAGTGAATCCAGTTTTTGTACGAAGCATGCGCCACGGAGAAATCAGTAACGGAAGCACACAAGCATCCGATATCGTGGACCGAACCCTCGTTGCAACGCGAGAACATTTCATCGGGCGGCGGTCGAAGGAGGGGCGCTGAATGCCGACCTACGATATCGTGGAGGAGGGTGCCGATAATACCGGGGACACGGCGATCGATTCGGTTCTCGACGACCTCGTGGGTAGCGATACGACCATCATCTTCCCGTCGGGAACCTACCGCCTCAACGAACTCGTCGTCCCCTCCGGCATGGACGATCTCGAACTCGTCGCGCCGAACGGCGCGCGACTCGTTCCCGGACGGTCCGGCGACGACGTGCGGTGGTTGGAGGTGTCTTCGAGGGGGTTCGTCTTGGACGGATTCGAACTCGACATGCGGAACACGGAGGTCCCACCGTTCGTTCGGATGAACTCCAACTCGGGGAACTGGGAACTCAAACGGCTCGTGACCCGCGGAAAGGTTCGCGCCGCCACCGACACGAACGTCGGGTCGAACGATTCGAGCGATGCGCGCACGTACTTCCGGTTGTCGGCGGACGCCGGAACCCGCGGACTCGTACAGGATTGTTACTTCCACGAAGGGGCGTGTGAACCCGACGAAGCGAGCAACCGACGGGCGGTGCTGATCGAGTCCGGGAGCGGGAAACTGCTGTTCAACCGCTGTTGGTTCGAGCAGTGGGCCGAGAACACGATATACGCGAAGAAACCCGCGGGAGCGGTGAAGGTGTACAACTGCTTTTTCCGCAACACGCAAAACGGCATGCGTCTCGGCGGAAACTCCGAGGTGAACAACACCGTCTCGATAAAGGACGCACAGCACGCGCGACAAGCGTGGTCGAACGGGTCGCTACAGCGCGGCGTGAACAGCGAGGCGACCGTTCCGACCGACCTCTCGGAGGGAATCGACAGCTACAACGGGACGCTCGTCGTCGTCAACAGCGACTTCTATCACCGATACCCCTCGTCGAGTTGCGGCGGAGCGATCACGGCACCGCACCCGTGTCAGAATATCATCGTATCGAGAGTCCGCATCAGCTACGATTCGACCAAGAACCACGACGCCATCTACACCTACGAGGGGCAGATGAACGACGGGAGTCCGGTGAACCTCGAGTCCCTCCGACTCCAGAACGTCCACGTGCGCAACGACCACGATTCGGAGTACGCGGTGTTCATCGGCGAAGAGCCGGACACGTGGGGAACGGTTTCCGGTGTCCTCGGCGGCACCGGAGCGGCGACCAACTCGTCGTACGTGCAAAACCGGATGACCATCGATGGGGACCCCGACCCACCGGTTACGGAACCCGCACTGCCGAGTCCGCCGCCGCTCGGGGAGGTCCCGATGCAGTCGGCGAAAGTCGTTCGCATCGATAACACGGGTAACAGTTCGGAATCGACCTTCGAAATCGAGGGAGGCGATCTCGTTCTCCCGAGCGGGGATGACGGCGCGACGGTGAACATGGGATGGGCACGGCCGCTGTCGGCGCGACGGGTCCCGAACTCGACGCAGGCCAAGGGAACGATACCGCCCGGTGAAGTGTACGCGTTTTACGTGACGGGCGGTATCGAGTCGACGCAAGGGAGCGGTCCGGCGACGTGGACGGTGGACGGTGAACCGTTCACACCGGGAACGACCCTCGCAACGAAGTCGTTCACCACGAACCAACCGGAGGAGGACACGTGGTGGAATGCCGAGACGGGCGTTCCGGAGACGCGGGTCGTGGTCATGAAACCGCTCTCGTACAACGGGGGTGAACCGTGTCACACCCGTCTGCGGAACGTCGGGGACGGAAGCTTCCAGTACAAACTCGAAGAGTGGGAGTACTTGGGCGGAACACACACGACCGAAACGGCCCACATGCTCGCGGTGCAACCGACCGAACGAGAGGTACCGTTGGGCGACGGGAGCACGTATTCGGTGACAGCCGGAACCGTGACAGTGAACGATAGCTTCAGTACCGTTTCGCTGGGCGATTTCTTCGACGCGCAACCGGTCGTGCTCACGAAATCACAGACGTTCAACGGGTCCAACCCGATAGTCACGCGAGTGAGGGAGGTATCACAGGGGTCGTTCGACGTGCGAGTACAGGAGGAGAGCGGCCTCAACGGACACGTGACCGAAACGGTCGGATACATCGCACTGGAACAAGCGACGGGGCGGCTCGACGGTGAGCCGTTCGAAGTGGGGCGGACCGGGATGTCCGTGACGGACGAGTGGTATCGTATCGACTTCCAGCAACAGTACGACTCGCCGCAGTTCATCGCGGACATGCAGACGTTCCACGGGTTGGATACGGCGGAACTTCGCTACCGGAACCTGACGGGGACCGGCGTCGAAGTCAAAGTCGAAGAAGAACAGAGTGGTGACGAGGAGACGAGTCACGCCACGGAAGCAGTCGGGTACGCAGTCTTCGAAGGAGCCAATTGATGCTCTCCCCGCGCTGAAGGGAGAGGATTCCCGACCGGGGTCACTCGTCCAGATTTGATTCGCCGGACTCCCCGGGGACGTCGGTTTCGTCGGCCGACCCTCCGCCGGAATCGGCGGAGGACCGATTTTCCGACGCTATCTCCGGGGATTCGCCCACGAAGTTACCCGCCTTTTCGAGTTCCTCCATCGGGTCGAACGCGACGAGTCCGTCACCCCCGGTGTACTCGTAGGCGACCCACTCGGGAATCGTGAGGACGCCGTTCATCTTCCGGATGCGAACCCGTTTGATGAGCACGTCCTCGATTATCGATCCGTCCAACTGCAAGTCGATGATTCCGTCGATGACGTAGGCCATGTCGTGGGGAAAGGCGTCCTCTTCCCCGGTGAACGTCGCGCCCGCGAAGACGATGACGAACCGGCCTTTGCAGATGTCCGCTCGGATGTCCTTGACGAAATCGTACGCTCGAACGGGTTGGACGAGGGATCCGAATTCGGTCAGCGAGTCGATGGCGACGACGCCGGTGTCGCTCATAGACAGCGATTCGAGGCAGTTGTCGAGTTTGTTCTGGAGTTCGCTCGTGTCGCTCGGGTCGCGGACCGTCGTCGTCGCGTCCGCGACGATGCGGTGGAGGAACTGGTTCCACTCGTCCATCCGAGTGAACATCCGGTCGCGGTCGCTGACGCGATACGTGAAACAATCGAGGATGTGTAGGAGACCGGATTCGAGGTACGGGAGGACGTTCCACTCCAACGAGAGGAACTGCTCGATGACGGAAATCGGAGGTTCGGTGAAGCTGACGACGATGGCGGGTTCGCCGCGCCGAAGCGTCCGCCAGACGAGTTCCGACTGGATGGCGTTGTCGCGGGTTCCACCCTCACCGGAAAGGAGGACGAACGAGTTCCGCGGCAATCCCTCCGGCAGGTGGTCGTCGAGCGCCGAGACACCCGTGTTTATCTGTCGAAAGCCGTGGTAGGTCGTGAACACGCGGTCGCTTCGGCGCATCTCGTCCCGGCAGGTCCGCGAGCAGAAATCGTAGGTGGTATCGCCGTACTCCAGCGATACCGGAATCTCGGGACACGGCAGACGACAGAAATCACACCGTGCTCGGTCGGCGTTCAGGGAGTCGTCGCTCATAGTCACACGTTAGCATCCGAAGGGAATGAAGCTACTCCCGGCCGCAAACCATCGGTAATCGGTATGTCGGGAACGATTGGGCTGGGCTGAAGAGTTAATGCGAGGGAGCGAGAATAGCCACTCATGCGCGTCCGAGACGCGGTAGAGGCAGACGGGGGACGCCTCGCGGCACTCGCCGACGTACCGACCGAGGTGATGGCCGACGTGGTTCACGACCGGACGGTTCGCGTGGCGGAATCGGATGGAGAAATCGACGCCTTCGTCGGGTTCGAAGCCGACGAGGAGACGGTGCACGTCACGCACCTCTTCGGCGCGGAGGCGGCCTGCGAACACCTCCTCGACGAGCCGATTCGATTCGCGGAGCGGGAGGCGATGCCCGTCGAGATACTGCTGCCCGAACCAGAGACCGATATCGTCGCTGTCGCCGAGAACGTCGGATTCGAAGAGTCCGACCCCGGTCCGTGGTTCGACGGCCACCGAACCCGTCGATTTCGACTGGAGAATCCGACGGCCGAGACGGAATGAGTGCGAGTAACACGGCAGAAACCACCATACGCGACGTTCCTTTCCGAAACGTATTTTAATCTCTCCCGATTACCACGACATGCGTGTCCGGGTTGGGGTAGTGGACTATCCTCCAGCCTTGTGGAGGCTGGGACGCGGGTTCGATTCTCGCACCTGGACCTTTTGCGAACATTTCTTCGTGAGCGGGTAGTTCTCGGAACCATCCGCGAGCGACTCACGCGACGTTCCGAAACGGACTACTTCGGTTTCCAGTCGAGTTTTATCGAGACCGTCTCCCGGTCCCCGCGGAGCACGGAGGACGACTCGCGGATGCCGATTTCGTAGCCGATCTTCTTCCGCGGCGAGAGCGTGACCGTCTTGTTACCGACGTCGATATCGGCGGAACCTTTCCCGCGGAGTTGGGCCGCGATATCTTCGAGGAGGTCCGCCGCTTCGTCGCGCGTTACTTGTGCTTCGTGAAGCGTCTTTTCGGACATGGACGAAGGCGTACTTCACACTGGAAAATAGCTGTTGTGGGCGCGAAGTGGTACCTGTCCGCCGGTGTCCTCGTCGGATTCGTGGCGTTCGTCCCGCTGGTGTTCGTCCTCTAATCGACCAACTCGCCGAGCGTGTCGAGCCACCGCGTCACCTGCTCGAAGACCAGGTAGGTGTCCGTGACGTGGCGCTGGGCGCTGTAGGACCAGTCGTCCCACCGCTCGGGCGACCCGAGCACGTCGTCCAGCGTGCGGGCGACCGATGCCGGGTCGCCCGAATCCGGGACCAACCGTCCGTCCTCGCCGTCGCGGATTTGGGCGCTGATGCCGCCGGTGTCCGCGCCCATCAGGACGGCCCGTTTCCACATCGCCTCCGTCACCGTGAGACCGAATCCCTCCTGAAGCGAGTTCTGGGCGACGACCGAGGAACACCGCTGGAGGGCGTTGATGACGAGCGCGCTGTCGTGCTGGTCCGGCGGCATGACGACGACGGCGACGTCGGACCGTACCTCGGGGTCGAGCGCCAGCCATTCCTCCTCCAGATTTTCGAGCGCCTGGCGTCCCTCCGGGTCGTCCGCCACCGAGGAAGGGTCGGGACCGACGAGGAGGAGACGGGCGTCCTCGATTCGCTGACGGTGAGCGGCGGAGCGCTCCGAATCGGTCGAATCGTCGCCGCCGTTCGCGGCCGTCTTCACGGAGGCGTCCACGTCTTCACGAACGTCGCGTTTGAGTTCGGCGAACCCGCGCAACAGGGGAACGAATCCCTTGAGACCGTCCCAGCGGGAGATCTGACAAATCGTCGGACGGAAGAGCAGGCCGATGTCGTCCGGGTCCGTCGCGGGCGCGAACGTGCCGTCGGCCTGTAATCGCCGCGCCGGTTGGTCGAACCGCTCGACCGGGTGGTCGGTGTCGATGAGGTCCGCCCGCGCCAGAACGGTGGCGGCCTCCTGCGGCTTGAGACGGCGGTTCTTCGCGCTGAACGGGTCGATTGCGGGCGGGATGATGTCGGCCTCGGTTTCCAGAAACGCGGGAACGTACGCGGGGAGCGTGAACACCGTCCGGTCGTAGTCGGCTATCCACGGGCGGAGGAACTCCCACGCGGTTCGGGATTTTTCCGAGTGCTCCTCGGAACCGATGTGACACCGCCAGACGGCGGGAACGTTCAGCGCGTCGGCGACCATCGAACCCGCCGCGAGCGGTTGCGGGTCGTGGACGACGAGCACGTCTTCGGGTGCGATGTGGTCTTCGAGTTCGTCGGCGACCGAGCGACTCGTCGCTTCGTAGATCGACCGCTCGTGGTCCACGAGGTCGGGGTCGCCCGCACCGTGCAGGAGGTTGTGAATCCCCTTCGTGAACTCGAAGAACACCGGTTCGTCCACGTCGATGACCGCCCATTCCGCATCGACACCGAGCGCGCGGAAGAGGCCGACGAGTTTCGGCATCATCTCGGCGACGCCGCCGCCGCTCGCCGTCGAGTTCACCATCCAGACGGTGCGCCCGTCCAGCGCTGCCACGTCGTCGGTGACGGTGTTTTGCATCGTTCGGACCGAATCCCGAAGGACGGTATCGGTCGCGTACTCCTCGATAGTGTGTTCGACCTCGATGTCGATGAGTCGTATCATTGGTACCGCCGCGATGCTATGTGGGATGACAGCACACCGTAAACAGATTGTGTTCGAAAACTGGCAAACGAACGGAGAGCGGCGGACGAATTCGAGTCAGTCGTAGGTACTAAAATATACTGGAAAATACTATTTTATACTGAAAAATACTAAATGGCATCGGATACTACTGAACTCGTTTCTCGACTACTGAACGCTACTCGACCAGTCGGGAACGGGCGATAGACGAACCGTCATCGTTCGCTAACGGTCGTCGAAACGACGGTCCCTTCGTTATCGACGGTCAATCGAAGCGCCTCGGAATCGAGGGGGATGCGGAGACGGAGGCGGGGTGGGTCGTCGTCGAGGACGGTCAGATAGTCACGGTGGAGCGCCCAGTCGAGGTCCCAAAGATACCGCTCGTCGAGTGAGACGCCGCGTTCGGCGTGAAAACCAACGACTCGGGGGTCGTCGCGGACGAGACACCCGACGGGGAGGTTCGCCATCGCCCAGCACGCGGAACAGGAGACGCGGAGTCGGTACGGCACGTTTCCGGTGCCGAGTTCGGGTCGGTAGTCGGTGAGGGTGCCGGACATCCGGGAACCGCATTCGGGACAGGTACCGGCGGCCGCGAGGGCGTTCCAGCGGCGGGTCCACACCTCGAAAGCGTCGAGGAGGTCGTCGCGGCGGGTCGTCGGCGCTGGCGGAAAGGGGTTGTGCAGGAGTTCCTCGCCGCAGGATTCACAAGCGATGTGGACGCGTTCCTCCTCGTAACGGGCGAACAGCGCCGCGTCCCCGCACTCGTAACACGTTCCGGGTGCGTCGAGCGTCGTCCCGTCGGCCTGCTCGGTGAACACGCCCGCCGTCAGCGCGCTCGCCACCTTGCGGCCCGCGTAGGTGAGCGCGTAGCCGTCGGACGATTTTCTGACGAACTGCCCGACGAGGCGCTGGAGGTGATAGTTGAAGTTACCGCTGTCGCGGAGGCCGACCCGTCGTTTGAGGTCGGCGTAGGGGAGCGAGGAGTGACCCTCGCGGAACGCCTGCTGGAGTTCGTAGAGAATCGAGACGCGGCGTTCGTTGCCGATAGCGGCGAGCGCGTCGGCCGGGTCGGGTCGCTCGTCCTCCATGTTCGGTCGTTCGGCGAGGGCGAATAAAACCCCCGTGAAAAATGTCAGCGTTCTATGTGCAATCGAGTGCGCAGAAGGAACTCGGTGCTGTCGCACGGTCGAGTAGGTATGTGGCAGTCGAATCGGAACATCGGCCTCTACTACGCCTACAAGTCCACGAAGGCGGTGGAGTTCTACCGGCCGATAATGTATCTCTACTTCCTCTCGCTCGGGTTGGATTACACCGGAATCGCCATCCTCGAAGGGATTTACAACGTCACGACCCTCGTCTCGGAGATTCCGACGGGATACGTCGGCGACCGGGTCGGCCGACGGAACAGTCTCCTCATCGGGACGACCATCATCACGCTGACGCTCGTGGGCATCGGTTTCGCGGGGAACTTCGCACAACTCGCGGTGCTGTACGCCTGCTGGTCGTTCGGCTACACCTTCCGGTCGGGGAGCAGCGACGCGTGGCTCTACGATACGCTCACCGACGACTTGTCGGAGGACAGGTTCGCCCACGTGCGCGGACGCGGGCAGGCGGTCGCCCTGCTGGTCGGCGTCGTCGGGTCCGTACTCGGCGGCTATCTCGGGAACATCGACCTCGCCTACCCGTTTCTGGTCGCCGCCGGGGTGACTGGAATCGGCGTCCCCGTCCTGCTCGCAATGGACGAACCCACGAGTTACGAGGAGAGCGAATCCGACGAACTCGGCGTCCGGGAGGCCGTCGGCGTGATTCGGGAAACGCTTTCGAATCCGCGGCTTCGGGCCTTCGTCGTCTACTACTTCGTCCTCTTCTCGGCGGTGTCCTACCTCGTGTTCATGTACGTCCAACCGGTGTTGGAGACCGTCCTGCCGCAGGTCGGCGTTCCGAAGGGAAGCGTCGAACCCATTCTCGGTTGGTTCTACGCCGCAATCAGTCTCCTCTCGGCGGGACTGAGCTACTACACCGGCGCGATTCGGGAGCGAATCGGCATTCGAACGTGGTTCCTCGTGATTCCGTTCGTCGTCGGCCTCGGCCTCGTCACGCTTCGGTTCGTCCCGGTACTGGCGATTCCGGCGTTCCTGTTCGCACGCGGTATCGCGGAGACTACCCGCTCGCTGGCGTCCCAATACGTCAACGACCGCATCGAGACGCTCGGACGGGCGACGGTGCTGTCCGCGCTGGCGATGGTGAGTTCGCTGACCGTCATCCCCTTCCAACTCGGGAGCGGACTGCTTTCGGACGCCGCCTCCCCGCTCACGGCGCTGGCGGTCGCGGGCGGCGTTCTCGTCGTCGGGTCGCTCGCCGTCCTCGGCTGGGAGTCGCCGGTGAAATCAGCCACCGGACAGCGCGCTGAGGCGGAGTAGCACCCGTATTCGGAATCTCTTTGAAGGCAGAAACCCCACGCCCCCACATGAAGGTGTTCGGGTCGAGCGGGACGAGAGGGGTCGCCAACGACGAACTAACCCCCGAGTTCGTGCTCAAAATCGCGAAGGCGGCGGGGACGGTCTGGCGCACCGACCGAGTTGCGCTGGCACGGGATACACGGGCTACGGGAGACATGCTCGCGGACGCCGCCGCGAGCGGGTTGGCGAGCGTTGGGTCGGACGTGGACCGACTCGGCGTCGTTCCGACGCCCGGCGCACAGGCGTACGCCGAAAGCGAGGGCGTTCCCGCGTTGATGATAACCGCCTCGCACAACCCGCCGGAGTACAACGGCGTGAAACTCATCGGCGACGACGGTATCGAACTCGCCGTCGGCAGCCTCGAACGAGTCGAAGAGAAGTTCCTCACCGAGAAATTCGAGGAGGTTCGCTGGAGCGAGACGGGTCACAGCCACCTCATCGAGGACGCCCGCGAGCGGTACGTCTCCCAACTGCTCGAATCCATCGACAGGGACCGAATCGCCGACGCGAACCTCACCGTCGCACTCGACCCCGGACACGGTGCAGGGTCGCTCACCTCACCCGAATTCTTCCGCAAACTCGGCTGTACCGTCGTCACGACGAACAGCCAACCCGACGGCCACTTCCCCGGTCGTGACCCCGAACCCGTCCCCGGAAATCTCGCCGACCTCGGCCGGTTGGTCGAAGCAAGCGGCGCGGACGTCGGCATCGCACACGACGGCGACGCCGACCGCGCCATCTTCTACGACGAGAACGGCCAGTACATCGAGGGAGACGCCACGCTCGCCGCGCTCGCCGCCGCACAACTCGAACCCGACGATGCCGTCGTCTCCGCCGTCAACGTCTCACAGCGCCTCGTCGATGTCGCACACGAGACGGGCGCGAGGCTCGAACTGACGCCCATCGGAAGCACCAACATCATCACGCGAATCAGAGAACTGGAGGACCAAGGCGTGTCCGTCCCCGTCGCGGGGGAGGGCAACGGCGGCGTTTTCTTCCCGAACTACCGGTTGAGCCGCGACGGCGCGTACACCGCCGCGAAGTTCCTCGAACTGCTGGCCGACGAGCGCGCGAGCGCCATCGTCGAACCGTACAACGGCTATCACAACGTTCGGACGAACATCTCCTACACGACGGACGCGGAACAGGACGCGCTCCTCGCCGCCGCCGAGCGGGAGGCCGAGGAGTCGAACGCGAAACTCAACACCCGCGACGGGTACCGACTGGACTTCGGCGACGCGTGGGTCCTCGCCCGCCCGAGCGGGACGGAGCCGATGGTTCGAATCTACGCCGAAGCGCGCGAACGCCACCGCGCCGAAGAACTCGCAGAAGAGATGGAAACAGCGCTCCGCGCGGCCAAAGCGAACGTCTGAGCGCGGTTCGTTTTTTCGACCCGAACGACCCTACCGCGAGGGATACTCGTCGAGCGCGTCGGAGAGCGTGTCTTTTCGCTCCCGCGCCCGTTCGAGTTCGTCTGTCACGTCGCCGCGGGCGAGTCGGTCGCGTTCCTCGTCGGAGAGTTCCGAGCGCGCTCGTGCGGCGGTGCGGAGGCGTTCGAAGTCGTCGTCGCGGGTGAGTCGTTCCACCTCGCGGAGCCGCGTGATGGCCTCCGGCGGTGCGAAGCGGTCCGCGACGCGAATCGCCTCGTCGCACCACCAGCGGAGTTCGTTCGCGGCGGCGGGCGGCCAGTCGATGGTGAGCGGTTCGGGACCGAGACGGTCGAGGTACGTCTCGTTCGTGGCGACGGCACGCTTCAGCGCCGCGGGGTCGGCGACGTAGTGTTCGAGTTTCGACCGGGAGTAGTGCGCGTATTCGAGCAGTTCGGGGAGGGTGAGGTCCCCGGCGTCGCTGTCGAGGAGGTACGCACGGAGTTCGTCCGGCGGCGGTTGGAACTCGATGAGAGGGTAGTGTTCGGTCGCGGCAAGGAATTCTATCAGTTCGCGGACGTTCTCGTCGTGAGTGAACGATTCGAACGCCTCGGTGATGGCGTCGTTGGCGGCGTCGATGGGTTCCCGAAGCAGTTCCGTCGGGGCGTCCAAGTCGGCGTCACCGAGTTCTCGGAGTCGTTCGAGGTCCGCGATTCGCTCCTCAAGTTCCGTTACCCGTTGTGAGACGGTGTGCCGGGCGTCCCGGTAGCGCTTGCGGGCCTCGTTTCGCTCGTCCGAGAGGGCGACGATATCTTCGGCGGGCGAAAGGGCGCTCCGTCCGTTTTCGAAATCGCGCTCGCTCAGCCGACGTTTGTCGATGGCGTTTTCAGCCCGTTCGAACGCCTCGCGCGCGGGCAAGTCGTCGGGAAGGTTCTCCACGAAGTCGGCGAACTGCCCTTGGAACTGGACGAACGCCTGGAAGTCGCCGGTTCCGGTCGCCTTCCCCTCGTAGCGGTCGAGGAGGTGCGTGGCGCGGTCGTAGGCGTCGGCGACGGCGCGGATGGACTCCTCGCCGTACTCCGCGACGGCGGCGTTGGCTTCTCGGCACGCCTCGTCCGCGTCGCGGAGTCGGGTCAACGGGTCACTCATAGGCCTCGTCGGGATCGAACACCCGTTCACCGACGACCGTCGTTTCGGCGGTTACGGCGGACGCGTCGGTGGGGTCGGTCGATTCTTTCTCGTCCCGATCCACGGAGTCGAGGGTTTGGTAGAAACAGGACTCGTAGCCCGTGTGGCAGGCACCGCCCTCTTGCTCGACGCGGTAGAGGAACGTGTCGCCGTCGCAATCGACGCGAACGTCCGCGACGCGTTGGACGTGACCGCTTGTGCCGCCCTTCTTCCAGAGTTCGTCCCGACTCCGGGAGTAGTAGTGAGCGAACCCGGTTTCGAGGGTCTTCTCGATTGCTTCGGGGGTGACGTACGCCAGCATCAGCACGTCGCCGGTGTCGGTATCCTGTGCGATTGCGGGGAGTAATTCGGTGTCATCGAACGCGAGGGCGACTTCGGACGACTCGTTCATGAATGAACGAACGAATCGGTGAAGAATATGCTTTTCCGCTCGGGGAAGAAATGATTTTTATCCATCATTTTCGGAGGAGAGGTCAGTCCTCGACCAGTCCCGCGAAATCGGCCATCGGGATGATTTCCATCGTCTGCATGTCCATCCCGTGGCGTTCGACCGCGATACCGGCCTTGAACGCGGTGTCGCGGTCCGGCGCTTCGAAGATGAGCAGGAAATCGTACTCGCCGAGCACGGCAAAGCTTCCATCCAGTTCGACGCCGAACTCCTCGAATTCGAGGCGGATGTCGCCCCACGTCGAAACGAGGTCTTGGGCGTTCTGAACGCTCGTTCGAATGTCTACGAGTGCAACGTACTTCGCCATGAATAACGAATCGAGACGCAACGGGAAAACGGTTGTAGCCACCTTCTTAAAACAGTCGTCCGCGACGGCGGACGGGTCAGTCGCCGAGCATCGCCATCGGCTCACGGTCGCCGCTCCGGACCTCCGCCGCGACCGTGCTCACGTCCGCGAACTCGACGCCCGGTTTCGCCCGCATGTGCCCTATCAACTCCTCCAACCGGGTCGTTCGCGGCGGTTGCCCGATGACTTGCGGGTGCATCGCCAGCGTGAAAATTCCGTTTTCCACGTGTTCGTACATCCAATCGAACTGCGCCCGCCAGAGGTCGAACACCGACCGCTCGTCGGCGAAACCCCACAGAATCGACTGCTCCCAGACGAACATCAGCGCCGGGAAGTCCGCCCGTTTCCACGATATCGGCACCTCCACGATGTCGCTCTTCTCACCGATTTCGTAGGGCTTGTCCTGCGGTGCGCTCCAGTTCTTCCGGAGATAGTACGGCCGGAAGTCGTTGCCCATCTGGCTCGAATCCCACTCGAAGCCCAGTTCGTCGAGGATGTCGAGCGTGTGCGTCGAGAACTCCCACGCGGGGGACCGAAAGCCGACCGGGGGACTACCGGTGATGTCCTCGATGTTCGTCATCGCGCGTTCGTACTCGGCCTTTTCGTCCTCTTTGCTGTCGAACGTGCTCGGGTTGACGTGCCGCCAGCCGTGACACTGGATGTCGTAGCCGCGGTCGTGGACCTCGCCGACGCGCTCGGGGAAGCTCTCGATGGTGTGGCCGGGGACGAACCACGTCGCCGGAATCCCGTGTCTGTCGTGCAGGTCGAGGAGTCGGGGTGCGCCGACCCACGCGCCGTACACTCCCCGTGACAGTTGCGTCGGCGCGTTCCCGACCTCGAAGGTGTGAATCCACACCGACACCGCGTCGAAGTCGTAGGTCAAACAGACGGTCGCGTCACTCATCGAGAACCGTGACGACGGGGAGCGGCTTACCTGTAGCTCATTGGTACAGTTCCGAGAGGTGTTGGATTACGGGTACCCGGCGGGAACCCGTCGAAGCGACGTCCCGCACCCGCATACCATACGTGAACACCACGTCCGTACACCACACCCGCATACCACGTCCGTACACCACACCCGCACACCACGTCCGTACACCACACCCGCACACCACGTCCACACACCACACCCGCACACCACGTCCACACACCACACCCGCACACCACGCCCACGTACCACACCCGCACAAGAGATATATATCGTCCCGCGAGTACGGTTGGATGAGCAACACGATGCTAGGTGACTGCTTTACACGCCGGGTTCTCGCCCGCTAATCTAGTCACCACCATCGTCGTTTTCCCGCCCGCTTCCGACACGGAGAGCCACGCGTATCGAAGGGATAGCAGCGGCGCGAACGGGCGTTCGCGCCGCGCGCGACGGCATCCGGTCGAAGCGGGAGAGCGCTCCATCGAAATCAGAAATCACCAGTCACAACCATGAGCCAGCAATCACAGAACGGAGTAATCGTATCGCTTCCCGACGGGTCGAAACGCAAGTTCGACGGCCCCGTTTCGGTCTCGGACGTCGCCTACGACATCGGGCCGGGACTCGGCGAGGATTGTCTCGCCGGAATCGTGGACGGCAACCTCGTCGCCCCGGAGTATCGAATCGGGTCGAACGCCGACCTCCGAATCGTCACGCCGGGCAGCGAGGACGCCGTGCGCGTCCTCCGCCATTCCGCCGCGCACGTCCTCGCACAGGCCGTCTCGCGGCTGTTCCCGGACGCGAAACTCGCCATCGGCCCGCCGACGGACGAGGGGTTCTACTACGACTTCGACGGCCTCGACATCGACGAAGACGACCTCGCGGACATCGAAGCAGAGATGCGGGACATCGTGTCGGCGGACTACGACATCGTGCGCGAGGAGGTATCCCCCGAGGAGGCGCGCGAGCGCCTCGCCGACCAACCGTACAAACTCGAACTGCTCGACGACATCGCGGCGGACGAACCGGTCACGTTCTACCGACAAGGGGAGTTCGAAGACCTCTGTGCCGGGCCGCACGTCGCATCGACGGGCGAGGTCGGTGCCCTCTCGCTCCTCGAAATAGCGGGGGCCTACTGGCGCGGCGACGAGGACGAGGCGATGCTCACGCGGATGTACGGCACGGCGTTCGAGCGCGAATCCGAACTGGAATCGTTCCTCGAACGGCGGGAAGAGGCCGCGAAGCGCGACCACCGAAAAATCGGGCGCGAGATGAACCTGTTCTCGGTGCCCGACCACTCGCCGGGATGCGTCAACTTCCACCCGAACGGGATGGCGATTCGGCGCGAACTGGAGGAGTACGTCCGCGAGAAGAACGCCGAGCTGGGATACGAGGAGGTAAAGACGCCCGAACTCAACCACACGGAACTCTGGAAGAAGTCGGGCCACTACGACCACTTCAAGGAGGAAGGCGAGATGTTCGCGTGGGAGCAAAACGGACACGAGTACGGCCTAAAACCCATGAACTGTGCGAACCACGCTCACATCTACGACGACCAGCGTCGGTCCTATCGTGACCTGCCGCTTCGGTTCTCGGAGTTCGGCATGTGCTATCGAAACGAGCAGTCCGGCGAACTCTCGGGGATGTTGCGGGTGCGCGGATTCACGCAGGACGACGGCCACGCCTTCGTCCGTCCCGAAGGGATTCGGGAGGAAATCGCCCGCACGCTGTCGGTCATCGACGGCATGTACGAGGCCTTCGGCTTGGACGCCCACCTGGTACTGGAGACGAAACCCGACGACGCCATCGGCGACGACGAACTCTGGGAAAGAGCACACGAGGCGCTCCGGAACGCGCTGGAGGACGAGGGGTTGGAGTACGACGTGGCCGAGGGCGAAGGCGCGTTTTACGGGCCGAAAATCGCCATCAACGTCGAGGACGCCATCGGGCGCGAGTGGACCATCGGAACGGTGCAGTTGGACTTCGTGCAACCCGAGCGCCTCGACATCAGCTACGTCGGCGAGGACAACGAGGAACACCGGCCTGTGATGATTCATCGCGCCCTGCTCGGGTCGATGGAGCGCTTCATGGGCGTGTTCATCGAGCACGTCGCGGGGAAGTTCCCGTTCTGGCTGGCACCGGAGCAGGTCCGAATCCTCCCCATCACGGACGACGAATCGGGCTACGCCGAGGAAATCGCGGACGAACTCGGGTCGTTCCGCGTCGAGGTGGACGACCGGGACTGGACGCTCGGGAAGAAAATCCGCGCGGGCCACGACGACCGCGTACCGTACATGATAATCGTCGGTAGCGACGAAGCCGAATCGGGAACGATTTCGGTGCGCGACCGTGAGGAGAGACAGGAGGGCGGCGTCGAACGCGACGACTTCCGACGCCATCTGGAGGCCGAGTACGGCGAAAAGCGCCTCCACCCGGACTTCCTCGACTGACCCGCGTCACGAACCGAATCCACATAGTTGTGACTAGACGAACCGAATCCAGCATCGAAGTGTTCAAGGTTGCACGATGATGAGTAGCGGGGTATGAACCGAGCAGAGAAGGCCAATCTCCAACTACAGGCCGTCTCCGTCCTTCGAATGCTCAAGGAGACTCGAACCTACGACGAACTCGCCGAGGTGACCGACCTCCCGGCGGGCGACCTGAATCGCTACGTGAACGGACACGTCCTCCCCAGTCCCGACCGCGCGGAAGCGGTCGTGGAAGGGGTCGGACGCGAGCAACTCGCGGAAGAACTGCAGGCCCGGACCCGCCTCGACCCGGAAGGGTACGTGGACAACTCCGGGGTCGTCTTCGACCAGTCGTTCCTCGACCTCGTGGCCCCCGTCGCCGTCGAGACGTTCGACTTCGACCTCCCCGACGTCGTGTTGACCGCCGCGACGGACGGCATCACGCTCGCCGCCGCGATGGCGAGTTACTTCGGCGCGCGCTGTGCCTACGCCAAGAAGTCGAAGGAAACCGCCGTCGAGGAGTTCATCGAGGCCCGCCAGCGACTCGCCTCGGGTATCGAACTCACCTACTACCTGCCCGCCTCGGCCATCGCGCCCGGCGAAACCGTGCTGGTCGTGGACGACCTCATCCGTTCGGGCGAGACGCAGGAACTCCTCTTGGACATCGCCGAGGACGCGGACGCGAACGTCGGCGGCGTCTTCGCCCTCATCGCGGCCGGAACGGAGGGAATCGAACGAGCGAAAGGACGGACGGACGCCCCCGTCGGCGCGCTTGCGTCGTTCGAATAACGTCTCGGTAGCACGCGGTAGTGAGCATCGTCATGTAAATTTTGCTCGAATGTGGGCGAAGGATTCCCCGACATATACATAATTACGTATTGGTGCCTAGATTCGATGAGAACTGTTAAGTAGGTATTCGCGTTTATGCTCACTCGTGAATCATGGGGCTAAAAGACATCAACGGTAATCGGCAGGAATCGGGCGTATCCGGCATGCTAGCTGACTACTTCGGTTTCGAGGAGCACGACACGACCCTCGGGACGGAGATCATGGCAGGGATAACAACGTTCCTGACGATGAGTTACATCGTCGTCGTGAACCCGTCCATCCTCGCGGACAACCCGCAGATACCGATTCAGGACGGTATCAACCTCGCGGGCTACTCGTACAACCAGACGGTGGCGATGCTCGCGGTCGTGACCATCATCGCCGCCGCGGTTGCGACGTTGACGATGGCGTTCTACGCGAACAGACCGTTCGCACAGGCACCGGGTCTGGGCCTGAACGCCTTCTTCGCGTTCACCGTCGTCGGAACGCTCGGCGTCTCGTGGCAGACGGCGCTCGCCGCCGTCGTCGTGGAAGGTGTGCTGTTCATCCTCCTGACCGCTATCGGCGCACGAAAATACATCATTCGCCTGTTCCCCGAACCCGTGAAGTTCGCGGTCGGAACGGGTATCGGACTGTTCCTCGCCATCATCGGACTCGAAGCGATGAACGTCGTCGTCGCCGATTCGGCGACCCTCGTCACGCTCGGCCCGGTCGCCTCCGACCCCACAGCGATCCTCTCCGTTCTCGGTCTCTTCCTCACGTTCGCACTCTACTCCCGCGGAATTCCGGGTTCCATCATCATCGGTATCGCCGCGACCACCATCGCCGGTTACGCCGCCGAGTTCTTCGGTCTCGTCGGCGCGGGAACCCTCACTCCGGCGATGACGGGTGCGACCTACGACATCTCTCCCGTCGCCGGCGCGTTCGTGAGCGGCCTCGGAGCCCACGGACTGACCACGCTCGACGGACTGTTCTCGTTCGGCCTCATCGTGTTCACGTTCTTCTTCGTGGACTTCTTCGACACCGCCGGAACGCTCGTCGGCGTCGGCCAAGTCGGCGGCTTCCTCAACGACGAGGGGAACCTTCCCGAAGTCGAGAAACCGCTGATGGCGGACGCCATCGGTACCACGGTCGGCGGTATGCTCGGCACCTCGACGGTGACGACGTACATCGAATCCGCCTCGGGCGTCGAGGAGGGCGGCCGAACCGGAATGACGGCGCTCGTCATCGGCGTCCTGTTCCTGCTCTCGCTCGTGTTCGTCCCCTTGGCGGCCGCGGTGCCCCAGTACGCCTCGCACATCGCGCTGGTCGTCATCGGCGTCGTCATGCTGGGCAACGTCGTTGACATCGCGTGGGACGACATCACCAACACCGTCCCTGCCGGAATGACCATCCTCGTCATGCCCTTCACCTACTCCATCGCCTACGGCATCGCCGCGGGCATCGTCTCCTACCCCATCGTCAAACTCGCCGCCGGAAAGCGCGATGATATCCGCCTCGGTCACTGGGCGCTCGCCGCGGCGTTCGTCCTCTACTTCTTCGTCCGCACGAGCGGCGTCCTGCAAGGGAACGTCTGAACACCGCCCCACTCCGCTCCGCTGTTCGAAAACCAGCGGGGTTTCTCATCGCCGGACGGATTCCTTTCGTCACTCGAAATCCGGCGGAATTCCTCGCGAACAGCACACTCTTATTTCTCACTTCCCTATGCGCTCGTATGTCGAACATCGAACTGTACGAACTCAGAGGGTGCCCGTTCTGTTCGAAGGTGACGTCCAAGTTGGACGAACTCGGACTGGACTACGAGACGCACTCCGTTCCCCGAAGACGCTCGCAGCGAACCGAAGTGAAAGAAATCAGCGGGCAAACCGGCGTGCCGGTGCTGGTCGATACGGAACACGGCATCGAAGGGATGCCCGAGAGCGACGACATCAACGAGTATCTGGAGACAACGTACGGCGAGTAACGACGCCGAGTCGAAGCGTTCGGTGCGGAATTCCGACGTTCGGTTTCGTCCTCGTGGCGAAAATGAACGGAAAACCGGGCTGACGGGAAAATCGGGCTGACGGGAAAATCGGGGCGACGATTTCAGGCCTCGGCGCGTTCCCGAATCAGCTTTTGCAGTTCGTCCGCGTCGTCGATTCCTTCGATTTCTTCGCGTTCGACCAGCGCGGTTCCGTCGACCGTTTCGCGCCGCGCTTCGTCAACGAAGTACACGGAGCGGGTGCGGGCGACGCGGCTGATGGAACTCATGATTCGAGCGCGCTTCTCGGCGGTTCGGGTGAACGCCGAATGGCTCGTCAGGACGCGATCCTCGCGATCGTCCTCGCTGACCGTCCTGAACGGGGCGCGGTTCGTCGGATGGACGGTGAACCCGACGCGGGTGAGCGCGGAGAACATGTCCTTGTCGTCGGGTTCGGCTTCCGGTTCGTCCGGTTCGTCGGCGTCCGTCAACTCCTCGGCACCGTCGAACACCTCGACCGGACTCGTCAACTCGCGGTCGAAGAGCGCTTCGAGTTCGACCGCAACCTCGACGCTGGCGTTCATGCCGCCCTCGTACTTCGAGACGGTGCGGCGGGAGACGCCGAGTTCGGACGCCAACTGCCCGAGACTCCAGCCTCGGTCTTGGCGCTCATCGCGGAGGATGTCGCCGTCGATGTTGACGTACAGGCCGCCGGGCGCGGCGTACACGAGCGGCGGGACGCCCTCCACGAACAGATCGACCGCCGTATCCGGGCTGAACACCGGGACGCCGTGGCGGAAGTACACCACGCCGGTTTCGAGGTCCTGATTTCGGGTCCGGAGGCCGAGCACCAACGGCGTCGCGTCGAGATACGTGCCGAGACGCCGCATCTCGACGCCCGTCTGGGCGTCGAACGCGTCGATATTGCCGAGGATCTTCAACAGCAGGAGGTCTGGTCCTCGTCGCGCTGCCACGTCGAAACTCTTTGGTCGGATAGCACACCGGTCGCTGACTACGAATCCAGCGTCCTCTAACATCGCAGTCACGTTTCCGACCAGTGCAGACCGGGACATGGTGGCAGGTAAGTGATTCCAGTATAAAGGCGTTTTGGCGCGCCACATCGGCGCTGTCTTGCGATTGTCAAAATTGCCGGCGATAGATTCATATACGTTAGATTTCTTCGAAAGCGGTTAGTTCGCCACGCCGTAACCACCGGACGTGACGGTTATCGGTCTCGACGACACCGACTCCCGGAACAGGGGCATGTGCACGACCTACCTCGCGGCGCGACTCGCCGAACGGATTCGAGACGCCGGGGGGACCGTGGAGCGACTGCTCCTCGTCCGACTCAACCCCGCCGTGAAACACAAGACGCGGGGCAACGCCGCGCTGGCGATTCACACCGATTTCGACGCCGACCGGGCGTTCGAACTCGCCCGCGAAGAGTTGTCCGCCGCCGCCGAGACCGACGACCCGAGGACGAACCCCGGCCTCGTCGTCGCTCCCCACGGCCCCGACGAGGCACCCGACGAAATCGCCGACTTCGCGCGGCGCGCCGTTCGGGAACTGCTCTCCCGCGAGGAGGCCGAACGGCGAATCGAGGCCGCGGGCTATCGCCACGCGGGATGGAAGAACGGCCGCGGGAAAATCGGCGCGGTGGCGGCCGTCGGCGCGCACGCCGCCTTCTCCGAGTGGACCTACGAACACATCTCCTACCGCGAACCCGAGCGGTGGGGCACCCCCCGCGAGGTGAACTTCGACTCGGCCTTCGCCGCCGCCGATTCGGGCTACCCGGACGTGTGGGACACCGTTGATCGCGGCACCAGCGAGGCGGTCTGCGTCCCCCACACGCCCTGCCCTATCCTCCACGGGATTCGCGGCGACGACCCGGAGGCCGTCCGCCGCGTCTCGAAGGGCATCGACGGCGAACCCGTCGCCCGAACCGCGCTGTTCGTGACGAATCAGGGAACCGACGCCCACCTGCAGAACGCCGCCCTGCACGAGGTCGAAGACGACAGCGCCTACCGGGTGACGGGGACCGTCGCCTCGGAACCGGAGACGCGGCGCGGCGGCCACGTCTTCTTCGCCGTGACAGACGGCGAGACCGAACTCCCGTGTGCCGCCTTCGAACCCACGAAGCGCTTCCGCGACCACGTTCGAAACCTCCGCCCCGGCGACCGAATCACGGTCTGCGGCGAGGTGACGAAGAGAACCCTGAAACTGGAGAAGTTCGCGGTGCGGTCGCTCGACGCGACGGAACTCGTGACGCCGAACTGCCCCGACTGCGGCCGCTCGATGAAGAGCGCGGGGGCCGGACAGGGCTACCGCTGTCGGCGGTGCGGAACCGACGCGGCGGGCAAAGTCGAGCGCGAACTCGACCGCGAACTCGAAGTCGGGTGGTACGAAGTCCCGCCGGAAGCGCGACGCCACATCGCAAAACCCCTCGTCCGCGGCGATTTCGACGCCCCGACGCATCCGGAGTGGTGACCGGTTCGAGGCGGGGGATTTCCGCGACTTTTTCTGGTGGGTCGTTCGACCGCCGCAACCTCTCAAACCAATAGAATTAACTCACCAGCGTTTGATATGTCGAGCGAAGCAACAGGGTTTCGCCGAAAGGCAGGTGATAGGCCACCTACCCTGCTTGCTTCGAGGCTATCGAAGCATGTCGAACAACGAACCTTCTTCGGAAAAGCGTATCGCCACCGAACAGACGCTCCTCCGCCTCGGCGGGGTGTCCCCCGAGGACGTGAATCAGGAGCTATTGGTCGATATTCACGACCTGTTCGAGGACCACGGCATTCCCATGCACAGCATTTCGGTCGAACGCTGGCGCACCGGCTACGTCTGTTAGCTGGATAGGGATACCGGGAATTTTTGAGCGGATTCGCTACGACGTGGTGTCGTTGTGAACGACTGAATCGCAACTGCTGAGACGTGGACCTCGAACGCCCCCCGCCTGTTCGCTACGAGTTGGTGGTTTTTCTGTGACTGCAACATGAGTTGGTGGTGCTTCTGTGACTGCAACATGAGTTGGTGGTGCTTCTGTGACTACAACTACAGACGTCACTGAAACCGCACCCGCACAGCACCGCACCACTCCCTCCCCAACCGATTCCGTTCCTCACTTCGTTGCGGTACTCATCCCTCGCGTGATAACCAATCAACCCCTCGGACGGGGCGTCCTCGGGGTTGTTGGTGCACACGCCGGGAGAGTCGATTCAGCTTCACGCTACTGGATTTCCATCGTGGCGCGCGCTGGCGAGGCGACGAGGACAACACGTCCGAGTCGCCTCGGAAAAACGTGCGAGGGATGAGGCTTGCGAGACGCGTCACGTCTCGCTGACCTGCGGCCACGGCCCGCAGGTATCGGAGGTCGATGGCCGAGAAACGCAATCGGTTGGGGAGGGTGTGGCTGATACGGTGCGGGTGCGGTTTCAGTGACGTCTGTAATAGCAATCACAGAAAAACCAACAACTCGTGTTGCAGTCACAGCAAAACCAGCATCACCTCGTAGCGAGCGTGGCGGGGGCTTTCGGGGACTGCCTCGTAGCGAGTGCAATCACACCAAAACCAGAACCCGCTCGTAACAGGAGAATTCGAAAACAGTACGCCAGCGGTTACGACGTCACCGAAGTCACATTTCGACGTCACCAAATCGACAGTACGACATCACGAAAACCGCTATCCGGTCGCCAGTTACGCTTTCAGTCCGCTGCCCGTGAGCGGGACCACCACGTCGGCGTCGTCCGCCAAACTCCCCCGGTCGCGGTACGCCGTCAGACCGGCCGCGGCGACGGCGCTGGTCGGTTCGACGTAGAAGCCGGTTCGATGGAGTTTCTCCAGGGCCGCTTCCGTGGAACCCGCGTCCAGCGCGATGGCGTCGCCGTCCGTCGCGTCGATGGCCTCCACGATCTGGTCGCGGCGGGCGGGATGCGTTATCTGAATCCCGTCCGCGACGTCGTTGCGCGCGTCGACGTGGCCGTCGGCGTGGATGCCGTCCGCGATGGGGGAGACGCCCGCGGCCTGCACGCCGAGGAGTCGCGGCATCGAGTCGGTCCACCCCGCGTCGAGCAGGGCGCGGAAGCCGCGGTACGCGCCGAGGAAGAGCGTTCCGTGCCCGAGCGGCGTCACGACGGCATCCGGGACGTTCCAGTCGCGTTGGGCGGCGAGTTCCAGCGCGAACGTCATCGTCCCCGCGAAGAAGGCCGGGTTCCAGGCGTGGCTGGCGTACCACCCGTCGCCGTTCTCGACGGCTTCGATGCACGCGTCGGTCACGTCCTGCCTGCTCCCCTCGATTCGGACCGGGGTCGCACCGGCACACTCGATGGCTTTTAGTTTCGAAGCCTTCGCGTCCGCCGGGACGTAGATTTCGGCGTCGATACCCGCCCGAGCGGCGTACTGGGCGATGGCCGCGCCCGCGTTGCCCGAGGAGTCTTCGAGCACCGTCTCGACGCCGAGTTCGGCGGCGCGCGAGAGGGTCGTCGTCGCGCCGCGGTCCTTGAAACTGCCCGATGGGAAGACGCAATCCAGCTTGAACTGGGCGTTCCAGTCGTCGGCATCGACGAGCGGCGTGAACCCCTCGCCGAGGGTCGCCACGCGCCGGACGGGGAGAAACTCCTCGAAGGCCCACAGGCCGTCCCGCGTGTCGATGTCGGTGAACTCGGGCGCGGGACCGTCGGGAAGCGGTTGCTCGGAGAAATCCAACGGATGGCCGCACTCACAGCGCCACGGCTCGTCCGCCCCGGCGGCGTATTCGTTCCCGCAAGCCGAACAGGAGAGGGTAGTAACCATGTGTTGGTCAGTAGCGGCTGACGTCGATGCCCACCGAACAGACGTATTCGCCAGTAGCGACTTGCGGCAGGCGACGCGAGCGCCAGAAGATGCCGTTGCGGTCGGCGGTGACTTCGGCTTTCAGTCTGCCGAACACGTCGGTGATGGTGAACAGCGTCTCGCCCGGCGACACGTCGTCGCCGAGGTCCTTCTGGAAGGTGACGAGACCGCCGCTCGGCGCACCGTAACGGTCGAACCCGGTCGCTCGCGTCTGGGTGTTCACCGTCACGTCCTCGTCGAGGAAGCCGTAGTAGCGCAGGACGTTGAACACGCCGTCGACGCCGTACTGGATGCTCTCTTCGTCCCAGCCGACACAGCCGCCGAGTTCCGGGTCGATGGTCGGGACCCCCTCGTCCGGCGCGGCGCGGGCGAGTTGTCCGTCCGGTCCCTTCTGGTCGAGGACGTAGCCGCAGTCGAACACCTTGGCGAGTTCGAGACACTCGTCGTGCAGTCGGTGGCGCGGGCCACAGCGGACGCGAGCCTCGTTTATCATCCGGCTGGTCGAACCCTGGTGCAGGTCGAGCACGAGGTCGGCGCGCATCGCGGCCTCGAAGGTCGCCGCCGCGATTCGCTCGCTCGACGTTCCCGACTCGTTGCCGGGGTACGTCCGGTTCATCTTCGTGTCGTCGATGGGATTCCTGTGTTCCGCCACCTGAAAACCGTGGTAGTTGACGAGACCGGTGATGAGAATCGTTCCCGAGAGTTCCTCGGGGTCGAGTTGCGGGACGACTCGGTTGACGACACCGAGTCCGTTGAGTTCGTCGCCGTCGCTGACGGCCTGGATATAGAGCGTCTTTCCGTCGTCCGCGCCGTTGATAACGGCAACCGGGAGGCCGAACTGGCTCCCGTCGCGAGTTTCACCGACCGGGAGGCGGCCCGTGTCCATCTCCCCAGGGGCCGCGCTCGCCGTTCCGAGCGTTGTCATTACCGAAACACCGTCGCCGAAAACCCTTAGCAGTTCGGTATTCCCGTTGCCAGGTTCGGCACAGCACGTCGTTTCCGGGTGAAAATCGGTCGGCGATGCGAACGGACGATTTTTGATTGGAGGACGGCTGTCCTCTCCATGAACCGAGAAAAGATATCGAGCGGAACCGAGTGGGAAGGACGCGTCGGCTACTCGCGTGCGGTTCGCGTTGGAAACGAAGTCCGGGTCTCCGGGACCACCGCCACCGACGACGATGGGACCATCGTCGGCGAGGGAGACGCGTATCGCCAGACGAAACGGACGCTCGAAAACGTCGAATCCGCGCTCGACGAAGCGGGGGCGAGCCTCGACGACGTGGTTCGAACGCGCATGTACGTCACCGACATCGAGAACTGGGAACCGGTCGGCGAGGCGCACGCCGAATTCTTCGGCGACGTGCGACCCGCCACCAGCATGGTGGAGGTCAGCAGGCTCATCGACTCCGAGATGCTGGTCGAAATCGAAGCCGACGCCATCGTCACGGCGTGACCGACGCACCTTTTATTCGGCCGTTCCAACCACCGAGCGTGCAAGAAGAGATTCCCGAACGCCCGCCGACATCGAACCTCATCGAGGCGCTGAACGTCCGCCGAAACGCCGCGTTCGGCTTCACGATGAGCATCGTGTTCACCGCGCTCGTCTACGTCTATCGAGTCGTCCTCGTCGGGCACGTCAGGGGACAGGCGGGAACGCCGACCGCGTATCTCGCTCTCGGATTCGTGCTGGCGTTCACGCTCGGCGCGCTGTTGACGGCGGCGTTGACGCTCGTTTCGGCGCGGCGGCTCGCGCGCGACCTCGACTGACCGACTTCGGCCCGCTGACCCACCTCACACGCCGCGCGCCACACCACCCACGTCACGCTATCCGCGCCGCGCCATCCGCGCCGCGCCATCCGCACCACACCACCCGCCTCACTCTATCCGTTCCCCACCGGACAGTTGGGTGAGCCGTTCTGCACCCAATCGCGTTCCCTTCGCCAACAGCACGTCGCCCGCGTGAACCTCGGTTTCCGGACCGGGCGAAATCACCCAGTCGTCCGGCGGCCGCCGAACCGCGATGACGCGCATTCCCGTCTCGGTTTCGACCTGTTCCTCGCCGAGCGTCGTGTCGTCGAACGCGCTCCCGTGCGCGACGGTGACGCGAACGATGACCTCGTCGCTCTCCTGTACCGCGTGTTCGACCACCGGATGGGTTCCGAGTCCGCGGAGAACGCCCTCACTGATTTCGACGGCGGCGTCGCTGATGACCTCCGTGCTGTTGGCGAGGTGGACGAGTCCGCGCAAGGAAACGGGGTCGTCCGCGTGCGCCGCCGCCTGCAACGTCCACGCCTCGAAGCGCGACTGAAGCGCGTCCACTTCGGCTTCGAGTTCCACCACCTCTTCGGCCACGTCCGTGCTGTCGAACAGGACGCTCCCGTAGGCCAAATCGACCGCGAGTTCGCTCATGTTCTTCATCAGGACGATGGAATCGACCGCGCGTTCGAGGTCGGTGTCGTCCGCCTCCGGGGGTTCGGGTGGTCGGTACTCCCGACCGGTCGCCTCCTCGTACACGTCGGCGATGCCCTCCTCCGGCCCGCGCAACAGGAGTCGGTCGTCCACCCGGAGGTCGGTGTCGCGGTGGGGGTTCAGAATCCAGTCGCCGCCGCGATGGATGGCGATGACGCGAACTCCGGTCTCGGTTTCGAGATTCAACGCGCCGAGCGTCCCCCCGGCGAGCGGCGACGACTCCGCTATCGTGGCGTGGACGAGCGTCTCTATCGCCTCGGGAAGCGTCGCGCGCATCGCCTGCGGAAGGCCGATGTCCTCCAAGACGACCTTGGCGATGTCGCCCGCCGCGTCGGCGATTTTCTCGGCCGCGCCGACGACGCCGAGGACGGGCGCGAGTTCTTCCGCATCCTCCGGGCTTCTGGCGGCCATGAGCAGGCTCATTCTGGCCTGCATCTGGAGCACGTCCATCTTCCCTTCGAGGGCGATTACCTCCTCGGCGATGTCGTCGCTGCCGTGGAGGACGGCCGAGTACGAGAGGTCGATGAGCAGTTCCGCGGTGTCTTTCATCTCCGCCAAGACCTCCTTCACGCTCCGAGGTTCGTACTCGACGTCGCCGCTCGCGGGTTCCATACGCCGACGTTGGTCACTCTCGCGTAAAAACGTTCGCGGGTCGTTGGGGAACGACCACGAAAGATAATCCTTTTGCGGCTACCCCGTGAATCGTCCGAACATGGCAGACGAGGTTAAAAAAGGCTTAGAGGGCGTTGTAGTCGCGGAGTCGGCACTGAGCCACATCGATGGCGACGAGGGAAAACTCATCTATCGCGGATACACGATAGAAGACCTCGCTCGTGGCGCGAGTTACGAGGAAGTGCTGTACCTCCTCTGGCACGGTGAGCTGCCGAATCGTGACGAACTCGAGGCCTTCAGCGACTCCATGACGGAGGAGCGCGAGGTGGACGATGGCGTCATGGACACCGTGCGCGAACTCGCCGAATCCGATTCCGAACCGATGGCGGCGCTCCGCACCGCCGTCTCCATGCTGGCGACGTACGACCCCGACGACTCCGACACCGACCCCTCGGACCGCGAGGCGAACCTCCGAAAGGGTCGCCGCATCACCGCGAAGATTCCGACCATCCTCGCGGCGTTCACACGCATTCGGAACGGCGACGAACCCGTCGAACCGCGAGCTGACCTCGGTCACGCCGCCAACTTCCTCTACATGCTCAACGACGAGGAACCGGACGACGTGCTCGCGGACGTGTTCGACCAAGCGCTCGTGCTCCACGCGGACCACGGCCTGAACGCCTCGACGTTCTCGGCGATGGTCACGTCGAGCACCCTCGCCGACCTGCACGGCGCAGTGACGAGTGCTATCGGCACGCTCTCCGGGTCGCTGCACGGCGGCGCGAACGCCAACGTCATGCGGATGCTGAAAGAAGTGGACGACAGCGACCAGGACCCCGTGGAGTGGGTGCAGAACGCGCTCGACGAGGGGCGACGCGTCGCTGGCTTCGGCCACCGCGTCTACAACGTGAAGGACCCGCGGGCGAAAATCCTCAGCGAACAGAGCGAGGAACTCGGCGAGGCCGCGGGCGACACGAAGTGGTACGAGATGTCCGTCTCCATCGAGAACTACATGAAAGAGGAGAAGGGTCTCGCGCCCAACGTGGACTTCTACTCCGCCTCGACCTACTACCAGATGGGAATCCCCATCGACATCTACACGCCCATCTTCGCGCTCTCGCGCGTCGGCGGTTGGATAGCGCACGTGCTCGAACAGTACGACGACAACCGCCTCATCCGCCCGCGCGCCAAGTACATCGGCGACGAGGACGTCGAGTTCGTCCCCATCGACGAGCGATAAGAGGATTCGCGTTCGATTTTCGATTCCAATCTTCGATTTTCGTTTTCAAGCGATTACTCCGACAGGAGGTCGTCCACCATTCCATCGACGTGTGCGATTTCTTCCTGCACGACCCCGTGGGCCATCCCCTCGAATATCCGTTCGGTGACCGAGCCGTCCAGTTCCGTCAGGACCGCCTCCGTCTCGTGGACGCGTTCGACGGGGATGTGCGGGTCGCGGTTGCCACACCCGAGGTACACCGGCGTTCCGTCGAGCGACCCCTCGTACTCGCGCGGCGTTCCCTCGGAACCGATGAGACCGCCGCTGAACGCCGCGACGCCGCCGTATTTTCGGGGGTTCCGCGCGACGAATTCGGTCGTCAGACACGCACCCTGTGAGAAGCCGAGCAGGAAAACGCGTTCCGGCGGGATACCGACCGATTCGAGGTCGGAGACGAGCGTTTCGAGGAGCGAGAGCGCGGACGAGAGGTACGGTTGGTTCGCATCGAGCGGCGCGAGAAATGACTGCGGGTACCACGTGTTTCGCACCGCCTGTGGCGCGAGGAAGGCGATTTCCTCGCGTCGAAACTCGTCGGCGAGGTCGAGGATGCTCTGTGCGGTCGCACCGCGGCCGTGCACCAACACCATGGCCGCCGACGCCTCGTCCGGCGACGCGCCGGACGTAACGACGGATTGTCCCGCATGCGGGCCATCGATATCGCTTATCTCGAAGTTCGAGTCGGTCATAACCGAGGAATGGGTCCCGTGTTGCCTACCACTTTCTCTCGCGGGGGAACTCTCCGGCTTTCGGCGCGGGAGGAAATCCCGAAATAGTTAGGTGCCGTCCGAACTCCCGCGCTCTTCCATCATCGCCGCGGCGCGAGTCGCCCAGTTGCCGTGATAGAATCCCGTGCCGACGACGCCCAGCGCCCACACGTAGTAGAGAATGATTCCGGCGTACACGCCCACGATTCCGTACTGGAAGTGAACGCCGACGACCCACGAAAAGCCGACCATGAACACGAACATCCCCGACGTTCGGGCGATAAAGGGCGTCTTGGTGTCGCTTCCGCCCTGCAGCGCTCCGGCGAGAACGACGAAGGAGACGAGGAACGGCGCGGCGAGCCCGTACACGCGGGCGAAGTCCGCGGCGTAACGGAGCGTCGCCGGGTCCGAGGTGAAGATGCGCGCCAAGGGTTCGGCGGCGAGAAAGAGGACGACGCCGATGCCGCCGACAGTCACGAGTCCGAGCGCCGTCGTTGCCCAGCCTTCGAACCGAGCGCGGTCCGGGTCGCCGTCACCGAGCGCCTGCCCGACGACGACGCTGGAGGCGACGCTGTACCCGCGCGAGAGCGGACCCGTCACCTGTTGGTACACCCGTCGGCCGATCTGGAACGCCGCGTTCACGTCGGTGCCGAAGGAGAGCAAAATCGCGTTGAACGGGAACTCCGCGACGGTCGCCGCGAATCCCTCGCCGATTCGCGGGGCGCTGACGGCGAGCAACTGCTTCGTGATGGTTCGATTCCGGGGCCGCGTGAACGACGTTCGCGTCACGCCGAACGCGATAGCCAGCACGAGCACGACCGCGGTGAACAGGTTTCCGACCGCGGTGGCCACGCCGACGCCGACGATTCGCAACTCCGGGAACGGGCCGAGACCGAGCCCCAATCCGACCGTCCCGCCAATGTTGAGCACGTTGGAGACCACGTTGACGTACATCGGCGTTCGCGTGTCCCCCGTCCCCTGCAGGGAGCGAGCGGCCACCAGCGAGACGTGGCGAGCGGGCGCGGTGAGAAAGATGACGGTGAGATACGAGCCGCCCATCCGCGCGACGTTTTCGGGTGCGCCGAGCAGCGCGATTGCGGGTTCGGCGAGCAGCAGACCGAAGAGGACGAACGGAACGCCGGAAACCGCACCGACGAGGATGGCTTGCGTCACCGCCTCGTCGCGGTTGGCCGTCGCACCGCCGCCCGTGTCCTGACTGGAGAGGGCAATCGCGCCGCCGCCGAGTCCGAGTCCAATTCGGAGCGGCAACCGCGCGTAGAGGTCCGCAAGACCGATCGCCGCGACGGCGGCGGGCGAAAACAGCCCGGTGACGATGATGTCGGTCGTCCGCATCATCGTTCGGAGCACCTGTTCGGCCATGACGGGCCACGAAAGCCCGAGGACCCGCCGCCAAACGGCGACGAACCGCGAACGTCCTGTCACGCGACGGAATCGTTTCCGACGGGGTTTGGCTGTATCGGAACGGGCAACCGACGCGCCGGACGTCCCCACCCGGTAGGGCTAACTGGCCGTCGTTCGTGTAGCAGGTCACATGCTGGTGTTCGTCTACGGTACCCTGACCGACCCTGAGCGCGTCGCGTCCGTCGTCGAGACGTTCGAATTCGTCGGCGACGCGACGCTCGTCGGATTGCATCGCGTCGATGGTCGCTATCCGACGCTCGCACCGGGCGGCCACACCGAAGGCAGGTTGCTCGAAACACCCGATATGGGGGCACTCGACTCGTACGAAGGCGTCGAACGGGGGCTCTACAGCAGAGTCCCGATTCCCGGCGACGGCACCTCCGAGGACGAAATCGCGGTGTACGTCGGCGACCCGACCAAACTCGACGCGACGGAATCGATTTCGTGGCCCGGAGACGGACCGCTCGAAAGTCGAATATACCAATATATTGAAAATGGCATGGTTCGGGTTAGAACGAACGATTAATTTATGTATGACATCCGTCTGACCTCGAACGTCTGCCTTCCGTCTGACACCGGTTCTACCCTCCCGCTTGCTATCGATTTTACTTTCACTCCGCCCCCCGTGCGCTTAAGTAGTACGGCGCGCTGGTTCAAAACGCGGTCACACGCTCCGCGCTCCCATTCTTTCCCCCTTTTGCAATATGAGTGATAACAATAGAGGGTAGTCGAACGAGTATCGAAACGAGTACCGGAACGGGTCAGTCGTCAACGGAACTGTTGGCGCTCCGCGACGCGCGCCGGGTCATTCCGTCGCTCACTTGGAAGTAGTAGTAGATACCGAAACCGACGGCAGCCACGCAGTTCGAAAGGGTAACAGACCAGAAGACGGCGTGAACGTCGTATCCGAGCCACAACACACCGACAGCGGCGATTGGGAGTCGAATTCCCCAATATTTCACCATATCCGCGACCATCGTCGTCTTGGTCCGGCTTGCACCGTTGAACCCGGCACCGAGGAGGTACATCACGCCGATTCCCCAGTAACCGTAGGCGAGGATGCGGAGATAATCGACCGTGAGGTCGTACGTAGCCTGCGAAACATTGGGAACGAATAGGTTCGTCAACATGCCGGGAATAAACCACTGAATGACGCCGATGACCGAGAGACCGACTGCCGCGATGGCGACGCCGACCCACGTCGTCCTACTCGCTCGCATCGGATTTTCGGCACCGATGTTCTGCCCGATGACGCTCTGTGCGGCGCTTTGAAGGCCGCTCGCGGGAATGAAAGCGATGCTGGCGACGCTCGCACCGATGGTGTACGCGGAGACGGCAGCAGGGCCGCCAGCGGCCGTCACGACGGCGATAATGAGGACGCGGACGGATTGTGCAGCAGCGCGCTGGCCGAACATCGGCAAGCCGATGTCGAACAGTTCACGGAAATCGCTCAGCCGGAACGTCATCGCCTCCCGCGTGAGGGTAAAGCCGTCCCGACCGCGAATCATCATTCCGAGGCCGAACAGGGACGAACAACCGTACCCGAGTATCGTAGCGAGGGCGGCACCCGCTATGCCGAACCCTTCGAATCCGGGGACACCAAGCCCGAAGATGAGAATCGGGTCGAGAACGATGTTGATACCGACCGCCACGACGTTGATGTAGAGGGCGGCACGCGAGTCACCCCAACCAACGAATCCCATCTCGATTGCATCGCCCATTCCCAAGATGGGAAAGCCGAGTGAGTAGGTAACCAGATAGGTGACGGCGGCAGACGCGACGGCGGATTCGGCACCGAACAGCGCGATGATATCCCGCCCGAAAACAAAGACGAGAACGGTCATCGTTATCCCGAGCGCGAACGCGAGCGACATCCCATGAAACACCGCTCGTCGAGCACGAGATAACTCGTCCGCGCCGACGCGCTGAGAGACGAGAACCTGTGTTCCGGTCACGGTAATCATGAAAACCGAGAAGATGAGCGACGTTAGGGGGATATTGACACCGACTGCGGCAACCGCGGTTTCACCGAGTCGACCGAGCCAGAAGATATCGACGATTTGTTGGGCGACTTGTACGAGATTTTGGGCGACGAGCGGTACAGCGAGAAGGACGAGAGCACGCACTAACGACCCGTTAGTGATTTCGTCCCGTGAGACATCGAGCATGGTTTTTGCCGTTACATGCGTTATAAAATCGTGATAGTATTTATAGATATGGCAATGAAGATGTGAGAAACAAGAACACGGAGATGAGAAGGAATCACTCGGTCCGTCGCGGTTCCGTCTGTTGTGCCGCCTGCTGTCGTGTCTGTCGGCTCGCACGACCGATTTTGTAACTGGTGTAGATGAAGTACAGTCCCGCCAGACCGACGAGAACGTAGATGAGGTCCGTGACTACTTGTGCGACGTTGGGGAGGAACAGGAGTCCCGCCACCTGCCGGACGACGTTGACTCGCCCGCCGGTCAGGTCGGTGATGCCGAGAATCCCCCAGTTGAGCGCACCGATGATGATGAGAAGCATGCTGAACCAGTCCAGTCCGTTCGTCCGAATGCCGTCGGACGACTCCGTGTTACGATTCGTAGCCATGGGACGGAACTAGGGAAACCACCCGTATTGTTATTTGCCAGTTGTACACGGACCGGCGCGAGTATTCGACCGTTTCCATCCCGAAACGGAAATTATGGACGAACGTGGAGCGGAACCGGACGAAGCACTTCGGACAATACCCTATCCTTTTGTCGTGGCGGGCCGAAAGCGTCGGTAATGAGTGGGCGGCGCAAACCCGACTGGTTGAAGATGCGACCCCCGTCGGGACAGGAGTTTACGGGTATCAAGCAGACGCTCCGAGAGCACGACCTCAATACGGTTTGTGAGGAGGCCAACTGTCCGAACCTCGGAGAGTGCTGGAGCGGGAGAGGTGCCGACGGCGGCGGGACGGCCACCTTCATGCTGATGGGACACAAGTGTACGCGAAGCTGTGGCTTTTGCGACGTCGATACCGGCGGCGGCGAACCGCTCGACCCCGACGAACCGGTGAACGTGGCCAGCGCCATCGCCGAAATCGGCCTTGACTACGTGGTGCTCACGTCGGTTGACCGCGACGACCTCGAAGGACAGGGTGCCGAACACTTCGCGCAGACGATTCGGGAGATAAAGAAGCGCCACCCCGGAATTCTCGTGGAAGTATTGATTCCCGACTTCCAAGGCGACGAAACGCTCGTTCGGAAAATAATCGACGCGGACCCGGACGTCATCGCGCACAACGTCGAGACGGTCGAACGCCTCCAAGGGCACGTCCGCGACCCGCGAGCGGGCTACGAACAGAGCCTCGGCGTTCTCGAGCAGGTCACGCGCGAATCGGACATCTACACGAAGACGAGCCTGATGTTGGGCCTCGGCGAGTACGACCACGAGGTGTATCAGGCGCTTTCGGACCTCCGGGAGACGGACGTGGACATCGTGACGCTCGGCCAGTATCTCCAGCCGTCGCGGATGCACCTCGACGTCGAGGAGTACGTCCACCCGGCGAAATACCGAACGTGGCAGGAAGTCGCCGAAGAGGAACTGGGATTCCTCTACTGTGCGAGCGGGCCGATGGTTCGGTCGTCGTACAAGGCGGGCGAGCTGTTCGTCGATGCCATCCTCCGGGATGGGAAGACGGTCGAGCAAGCGAGACGCGAGGCGCGACGCGCCTCGGTCTGAGCGAACGGCGAAGCCGTGAGCCACGAGGCCCGGAGGGTCTCCGTATAGTGATCAGGGAGGAACGACCCGCGAGCCGCGAGCCGCGAGCCGTGAGGCGTCGCGCGCGACACGCTTCGTCATAGCAAACAGGGGGTACGAGCCGCGAGGAGGGAAGTTCGGCAGATTTCTGTTTGAACGAACGGTGAAATGAGCTGAATGATGTACAACTCTGTCCGAACATATATACAATAGAATTACCGGTAAATTTCGACAGTAACCGATACGTCCATCATTCAACTGCTATTCGGCGAATAACTTTACATTGGAAAATTATATCTGATTTTGGATGACGATTCTGTGAAAATCGTGTGAGAGACAATTCCTATGGGA
Source organism: Haladaptatus sp. T7 (assembly GCF_026008575.1). Taxonomy (NCBI): domain Archaea; kingdom Methanobacteriati; phylum Methanobacteriota; class Halobacteria; order Halobacteriales; family Haladaptataceae; genus Haladaptatus; species Haladaptatus sp. T7. Next base: position 89,502 of record NZ_BROP01000005.1, read on the forward strand.
AGTTAATTACGAAAACCCTATAATGCGCGCGAGAGTTTTTTCGTGTATGTCAGGATGGGTTCGATCGTGAGCATCGTACACCAAGACCCCCAGGACCGAGTACAGATACTGGATGAAGACGGGACGGTGCTGGACGGAATGGAAGTGCCGGACCTCTCCGACGAGGAACTGGTGGACATGTACCGCCAGATGCGTCTCGCCCGCCACTTCGACGAGCGAGCGGTGAGCCTCAACCGGCAGGGACGGATGGGGACCTACCCGCCGCTCTCCGGGCAGGAAGGCGCACAAATCGGAAGCGTCTACGCGCTCTCCGACGACGATTGGATGTTCCCGAGCTACCGCGAACACGGTGCGGCACTCGTCCGCGGTCTCTCGCTCAAACGGACCATGCTCTACTGGATGGGCCACGAGGCAGGGAACGACATCCCGGACGACTCGAACATCTTCACCGTCGCGGTCCCGATTGCAACCCAGATTCCGCACGCGACCGGCGCGGCGTGGGCGTCGAAGCTCAAGGGCGAGGACAAGGCGTTCCTCTGCTACTTCGGCGACGGTGCGACGAGCGAGGGCGACTTCCACGAAGGGCTGAACTTCGCGGGCGTCTTCGACACGCCGTCCGTCTTCTTCTGTAACAACAACCAGTGGGCTATTTCGGTGCCGCGCGAGCGCCAGACGGCCAGCGCCACCATCGCCCAGAAGGCACAGGCCTACGGCTTCGAAGGCGTGCAGGTCGATGGGATGGACCCCCTCGCCGTGTATCAGGTGACGAAGGAAGCCGTCGAGAAGGCGAAAGACCCCGCGGAGGACGAGCAGCGTCCGACGCTCATCGAGGCGGTCCAGTACCGCTTCGGTGCACACACCACCGCCGACGACCCGACCGTCTACCGCGACGACGACAAGGTCGCGGAGTGGAAACAGAAGGACCCCATCCCGCGGATGGAGAAGTTCCTCCTGAATACGGGCCGACTGGACGAAGAGGACGTGGAGGAAATCGGCGAAGAGGTCAAAGAGGCCGTCGCCGACGCGATCGATGCCGCCGAGGCCGTCGAACGACCAGACGCCAAGGAAATATTCAACAACGTGTACGCGGAAATGCCGTCACGGCTCCGCGAACAGATGGAATCGTTCGAGCACCTCCGCGAGCAGTACGGTGACGAAACGCTTCTAGAGGAGTAACTATGAGTCAGGCAACTACCGAATCGGAAAATCTCACGCTCGTGCAGGCAGTCCGTGACGGACTGTACACTGAAATGAAACAGGACGAGGACGTCGTCGTGATGGGCGAGGACGTCGGCAAGAACGGTGGCGTGTTCCGCGCCACGGAAGGACTCTACGAGGAGTTCGGCGACGACCGCGTCATCGACACGCCACTCGCGGAGTCGGGCATCATCGGAACGGCCATCGGGATGGCCGCCTACGGACTGAAGCCGGTCCCCGAGATGCAGTTCTCCGGGTTCATGTACCCGGCGTTCGACCAAATCGTCTCGCACGCCGCGCGTCTCCGAACCCGCTCGCGCGGCCGTTTCACCTGCCCGATGGTCGTCCGTGCGCCGTACGGCGGCGGCATCCGGGCGCCGGAACACCACTCCGAGTCGATGGAGGCGTTCTACTCCCACCAGCCCGGTCTGAAGGTCGTCATGCCGAGCACGCCCTACGACACGAAGGGCCTGCTCACCTCGGCTATCCGCGACCCGGACCCGGTCATCTTCCTCGAACCGAAACTCATCTACCGCGCGTTCCGTGACGAAGTTCCGACGGAATCCTACGAGGTTCCGTTGGGCGAGGCCGCGGTGCGCCGCGAGGGGACGGACATCTCCGTGTTCACGTGGGGTGCGATGACGCGACCGACGATGGAAGCCGCCGAGGAACTGGCGGACGAAATCGACGTGGAAGTCGTGGACCTCCGCACCGTCTCGCCGCTCGACACGGACACCATCATCGAGTCGTTCAAGAAGACCGGCCGCGCGGCGGTCGTCCACGAGGCGCCCAAGACGGGCGGCCTCGCCGGAGAAATCGCGGCGACGATTCAGGAGGAGGCGCTCCTCTACCAGGAGGCACCCGTCGAGCGAATCACCGGATTCGACACGCCGTTCCCGCTGTACAGCCTCGAAGACTACTACCTGCCCGAGCCGACCCGCATCAAAGAGGGCATCCGCGACGCGGTGAACTTCTAACATGGTACGCGAATTCAAGCTACCCGACGTCGGCGAAGGCGTCGCCGAGGGTGAACTCGTCAGCTGGCAGGTCGAGGAAGGCGACACCGTCACCGAAGACCAGGCGGTCGCGGAGGTCGAGACGGACAAGGCAATCGTCGAGATTCCCTCGCCGGTCAACGGAACCGTCCGCGAACTGCTCGCCGAGGAGGGCGAAGTCGTCCCGGTCGGCAACGTGCTCCTCACGTTCAACGTGGAAGGTGAGGAAGCGGAACCCGAGGAGGAGACGACCGAGAGCGCCGAAGCCTCGACGGATTCGCAAGAAGCGGCCGCCGAGGAATCGAGCACGTCCGCGGACGCGGAGGAAACCGAGACGCCCGAGGGTCGCGTCTTCGCGGCACCGAGCGCTCGCCGACTCGCGCGCGAACTCGGCGTGGACATCGCGTCCGTCGAGGGCACCGGCCCGAGCGGTCGCGTGAGCGAACACGACGTTCGCGCGGCGGCCGAGAGCGCGACGGAATCGGAAGCCGAGGAAGAATCCGAAGCCGTCGAAAGCGAACCCGCGGACTCCGGACCGGCGACCGAAACCGGAACGGCGGGCGGGACTGGCGCAACCACCGCGGCCGCCCCAGCACAGGTCGAATCGGCCGACCGCGAGCGGACGCTGGCCGCGCCCGCGACGCGCCGTCTCGCCGACGAGCAGGGCATCGACATCAACGCCGTGCCGTCCACCGAAGAGCGCGACGGACAGGCGTTCGTCACGCCCGAAGCGGTTCGTGAGTACGCCGAGGCACAGCAGCAGGCGCAGGCCGCCGACGCCGCCGCGGTTGCGACCGGCGAAACCGGCCCGCGCGAGGAGCGCATTCCGTATCGCGGCATTCGACGCACCATCGGCAAGCAGATGCAGAAGTCGAAGTTCACCGCGCCCCACGTCACTCACCACGATTCCATCGACGTGACGGAACTGGTCGAGACGCGCGCCGAACTCAAGGAAATCGCCGAGGAGCGCGGCATCAAGCTGACCTACATGCCGTTCGTGCTGAAGGCCATCGTGGCCGCGCTGAAGGACTACCCGTACCTCAACAGCGCGCTGGACGAGGAGAACGACGAAATCGTCGTCAAGAACTACTACAACATCGGCATCGCGGTGGCGACCGACGACGGCCTGATGGTTCCCGTCCTGAAGGACGTGGACAAGAAGGACATGCTCCAGATATCCTCGGAGATGAACGAACTGGTCGAGAAGGCCCGCGACCGCACCATCTCGCGCGAGGAGATGCAGGGCGGCACGTTCACCATCACGAACTTCGGTGCCATCGGCGGCGAGTACGCGACGCCGATCATCAACCACCCCGAGGTCGGTATCCTCGGTCTCGGTGAACTCAAGAAGCGGCCGGTCGTCGTGGACGACGAAGTGGAAGCGCGCTACACGCTCCCGATTTCGATGTCCATCGACCACCGCATCATCGACGGTGCGGTCGTGGCATCGTTCGCCAACCAACTGCTCGAATACCTGCACAACCCGCGACTGCTCCTGCTGGAGTAGTCCGACGCGTCGCAGGGTGACTTTTTTCGCGTCGAAACTATCGAATTCGAACAGGAGTCTCTCCCCACAACCAGTCGGTAAGCCACGTCGCGGCACCGATGAGGGCTAGTAGAAACCGGATGAACCCGATGATGTTCACATCGGAGACGGGCTACAACGAGGGGTCCCTGCCGTGTTCGAACGCGATTCCGGAGACGAAGCCGAACCCTGCCAGTCCGTACCCGAGCACCGCCACGCCGAAGTTCGGCGACGGAGCGACGCCGTTCAACAGACTCAGACACCCGAACGTCATAACCCCGGCGAACGCGCCGGTGACCCATTTCGGACCGTCTTTGCTCCGGAGAATCGGCCAATATCGAAGTGCGACCGCCGTCCCGACGCCGTACACGAGTGCGATTCCGAGAAGGAGCTGAAGGGATTCGCCGGTCGGGGATTCGAAGAACGCGATGCCAGCAGTGACGACGCTCGCGACGAGGAGGCCGGTGGCGTACCGCGAAAGACGGTTCATGGTTCTAACAGATGTGGTCGAAGGATAATGGTTTCCACGCACTGTCAGACTGAGTTTGAAATCGTGGCAGTTGTTGACAATCGTCTACTTGTCAGGGCGTAATCCACCTGATTTTTTACCCGGTAGCTACTCTAGTCGCCCAATGGTCGTCGGAGATATCTCGACTGGAACTGAGGTGCTGGTTATCGGCGCGGGACCGGGCGGTTACGTCGCCGCCATCCGCGCGGGGCAACTTGGACTCGACGTAACGCTCGTGGAAAAGGACGCCTACGGCGGCACCTGCCTGAACTACGGCTGCATCCCGTCGAAGGCGATGATTACGGCATCGGATTTGGCCTACGACGCCAGTCACGCCGAGGACATGGGCATCTACACGAAACTCGACGTGAACTACGGCGAGATGGTCGAGTGGAAGGACGGCGTGGTGTCGCAACTGACCGGCGGCGTCGAAAAGCTCTGTAAGGCCAACGGCGTCACGCTGATGGAAGGCCGCGCGGAGTTCGCGGACGAGAACTCGGTTCGCGTCGTCCACGAGGGCGAGGGACAGGGTTCGGAGACGGTCGAATTCGAACAGGCCATCATCTCGACCGGAAGCCGACCCATCGAAATTCCCGGCTTCGAGTTCGACGGCGAACACGTCCTCGACTCGCGGCAGGCACTCGCCATGGAGGACGTCCCGGAGAGCATCGTCATCGTCGGCGCGGGCTACATCGGCATGGAGTTGGCGGGCGTCCTCGCCAAACTCGGCTCCGACGTGACCGTCGTCGAGATGCTCGATTCGGTGCTCCCGGCCTACGAGGACGACCTCGCGCGACCGGTCAAGAAGAAGGCCGACGAACTCGGCATCGACTTCCACTTCGGACAGGCCGCGAAGGAGTGGGAGGAATCCGGCGACGGCATCACCGTCATGACCGAGGACGAGGACGGCGAGGTCTCGGAGTTCGGTGCCGAGAAAGTCCTCGTCGCGGTCGGCCGCCAACCCGTCACGGACACGCTCAACCTCGAAGACGCGGGCATCGAAACCGACGAGATGGGCTTCATCGAGACGGACGACCGTGCGCGGACCGAGAAGGACCACATCTACGCCATCGGTGACGTCGCGGGCGAACCGATGCTGGCCCACAAGGCGAGCAAGGAAGGACAAGTCGCCGCCGAGGTCATCGCCGGGGAACCCTCGGCGCTCGACTATCAGGCCATGCCCGCCGCGGTCTTCACCGACCCCGAAATCGGCACCGTGGGTCTGACCGAGGACGAAGCTGAAGAACAGGGCTTCGAACCCGTCGTGGGTCGATTCCCGTTCCAAGCGAGCGGCCGTGCGCTCACGACGGGCCACGCCGAGGGCTTCGTCCGCATCGTCGCCGACGAACCGAGCGGGTTCGTCCTCGGCGCACAGATCGTCGGCCCCGAGGCCTCGGAACTCGTCGCCGAACTCGGTCTGGCCATCGAGATGGGCGCGACGCTGGAAGACGTGGCCGCCACGGTTCACACCCATCCGACGCTCTCGGAGGCCGTGATGGAGTGTGCTGAAAACGCGCTCGGCCACGCGATTCACACGCTGAACCGGTAACGTAAGCGAGGTCCTACTTTTTCGTCGATATCGGCACGTAAGCGCTCGGAAACGAGGATAGGTTCCGGGGGAAGGTTGCGATGGGGAATTCGTGAGCCGACGTTAGCAGCCGTCCGAGAGCGTGATTTCCGCGTCGTCCACGACGGCCTTTCCGTCCATCGTGTACGGGCCGTCCGTCTCCCCCTCGGACGTGAGGAAGTCGTAGGACCCGTTGTCGTCGCTGTCGAAGTGCGGCATGGCGATGAGCGTGGCGTCTCCCTCCAGCATCGACATCTCGTAGTCGCCGCCAGGGACGCCCTCGTACAGCGAAATCTCGATGTCCTCGTGGGTTCCCGCGTCGAGCGCGCCGGAGACGCCGATAACGCTGTCGAACACTTTGCCGTTGAGGAGGCTCGCGTCGTGGATGGTGACGAAGCCGCCGTCCGAGAGGGTCGCCCTGTTGACCCAGACGCTCTCGCCGTCGGACTTCTGGTCGCGGAAGCAGACGTCCGCGGTCGGTTTCGAGTCCACCTCGATGGAGACCATCGCGTCGTCCACGACGGCTTCCCCGTCCGCCGTGTACGGGCCGTCCGTTTGTCCGTCGGAAGAGACGAATTCGTACTCCTCGTTGCCGTTCGAGTCCACGTGTGGCATGGCGATGAGCGTGGCATCCTCCTCGAGCATCTTCGAGTCGAACTCCGTTCCCTTCACGTCGAACAGTTCGACATCGACGGTTTCGTGTGTGCCCGCATCGAGCGCGTCGGAGACGCCGATGACGCTCTCCAGCGCCTTCCCGTCGAGGAGGCGGTCGTCGTGGATGGCGATGAAACCGCCTTTCGGGAGCGTCGCCGACGCGACGCTGACCGACGTGCCGCCCGTGGTCTGGTCGTCGAACGTGACCGACGCCGACGACTGCATCGCAATCGCGGTGCTACTGAGCGCGAGGGCCGATCCCGTTACAGCGGCACCCGCGAGAAACCGCCGACGGGAAGTCGAGTTCGAATCGCCCGGTTGGGTCGTATCGTCCGAGAGGTCTGGTACAGTCATGATAACCGACGATAGCTATTTCCGAATGTGAACGGAAGTACATTTTCGCAAATCTCACCCAAATTCATCTATATTCTACCAATCCACCGATGGCAGTTTGAGAACGCATCTGTAAGTGCGGAATCGGATTTCGGTGTTTGAAATTCGAGGCACGGCAATTTCAACCGACGAGCCACGTTCGGTTCGAAGTTTTTGGCGAGGTACTCTGGAAATCAACCCCTCCATTTCGACTGGAAAACGGATAGCAGGAGCCGACTTCGACTCAGGCGAACTTTCGAACCGTCACGTCGAGCGTGTCCAAATCGACGATGGGGGCGAATCCGGAGTCGGGGTCGATATTTACGCTCTTCTGGAAATCGGTCTGGGCCTGCCAACAGCCGGAGTTCATGGCGAGGACGTTGTGGTACTTGCCGAAACCGAGTTTGTGAACGTGGCCGGTGTGGAAGATGTCGGGCACCTCGTCGATGACGAGGTAGTCTTTCTCCTCCGGCGCGACGCGGGTGTGGCCCCCGTACTGCGGCGCGACGTGGCGTTTTTTGAGGAGTTGATACATCGCCTTGTGCGGTTCCTCGTAACTCGCCTTCTCCGCGGGCAGTTCGGCGATAACTTCGTCCAGCGAAACGCCGTGGTACATCAGCACCGAGACCCCCTCAATCGTCACCGTGGAGGGGTTGCTCGTGATCTTCGCGTCGTGAACGTCCATGATGGAGCGGAGTTCGTCGTCGAATCCCGGTTGCGGTTCGGCGAGTCGAACCGCGTCGTGGTTGCCGGGAATCATGACGATCTCCAAGTCGCCCGGCACCTCCTTCAGGTACTCCGAGAACTCCTCGTACTGCTCGAAGATGTCGATGATGTCGAGTTCCTCGTCCTGATTCGGGTAAATACCGACGCCCTCGACCATATCGCCGCAGATGAGGAGGTATTCGACGTGTTCGGCCTCCTCCGTGTGAAGCCAGTTGGCGAACCGATGCCACGCGTCGGCCATGAACTCCTGACTGCCGACGTGCACGTCGCTGATGAGCGCGGCCTGCACGTGGCGGTCGGCGGTCGACGGTCGGTAGGTCCGCGGCACGTCGGGGAAGTGAAGCGAGTCCACGAACAGGATGCCTGCGTCGTCGGAGAGCGTTCCCTCGACGGCGATGGTTTCGTCCAACAGGAGCTCGTCAACGATGCTGGCGAACTCTCGGTCCTTCATAATGAGACACGGGAAGGTCCCGTTCGTGTCTTCGAGTTCGACGAGCCAGTGCCCGCTCGCCGTGGAGCGAATGTCGCTTATCATGCCGACGATGGCGGCGTCGCTTCCGCCGGGCATGCTGGCGACGGCGTTCGTCGGACGGGTGTTCACCCGGCCACGAAGTTTGCCCGAAAGGCGCTGGAACCGATCGCGGAACACCGTGACGAAATCGTCGTATTCGCCGGTCCCAGTGCTCGCGCCGGTCATGTCGTTGAGGATGTCCACCGATTGTTCGGTGGGACTTCGTGACACAGACCCCTTCGTTTCAACTGGAGATGAAGTCGCGTCTGCTGTCGATTTCGCGGCAGAAACTCCACCTGAAGCGGAGGGGTCACGCGCCCCGTTCGAGGAATCATTGAGAACCGTTCGCACGTGTTCGACGGAGAGTTTCAGGGCGTCCTCGGGGGCGGATTCGACTGCACGTTCGAGCGCCGTTCCGGGGTCAGGGGCGGACGCGAGGAGCGTCACGGCCTCGCGGTCGGCGTTGTACCCGCGACTCGTGAGTTCTCTGACGATTCGAGCCGGGGTTTCGAGTGGCACATCTCTTCAGAGACGCGGATAGGCAAAAAGGCTAGCGAACCAACCCAGAAGGTTGACAACGCGGGGAAGATTACGTAACCGTAATGAGTCCCCCAGACGAGTCGTCGTCGGACGGTATACGGGACACCGGACCCGATGGCTCCGGTCCGGTCGCGTGGATTCGTTGGTTCCGACACACCGACAACGGGACAGTCGTGTTCGTCCGTGAGATGCTGGAGAGCGCCGCCGTCGTCGTCGCAATCGGTCTCATCCTCTTCGCCGTCAGCGGCGTGTGGCCACCGATGGTGGCCGTCGAGAGCGGGAGCATGCAACCCCAGATGTATCGAGGCGACCTCATCTTCATCATGGACCAGCACCGCTTCCCGCCGGACGCCGCCCACGGCGACACCGGCGTCGTCACCTATCAGGAGGGAAAGGACACCGGCTACAAGAAGTTCAACGATTACGGTGACGTGGTAATCTACCTGCGCTACGGGAGGAGCGACGAAACGCCCGTCATCCACCGTGCTCGCTTCTGGGTAGACGAGGGAGAGAACTGGTACGACAAAGCGAACAAGGATTACATCCTCGGTGCGGAAAACTGCCAGGAGCTACCCAACTGCCCCGCACCGCACGCCGGATTCATCACCAAGGGCGACAACAACGGCGAGTACGACCAAGTGGTCCGTATCAGCGACCCCGTGAAACCGGAGTGGATTCGCGGCACCGCCGAGTTGAAGATACCGTGGCTTGGCCACGTCCGCCTGTTCTTCTCCAAGGCGGCCGTCATCGGTCCGACCGTCACGCAACAGGACGGAACCAGCTATTCGGCCGTCCCGCCGGTACAACAGACACACCCGACAGCGGACACGTCCCGATCCGCGGCCACCGTCTGATTTCCGCGTCGTTTTATGTATTTTGCGTCACATTGAGCCTTCATGAGTGACGAGAGCGACCCCGACCCTTGTGATGACTGTCAGGAACCGGTACAGAACGCGCTGGCCCGGACGATTCGATTGACCGTGGACCGCTCACAGATAGACAGCCAGCGACTCTGCCCGGAGTGTTTCGCCGATTGGATAGACCGATACGACAGCGAGATGAAACCGACCGCCGACGCCGAGAGCACGAGTTCCGAAATCATCGTCGATTGAACCCCCTTCTTTCGAGTAGAAAACGGGACACGGAAGCGGAAGACCCGCCGCTCGACCCGCTACCGAAACCGCCCCCTGAAACGGTATGGAGCCGTCAGTAGCCGAACCGAGACGGCAGACAAAACTCGGTCGCGTTCGATGGCCGAAGGTGACATAGTTCGGATACGAAACCGCTCACCAACCCCTTCGTTTCCAGTGAAAAATCGGCCACAGGCGGCGGAATTTCGGACGAACCGACCCCGGACGAAACGTACCTCCCCACGACAATAGTTGTCGTTGTCCGGCCGTGGCATTCTGGTCCACCGCGTCGTTCGTGGTCCGCGACGATCTCTCGCGTCCTACTCCTCGGTTTCGTCGTCCTCGTCGTCCTCGTTCGCGGACAATCCGTCGTCGCCGCGGTCCAGTGCCTTCGGCACGTCGCGGTGATCGGAGTAGCCGTCGAACCAGCGGACGATACGCTCCAGTCGGTCCACGACGTGTCCCGGTTCGCCGCTCCGGGAGAGTTCGTGGCCTTCGCGGGGATAGCGCACGAGGCGCGTCTCCACGTCGTTTTTCTTGAGGAGAAGGTACAACATCTCGGCGTTGTTCACCGGGACGCGGAAGTCGTTGTCGCTGTGGATGAGCAGCGTCGGCGTCGTCACGTCCTCGACGTACGCGGTCGGCGAGCGCTCCCAGAGGAACTCCGGTTCCTCCCACGGCGTCGTATCGAAGTCCCACTCGATGAGTTTGAACGCGTCCGTCGAGCCGTAAAAGCTGCTGAGTTCGTACACGCCGCGCTGGCTCACCGCGCCCTTGAACCGATCTGTGTGGCCGACGATCCACGCGGTCATGTAGCCGCCGAAGCTCCCACCGGTGACGAACATGTCGTCTTCGTCGATGTAATCGCGCTCCGCAACGAGGTCCACACCCGCCATCACGTCGGTCATGGTCGTATCGCCCCAATCGCGTCCGATGGCGGCCATGTGTTCCTCGCCGTAGCCGGTCGAACCGCGCGGGTTGGACCAGAAGACGACGTAGCCTTCCGCGGCGAGCGTCTGGAACTCGTGCCACATCGTGCCGCTCGTGGACCACATCGCGTGCGGTCCGCCGTGGATTTCGACGACGAGCGGATACTGCTCGTCCGCATCGAAGTCCGGCGGCGTGAGGAGCCACCCCTGAATTTCGACTCCCTCGTCGGATTCGAAGCGGAGTTCTTCCGGTTGTCCCACCGCGCGGTCGTTCAGGTACTCCGCGTTGGCGCGGGTGAGCCGATGCGTTTCGGCTCCCCCGGGCGTCGAAACGAACAGATCGCCCGGATGGTCCCATTCGGATTTCGCGTAGGCGACGGCATCGGCACCGACCGAGAAGTCGGTGATGTGCCCGTCGCCGACGACCCGCTGTAGCTCCTCGCTCCCGTCGCCCCGAGCGCGCCAAATCACTTGGTCGCCTTCGTCGGGTGTGCCGAAGTACACCCGCTCCTCCTCGGGGTCCCACTCCGGAGCGATTGCGACCGTTCTGTCGAGCGTTTCGGTGAGCGTCACCGTCTCGCCCGTGCCCCGGTCGAAGACCTTGAGGTCGGCCTGTCGGAGCGTGGCGTTCTCCTCGGGTGAGTAGATGTAGGCGATTCGGCCGTCCTCCGTCGCCGCTAACGACGCCCCCCACGCACTCGTCTGGAAGAGGGTTTCCTCCTCGTCGGCGTCGATATCGTAGGCGACGACATCGATGGTGATGTTGTCGTCCGGGTCATCCTCGCGTTCGGCACCGAAGTAGAGCGTCGTCTCGTCACCCCAGTCGGGTGCCGCGAAGTCGAAATCGCCATCCGTCAGTCGTTCGACGGAATCGTCGTCCAAATCGACGAGGTAGACGTGGCTCCGTTTCCCGTCGAAATAGCTCGTGCCCGCCCGGTAGATTTTACGGTCGATAACGCGCGGGTCCGGCGTTTCCGGTTCGTACTCCTCCCCGTCGAGCGAGATGTCGCGCTCCTCGTCGCGGTCGTCCTCGGTGCTCGACTGGACGAACGCGATTTTCGTCCCATCGGGAGACCACGCCAACTGTGAGACGCCGCCGGCCACGTCCGTCACCTGTCGTGCCTCGCCGCCCGCCGTGGGCATGACCCACAGTTGCGGTCGGTCGTCGTCCGCTCCTCGAGTGCTCACGAACGCGAGTCGGTCCCCGCTCGGACTCCACCGCGGGCTGCTGTCCACGCCCTCGCTGATGGTGAACTGCTTCGGTTCGTCGCCACCCAGCGGAACGACGTACACCGTCGCCTCGTACTTCTCGTCGTCCTTCGGAACCGAGCGGACGAACGCCACTCGCTCGCCGTCCGGCGAGACTTGCGGATCGGTCACGCTAACGAGGTCGTGATACTCGTTGGCACGTATCGTCTCCATATCCCTTCACTCGAAACGCGAGCCAAATATACTTTCGATTCGAAATATTCCATCGAACCAATTTATCGACAGTTACTGATGAGACATCACTCTCCTGTCACTGTGTTAGAATGAAAGTGCGCCCACGTGGCGCTCGTAGCATGGCACGCGACAAACGGTACGCGGGCGCGAGTAGAACTACGCTTTCAGCACTGTTAGGTCTATCGCCATGGTAGGATGACGATGATTTCAACCGGGTCCCCGCCTCACTCGGAGAGTTTCAAATTGGTCGACAGTTGTCGGGTTTGTGGTCAGAATCGAACAGTGGGGAGAAAGTGGCAATAAAATATAAATTTCGGAGGTCGATTCTGGGACCCGCCTACGTTCAGAAGAACTTCGAAATCGCATCCAAGAGTATCGCGAACGCTCTCGGGCCGAAAATTGCGAGGAGCGTTTCGAACGAGAGCGAACCGAGCGCGGAGAGGATGATGAAGTTTCTGTCCTTCATCTCACCGAAACCGGCCGGGACGGTCAACATCCCGCGAGTGAACGGGAGCGTGTTGCTAAGCGGAATGGCGAGCGGACCCCACCGTTCGAGCCAGTGGTCGAACCGGTCCAGCGACGAGTCGTCGATTCGGAACCACGGTTTTTCGAGGAGGTACTCACGCCCGCCGCGCTTCGCCAGCAGGAACAGCGCGTACTGTCCGGCCGTCGAAGCGATGACGGCGACGACGACGATGACTGCTATCGTCCGATAATCGCTGGGCGACTTCGCTAAGACGGTGACGCCGACCGGGACGACGGTCTCGCTCGGCGCGAAGTACAGCATCATCGCGCCTTCGAGGATGAAGATGAAAAACAGGGCGAACAAGCCGTACTGGTCGAGCCACTGTTTTGCGAGCGTTTCGTCGCCGAACAGGAAGAGGAGAATACCGGCGACGGCCACGAGCGCGACGCTGCCCGCGAGCACGAAAACGCCGTAGTTCGCGACGAACGTTCGAATCGAGCGAGAGTTCGGGGCAAACGACAGAATCGCCAACCCGAAAACTGAGAAGGTGAGGAGGGTCGGTATGGTCGTCTCGACCGCAACGAGCGAGGCGATGTGCATCAGATACGGATATTGACGGGACGGGCTAAATGCGTTGTGACCCATCCCCGGAGCGACGCGGTTTTGGGGATTCCGCGGGTAGCAGTGATATGAACTTCACCGAGCGTCCACGTCGGCTTCGTCGTGACGGAATCAGAGAGTTAGTCAGCGAGACGACCCTCGATGCGACCGACCTCATCGCACCCGTGTTCGTCGATGCCACGACGGACGAACGGGTCGAGATCGAATCGATGCCCGGACACGAGCGCGTTCCGATAGACGAGAGCGTCGCACGTGTGCGGGAAGTGCTGGAAACGGGCGTCGGGGCCGTGATGCTGTTCGGCATCCCCGAATCGAAGGACGAACGAGGCAGTCGGGCGTGGGCCGAAGACGGCGTAGTACAGGAAGCGACGCGTCGAATCACGGCCGAGACGGACGCCACGGTCATCACCGACGTCTGTCTCTGTGAGTACACCGAGCACGGCCACTGCGGAATCGTCGAGGACGAGGCCGCGGACGACCCGCGACTCACGGTGAAAAACGACGAAACGCTCGACCTGCTGCAGAAAATCGCCGTCTCGCACGCCGAGGCAGGTGCGGAGATGGTCGCGCCGAGCAGCATGACGGACGGCATGGTAGAAGCGATTCGCACCGGACTGGACGAAGCGGGCTATTCCGACGTGCCCATCATGAGCTACGCCGCGAAGTACGAATCGGCGTTCTACGGCCCGTTCCGGGACGCGGCGGACGGCGCACCCGCCTTCGGCGACCGACGACACTACCAGATGGACCCGGCCAACGCGCGCGAAGCGATGCACGAAGTCGAACTCGACGTTGAGCAGGGTGCAGACATACTGATGGTCAAACCGGCACTGCCGTACCTCGACATCGTGCGGGACATCCGGGAGGAGTACGACCACCCGATTGCCGCCTACAACGTCTCCGGCGAATACGCGATGTTGCACGCCGCGAGCGAAAAGGGATGGCTCGACCTGCGGGAGACGGCGCTCGAATCCCTGCTGTCCATCAAGCGGGCGGGTGCGGACCTGATCTTGACCTACTTCGCCGAAGACATCGCCGAGGACCTCGCGTAAACCGACGACTCCGTGAGACGGCGACTTCGTGAGATAGAAATTCGTGAGACGGCAAAAGAAAGGCTCTATCGACAACTCGTGCCGTTCTCACGCGCGCCGAATCAGCAGGGAACGTCGCGGACGCCGAGGCGTCACGAAACGTTCGTCCAGAAATGAGTCACTGAAGAGCGGTTTTCCGCCCACATTACAACCTTAAACGGATTGTATCTGATAATAAATCGGATGTTCATACAGTTGTGAGTCGAATAAATGAAAAACATTGACAGGTAGGGTTATATGCGACAGCACTGTTCTGGTTTACCATGGCACAAGATACGGGCACGGACAACTATTCGATATACCTCGACAGCCAACCCGACGACCTCGTGATCGTCCCGACAGAAGGAGACGGCGAGTGAGAAGATAGAGCGGAGCGAGGATAGAACGGAGCGTGGATAGAACGGAGCGTGGATAGAACGGAGCGTGTGTAGTGAGTGGGGATAGAACGGGGCCGGACGGTGTTATTCCGAATTCGAATCAGAACTGGTAGCCGAATCAGAATCCGAGTTCGAATTCGAATCCGAACCCACATCGAGCGAACCGAGCGTCTTTTCGGCCCATTTGATGGCGTAGCCGACGCCGTGGTCGCGGTAGGCCTGCGTGTCGAGTGCAGAAAACGGCGCTGGCGGTTCGATACCGTGTTTGATGGCGCTACAGGCGAACTCGGTGGCGTCGGGGAAGTCGGAAGTTCCGGTCACGACTTCCCGGGTGATGCCGTCCACCCGCGGTTCGATTCGTTGACCCGCATCCCGCCACGCCTCGAACAGCCGAGGATGCGTTCCCTGCCAGTCGGCGAACACCTCGCGTGTGTACAGCCCTTTGTACGCGTCACACAGGGCGACGGCGAGTTGGTACGTGGCCGCGGGTCCGAGCGGAATGACCTCGGCGAACTCCCGGTATCGACCCTCGAAGAATTCGAGGAAGTGTTCGGGAAGGTCGAGTCCGACCTCGACGAGCGCTTCCGCGACCAGAAAGTCGATGAACGACTCGGGCGACCCCTGGACGCGCGCTTTCACGAAGAGGACGGGTGGGTCGGTTTGGTGAGTCCACGCCACGCTACCGTCTCCCGGCATCCCGACAACGAGGTCGGTCCCGGCGAAGCGTCGGAGGAGTTCCGGAGCGTCGCTAGGTAGCCACTCGTCGGGTGCCGAAAACGGGCGGAGTTCGTCCGTCAGGAGTGCGAGGTCGTCGCGCGCCGGAATCGGGAGCGTCTCGAAATCGCGTTCGCAATCCAAGACGAGCGCGTCCGGCGCGTGGTCGTCTCGGACCGCTGCCACGTCGTCCGGCACAGACCGTTGGCGAAACATCAGGCGATGAGCCAAGCGTTCATGATGACTGCAAGTACGGCCACCATCGTCAGTACGACCGTCCCGATGACGATTTTCGTCGGAGTGTTCATACCCATTCGTTCCCACTCGATTGCTTAAAATCTGCCTACTCGGGTCGAAACCCCTTCGTTTCCACTCCAGATTGACCGTTTTTCACCAGTCGGCACGTTTGGCCACCCGGTAGGTACCGACACCGGCGGCATCGAACGTCGAGATGACGAGACGGGCGAAGTCAGAACAGAGGTAGCGAAACCGAAACAAAAGCGGCAAGAACCGAAACGGAATCAGCTATCGGCCGCACCAGTCCACGAATCGGGGACCTGAATGACGTATCGACCGTTCTCACGCATGGCGATGATGTACTCGTCGCGTTCGTACAACTCCATCAGGTTGAGTTCGTACTGCCCAGGTTCGACCACCTTGATGCTCTCGAACTGGCTGTTGAGCTCCTCGCGGAGTTCGTCGAGACTCGGCTGGTCGTCTTCGGGCGGTTTGATAACCGTACCCGTTCCCTCGTTGTCCGGCCGTTCCGGAAGTTCGTCGTTCGGGACGATTTCCGAGCGAGCACTCGCCTGTGCGCGGTCCTCAGTCGATTCGGCGCTGGGTTCCACCGTCGGTTTTCGAGTCGGCTTCGACTGAGCCGACTCGTTCGCCTCTGCCCGCTCGCTCGCTTGTGGTGGTTGTTCGCGGCGGTTTGTCGGTTGGGTAGGCTTCTGCGCGGGTTCGTTACGGTCCGAGTTCGTGGATTCCGATTCCGAACGACCACGCGACCCGACCCATCCTTTGACCGTATTCGCCGCTCGACCTACCGTCCCGGACCCGCCTGCACTGTCAGCGGTCGGTGCAGCGTTCGCGCTCGCACCCGCGGATTCGGTGGCCTTCGTTTCGTCTTGAGATGAACCGGACGGTCGGAATTGAAACTTGTTACCGCCACAGTCGGGACATCCCGAAAGCATCTCCTTCGACCCGTCCGCGAACGTCCGTCCACAGTTCGTACACTCGTGGGGCATTATTTGTGGGAAATGAGGGCGCTGATGAGGTTCTCGTCCTTGTGGAGCGTCTCGATTTGGTTCGCCGGACCGATGACGGTGAGTTTCGAACCGGTGGACTCACGACCCATCAATCGACCGAGGAGACTGCTGTCGGACGTCTTCGAACGGGGATATGTTTCGATTTCGATACCACTGAACTCGTCGGGGCTGATTTCGGTCATCGTCACCTCGATGAGCTTGCTCTCCTCGTCGGGGGACAACCCTTCTTCGAGAATGACGATGTTGCCGTCACGGACACCATCGAGTATCATCCGAATTTTTTCCATGCTGGTCTTCCCAGCCATCCGTTCACCACCGATGAGGTCAACTTGAACGCCGTCGTCTGAATTTTTCACTTCCGGCATTGGAATCACCCGAAGTACTCCGCGATTTTCGTGTACACTTCATCCATGTTGTCACCCTCCAGCGCAGAGAGTGGAATCGTCTCGTGTTGCGGATACGCGTTACGAATCCGCTGGACGCTCGAATCGTCGAGATCGGTTTTGTTCGCGAGGATAAGTACCGGTAGGTCCTGACTCTCGATGATGCCGATGAGCATGGTGTTCACTTGCGTGAACGGGTCGGTCGAGCTATCGAGAACGTAGATGACGCCATCGACGTCTTCACGGAGCCAGTGCATCGCTTCCGCGACACCCTCCGTGGCCTCGCGGGAGCGGCGAACGGCGTCCTCCTTGTCCATATCGTGGTCGAGGAACTCCTCGTAATCGACTTTCGTCGTGACACCCGGCGTGTCAACGATATCGATGGTGACTTTCCGTCCGTCGCGTTCGATTTCGACGTTTTCCTTCCTACGCGCGCGGCGTGTTTCGTGTGGAACGTGGCTCTCTGGACCAACGGCGTCACCCGTCCAATCACGAGCGATGCGATTGGCGAGCGTCGTCTTCCCAGCGTTCGGGGGCCCATAGATGCCGATTCGTTTCGGCTCTTCCGACGAGAAGAGCTTGTCGGTCACACGTGCAATACTTTGCCTGAGACCAGTAAACAATCCCATCCTTTTTCCTCCCAGACCCCAGTGTCGGATAATCACTCTAGACAACCGGTTGTCGAGATGAGCCGGACGTGCGGGGCTGTTGCGCGTACAAATTTACGCCATTCACTTAAACCTATGTCAGACAACTCTTGACGCAATTCCCATGCGGCAGTGGGAAAGAAATAGCGTAAGACTAACTCGAAGAAAACGAGGAACGAACTCGAAGAAAACACGAGCCGGACTCAAAGTGAACACGAGACAGGCTCCAAGAAAACACGAGACGGACCTCAAGAAAGGAACACGAAAAGGACCGGTTCGGACCCCGGTCGATGGTCGAACTGGGAGGTACTTTCGTTGCTCCTGGTCCGTCTTTTTCTCGCCGCATCGAATTTTTGTTCAACGGCCGTGCTCGGGGAACGACTTCCACTGGAAACGAAGGGGTTGTCGGGTTACGTGGGCGAAAACGACCGGACGATTCTCACGCAACGGATGGAAAATAGAGACGTAAATGAAAGGAAAGTGAACGGTAGAGAACTACCGACACCTCGTGTTCTACGGTGTCAGTGAGCACGTGAAGAGATAACACGAGAAGGTGTTGCTCCAACGTTGGACTTGAGATGACTCGTTGGTGGAGACGGGTGGATGTGTTGTTGTTTTTACTCGTTGTGACACACCCCCACCCCTTCGTTTCGGGTGGAAACGGTGAAAGGTGGGGTGTGGGGTGTCGGTTGGAGGTAACTTACAGGACACACCCCACTCTAGAAAAGAAATGACTCTAGTTTGCGGATATTGTTGGCTAGATTGTGTAATAAAGGTTCCTGTCCTAAACTAGCCCCCCCCCCCACCACACTGTTCCCGCGTTCCACCCGAAACGAAGGGGTGGGGGGGTTCAGAGATACGTGGTAACATTCAACATGGCGTCCCTCGCCACCGACTCACCCACCGATTCACCCATCGACTTGCTCATCAGCTTGTCAATTCCGAACGGCGTCATCTCGGATAGACAACATTCCGGCGTATGGTTCCAAATGAACCTCCCTTTCTCCCCTCTGATAATTCCAACTATGGCGATAGTTTGTACGTGTTCCACCCGAAATTGGGGGGTTCGGATCATATCGTCTCGACCCGCGAATCGTCTCGGCCCCTCTTTTTCAATTCCACCCGAAATGCACGGGTTAGATCGGCTTAAACTCGAACGAAACGGACGGTTGAACCAGTCGGCCTCCGTTCCCGGTACCACCGTCTTGAATTCCCTCGCGTGCTTTCAAAATCATCTTTCGACAATTTTGACGACGGCTCTCCAACGGCTCTCGACGGAACCCCTCGAAAATCTCTCGAAAATCGATCCCTCCCAAAATCCGTGTCCAAAATTCGCGTTCAAAATTCGCGTTCAAAACCGCCACTGAATCATCAATTTTTCACAACTTCTCTTCTTTCGTTCGACCCGAAACGGTGCTCTTTCAGCGTGAAACCGGGAAAAAACCGTTTTTCGTCCATCATTCGACCGATGAGAAAGATTTTAGTACTGTGCTGTACCTCTTTTTCATCTGCATCAACTGGACGCGCTGTCGCTTCTTTGGGACGAAAATCGTGACGTTATTCCCGGTTTTCTCCCGTCTCTCTCCGCACGGCGTGCCAACTCCAGTCGAAACGAAGGGGTACCAAGCCGACGTATGTCAGACGAAAATACCGACCCGCCGAACGAACGAACCGGCCACATGAACCGTGGCTTCGAGGGCATCGATTTGGACGATGTCGTCTTGGACGACTCGGACGAGGAGGGCAATCACGGGTTGTTCGACGATCTGCTCAGCGGCGAGCCGATCTTCGAGAACAAGGAAGTGCTTCGTCCCTCGTACACGCCACACGAACTCCCCCACAGGAAGGAGCAGATCAACCGGATGGCGACCATCCTCGTCGCCGCACTGCGCGGCGAAACGCCGTCGAACATCCTCATTTACGGGAAGACGGGGACCGGGAAGACGGCGAGCGCCAAGTTCGTGAGTCAGGAACTCGAACGAACCTCGCTGAAGTACGAAGTCCCGTGCGAGGTCGAGTACATCAACTGCGAGATAACGGACACGCAGTACCGCGTGCTCGCGCAACTCGCCAACAAGTTCATCGAGAACAATTTGTCCGACATCGAAAGTCGAATCGAGGAACTGAAAGACATCCGCGAGGGCGTGACTGCCGAATCCGAACAGTTGGCGAACGTCGATTTTGCCTCCGTTCAGGAGATCGACGAGCGAATCGAGGAACTCGAAGCCGATTCGGAAGAGATAGAACCGGTTCCGATGACCGGGTGGCCGACCGACCGCGTGTACAATACCTTTTTCGAGGCCGTCGATTATCAGGAACGCGTCGTCGTCATCATGCTGGACGAAATCGACAAACTGGTCGAGAAATCCGGCGACGACACGCTCTATAACCTCTCGCGGATGAACTCCGAACTCGACAACTCGCGCGTGTCTATCATGGGCATCAGCAACGACCTGAAGTTCACCGATTTCCTCGACCCCCGCGTCAAGTCCAGTTTGGGAGAAGAGGAAATCGTCTTCCCGCCCTACGACGCGAACCAACTCCGGGACATTCTTCAGCACCGCGCCGAGGTGGCGTTCAAGGAGGACGCCCTTTCCGACGACGTGATTCCGCTGTGTGCCGCCTTCGCTGCACAGGAACACGGTGACGCTCGACGGGCGCTCGACTTGCTTCGGACGGCGGGCGAACTCGCCGAACGCGACCAAGCCGAACGCGTCGAGGAGGGCCACGTCCGAAAGGCACAGGACAAAATCGAACTCGACCGCGTGGTCGAAGTCGTCCGCACGCTCCCCACGCAATCCAAACTCGTCCTGTTTTCGACCATCTCGCTGGAGAAAAACGGCGTCCACAACATCAACACGGGCGAGGTGTACAACGTCTACAAACACCTCTGTGAGGAGATCGACGCGGATATCCTTACCCAACGCCGCGTCACCGACCTCATCAGCGAACTCGACATGCTCGGCATCGTCAACGCCGTCGTCGTCTCGAAGGGCCGCTACGGGCGCACGAAAGAGATCAGCCTCTCGGTACCCATCGAGGAGACCGAGGCAGTCCTCCAATCCGACTCACGGCTCGGCGACATCGACGATATTCAACCGTTCATGCAACAGGCGCGGTTCGACAGTTGAACAACGGATACGATTCGGTAGTTGACCATCGGACACGATTCGGTAGTTGAACAATAGCTACGGTTCGACGTCGGAATCCTTCGACTGCCCATCTGTCCCGTATCCGCCGTACGGTTTCCACTCGAAATATTCCCCCTCGTCGATTCGTCTTCCGAACAATCCGTAGTATTCTGTAATTTTTAGTGCAATACAGTGTAATTCAGTATTCTACAGTATACACTCCAGTACAATACAGTGAGTTCAGCGTAATTCCGATTTATTTCCCGTTAGACTATCTGTTCGCCGTCGTCGTCGTACACTTTAATCGCGTCCACGGGACAGACGCGGGCGGCCATCTCGGCGTCGAACTCTTCCCCTTCGGGAACTTCGCGGACGAAGATTCCCTCCTCGACCTCCTCGCCCTCCAGCAGGTCGGCCTTGCCTTCCTCGCGGTTTTCGACGAATTTCTCCCACTCCGCGGTGCACTGGAACATCCCCGTGCAGGTGTTCCGGTCGTATTCTATCTTCATAGCTACCACTCTGCCGTGTGCCCTCAAATGGATGACGGAGCGAAGTGGCCGATAACCGAACGATGAACCTCACGAAACGTACGTTCGAAGCGCCGCGACCGTCGGGCCCAGCATCGACGGGAGCGAGGACCGTTCGTCCGAATTCGGCACCCAGTCGTCCGCCGTGAGATAGTCGCCGATTTGGTGGACGACACCCGCATCTACGCCGCGATACTCGGCGACAGCCAGCAGAGCAGCTTCCGCCATGCCGAGCGAGAGGACGCCTTCGTTCGCGTAGTGTTCGATTTCGGGTTCCGTCTCGCGGTACATCGCTCCCATCGACCACGTCGGACCGCGGTGCGTGCCGATTCCGGCATCCGAAAGCGCCGATTCAAGATGGTCCGTTACCGCTGGCGTCGATGTCACCGCCTCCTCCGGTGGGAGATAGTGCTGTGAAATTCCGTCGTCGCGGACCGCTCGCGTCGGGAGAATCGCATCCGAGAGCGGGACGTCCGTCTGCAATCCGGCACAGCCACAGAGAACACAAACCACCTCCGCGCCCGCCGCAATCGCGTTCTCCGCGACGATTGCGGTGACGGTCGGTCCGATGCCGAAGTCGCCGATGAAGCCGACCTCCTCGGAGAGCAACCGGACCGTCTGATTTCGAACGTAGTTCACGCTCTCCGTCGCTCGCTCGTCCACCGCTTCGAACAGTTCGTCCTCGAAGCCGAGGATGACCGCTTTCGGCATCTCGGGAAGCGCGCCGCCGTGAGCGCCCACGGCTTCCTCCGGCGAGAACAACGCTGGAGCGTCGTATTTGTCGCCGTACTTTGGAATCGGCATACTCGAACATCACAATCGTCTGAAAAATAGCTTTCCTCGGCGGCCACCCGACAGTTTAAACGGGAAGACGCGCCAAACGAGGGTAATGACCGGAATCGCACCGCGCACGCAAGGTGAGCGTGCGTGAACGTCGCCGACTTGACGGGCTTGCCGGACGGCGTTCCCGAACACTTCCACGCGCAGGGAATCGAGGAACTCTACCCGCCTCAAGCGGAAGCGGTCGAAGCGGGAATCACCGAGGGTGAGAGCGTCGTCGCCAGCATTCCGACGGCGAGCGGAAAGACGTTCATCGCGGAACTCGCAATGCTGTCCAGCGTCGCCCGTGGTGGCAAAGCCCTCTACATCGTCCCCCTCCGGGCGCTCGCCAGCGAGAAGAAAGAGGAGTTCGAGGAGTTCGAACAGTACGGCGTCTCCATCGGCGTCTCGACCGGAAACTACGAGAGCGATGGGGATTGGCTCGCTTCGAGAGACATCATCGTCGCCACGAGCGAGAAGGTGGACTCGCTCGTCCGAAACGGCGCGAAGTGGATCGACGACCTCTCCTGTGTCGTCGCCGACGAAGTTCACCTCGTCAACGACGCGCACCGTGGTCCGACGCTCGAAGTGACGCTCGCCAAACTACGTCGCGTCAACCCGGACCTCCAGACCGTCGCGCTGTCGGCAACTGTCGGAAACGCGGGCGAGATGGCCGACTGGCTCGACGCCACGCTGGTCGATTCGACGTGGCGACCCATCGACCTCAGAAAGGGCGTTCTCTACGGACAGGCACTCCACTTCGACGACGGGACACAGCAGGAACTTGCCCGCGGAAACGAGAAGGAAACCGCGGCGCTCGTCCGCGATACGCTCGAAGACGGCGGGTCGTCGCTCGTGTTTGTCAACTCCCGCCGCAACGCGGAGGCCGCGGCGAAGCGACTCGCGGACGTGACGAAGACACACCTCACGGACGACGAACGCCGGGAACTGCTCGACATCGCCGACCAAATTCGGGACGTGAGTGACACCGAAACGAGCGACGACCTCGCGACGGCCATCGAAAAGGGAGCCGCGTTTCACCACGCGGGTCTCGCCAGTGACCATCGGTCGCTGGTGGAGGACGCCTTCCGCGACAAACTCATCAAAGTCATCAGTGCGACGCCGACGCTCGCAGCGGGCGTGAACACGCCGAGTCGGCGGGTCATCGTCCGCGACTGGCGGCGCTACGACGGCGATATCGGCGGTATGCAACCGCTCGACGTGCTCGAAGTGCACCAGATGTTCGGGCGGGCCGGACGTCCCGGTCTCGACCCGCACGGCGAGGCCGTGCTCATCGCCAAGAGCCACGACGAACTGCAGGAACTGTTCGACCAATACGTCTGGGCCGACCCGGAACCGGTCCACTCGAAACTCGCCGCCGAACCCGCGCTCCGAACGCACATCCTCGCCACCGTCGCGTCCGGGTTCGCGGGGACCGAGGAGGAACTCCTCGACTTCCTCGAACGGACGCTGTACGCGACCCAGACCGACGAAACGGGGCGACTCGAAACCGTCACCCAACACGTCCTCGATTACCTCGACCGGAACGGGTTCCTCGAACGGGACGACCGATTGCGCGCCACCGGTCTCGGCCACCGCGTCTCGCAACTCTACCTCGACCCGATGAGCGCCGCCGAAATCATCGACGGACTGCGCGATGCGGACGGGAAACCGACCGCGCTCGGACTGTACCACCTCGTCTCGCGCACGCCGGACATGTATCAACTCTACCTCCGGTCGGGCGACCGCGAACGATACACGGAGATTGCCTACGAGCGCGAACCCGAGTTCCTCGGTCACATGCCCTCGGAGTTCGAGGACAACGCGTTCGAAGACTGGCTCTCCGCGTTGAAGACCGCCCGCCTGCTCGAAGACTGGGCGAGCGAACTCGACGAAGATCGCATCACCGAACGGTACGCCATCGGCCCCGGCGACATCCGCGGGAAGGTCGAAACGGCACAGTGGTTGCTCAACGCGGCCGAACGGCTCGCAGCCGAACTCCAGCGTGACGACGCCGAGGGAATTCCGTCGGCGACCACCACGGCCGTCCGGGAAGCACGGAAACGGGTCGAGTACGGCGTCGAGGAGGAACTGCTCGACCTCGCGGGCGTTCGGAACGTCGGTCGAAAACGCGCCCGTCGGTTGTACGAAGCCGGTATCGAATCCCGGGCCGACCTCCGCGAAGCCGACAAATCCGTCGTTCTCGGTGCGCTCCGCGGCCGGAAAAAGACGGCCGAAAACATCCTCGAAAACGTCGGGCGGCAGGACCCGTCGCTCGATGACGTCGAGGCGGACGCCGAGACGGCGGCGACGAGCGCCCGAGCGACGAACGACGGGGGACAACAGAGCCTCGGTGATTTCGAATGAAACTGGTCGAAGGAACCGCAACTGTCGCCGACGTGAACGAGTTCGTGGGTCGCCTCGGCAATATCGGCGACGAGTTCGACTGTGCGATACAGGCGTTCGACGCCGACTACGTGGCCGGACGGGAGCATCTCGAATCGGCGGTGGAGCACGCGAACCGGGCGTTCGAGCGCGGCGAAAACGTCGCCCGCGACCGCGCCGTCGAAATCCTCCTGTACGCGGCGGGTCGCCGTCAGATCAATCAGGCGTTGGAGATGGGCGTCTCGGAGGGAGAACGGGATGTCGTCGTCGTCGTGGACGGCGAACGGGAGACCCCCGCGAGCGAAGCCGTCGCCGATGTTCTGACGCCCGGCGGTACGCTCGACACTCCGGACCGCGAATCGGTCTTCGAGTTCTTCTCCGTCTCGGAACGCGAACTGGCGGCGACGACCGCCGACCTCACCGATATCGTCTGTGAACGCGTCGCCTTGCTCGAAGTCGAGAAGTGAGGGATGGTGGTGCGAACCGGCGAGAGTGAGAGAGCGAGATGTGAAGAAATGGTGGTGCGCGGAGAAGACAACGGTGAGACGGCGACCGCTGCCGCTCCGTTCGATGGCCAGTATGAATTTCAGACGGCATCGTGTAACTTGGGACAGAACCATGTCCGACGAGCATCACGACGCCGAACGCGTGCAGGAAAACGCACGGAAACGACAACGTGATCGGGCGGAACGAGTCGAAGACGCGCTCGGCGATGCGGGTCGGATGCTGGGCGAGCACAAGTATCCGACGACGAGCGAGGAGTTGGCGACGGAGTACGGCGACCAGCCACTCGACTTGCCGAACGAAACCGAGACACTGGGAAGCGTCTTCGACCGTCTCGTGGACGAACGCTACGAATCTCCCGAGGAGGCTCGGGAAGCGGTGTACAACGAGATTTCCGGCAAAGCTGGCGGCACGGCCGAGTACAACGACGAGCGGGAAGTGCGCGAGTTAGACGAGGAAGAAACCGACGCCGAGTCGGAGACGAACTGGCAGTAGGCGGTCGAATCTTCCAGTTGAAATGCAGGGGGTCCGAGGGACTGGTGTCTGTAATTCGTCCGTCACGGAACGTTCGCCGTCTTTCGGTCGAAGAGAGCCGTTCGTTTTGCTACCGCGTTTATTAGGACACCGATGCCTCCGTAGCGCCATCTATTTATTGTTATTCTGCCATATGGTCGTATTCGATAACTCGGCCGTACCGAACGCTCCAGCGGTAATTATCTGGAGACGGTAAACTGGGTTGTCGAATGACAACTTCGCGCATGAACCTATAAATCGTGTATCACCACGGTCTTCAGCAATCATTTGCTATAATATTGTATTCTATATGGTAATATTAAGATTCACTCCTACGAATGGTCTCTTCTTCGGAAGAAATATTGTTTGTACACGAATGTTTATATGACATTGTGGTATTCCATAATCTGCATTGAAGAAAAGGAATTCTGCGAAGAATGTCTGCCGATCTGTCTCCTCTCATAGGGGTCGGATAGCGGAGGAGAAGCTCCTCGCAGAACTTCAACTAATCGCGAATCGGCTTGACGGAACTCCGAGTATGCGGGAAATGGAAATTCACGGAGCGTACTCGCCCAGCACGTACCAGTCCCGATTCGGTTCCTGGAACGACGCAATCTGTCAGGCCGGTCTCACCCCTAACTCCCGTACTCGACCCAAGTATTCGGACGCGGAACTCCTCTCGGATATTCAAACGCTTGCAAATTCGCTAGGTCGGACGCCGACGCGAGAGGATATGCGGGAACGTGGTACGCATTCTCCGTCAACGTATCTCGAACGGTTTGGCTCGTGGCAGACGGCGGTGAAAGAGGCCGGATTGACGCCGCGAACACGGGGTGTGAAAGTCTCCGAAGACGAATTGCTTCGAGCCCTCTCGGAGTTGGCGGAATCACTCGACCGAATCCCGACATCGACCGAAATGGCCGAACAAGGTCGGTTTTCTCCATCGACGTACCGACGTCGATTCGGTTCGTGGAACGAAGCGATAGAGAGAGCAGAGCTTTCGGAGACGTTCGACAAGTCCACCCCCCGACGGTTTTCGAATCAGGAAATGCGTGCCGAACTCCGGCGGATGGCCGGGGTTCTCGGCCGCTCACCGACATCGACCGAAATGGACGAGCTCGGTGAATATAGCGCTGCTACCTACCGGCGCCGATTTGGTTCCTGGGTAAACGCTCTCGCCGATGCCGGATTGTGTCAGGACCGTCTCAAACGGAGTGACAGCGCTAGAATCGACGAACGGACGCTTCTGGACGAATTACGCCATCTCGCTACGGAACTGGAACACTCTCCCACCGCCGAAGAAATGTGGAAACGAGGGTCTCACAGCCCGAAGACGTATCTCGATAGATA
The DNA here is from genome assembly GCF_026008575.1 of Haladaptatus sp. T7. Taxonomy (NCBI): domain Archaea; kingdom Methanobacteriati; phylum Methanobacteriota; class Halobacteria; order Halobacteriales; family Haladaptataceae; genus Haladaptatus; species Haladaptatus sp. T7. The sequence continues at coordinate 116,395 of NZ_BROP01000005.1, forward strand.
CGGCACTTGGAACGCTGCGCTGGAGGCGGCGGGATTGGAAACCCGTCACTCCCGACGAGATGGAATCGAGAATCGGGAGCTGGTACTCGGATTACGACGGCTCGCGAAGATTCTCAGTCACGTTCCTCAACGAAAGGAAATGGAAGAACAGGGCCCGTTCTCCGGGATGACGTACTACAACCATTTCGGTTCGTGGCAAAACGCCGTCGACGTCGCCGGACTCGACGCCGGTACTGGACGGAACGAGCCGACGATTCGTGCCTACTGTAACGTCTGTTGTCGTGCCCTCTCCCAACCGCTCGCCCGAATCGAGGCGAACGGAAAAATCACCTGCAGTAGCGATTGTGGTGCTATCTGTGGCGAATCGACGATTCGGTTCGACACCGACGTTCTCGGTCGAACGGAATCCCGTGACGACACGTTCAGTCGATTGGCTGCACTGATAGACTCCGACACGATTTCCGTCCCGGACGTGCTATTGTACCTCCGACATTCGATAGATATCGTCCGCTCCGGATTCAATTCGGCTGTGCACGGGAATCACTACGTGACTGTAAACGGCGATTTGATCGAAATCAAATCACAAAACTCATCGAGACGATTCTTGGTGAAAACTGATACCGTCGATGAACTCGTAGACCAAATCGAAACAGTGCAGCGACGGTCGATTGCGGGCTTCGACGGGACGAATCCGACGGAAGACGACCACGCGAACGCGACAAACGGATGATATACGCTGTCCGTTCCGCGACCTGGGCGATTTCTACGAGAGTCAGAAAATTTCTGATAGTCCCACACGGATTACCGAACATACCTTTGTAATCCCCGACCGCGAGACTGTCAGATAGATGGTTGATTTCGACGAAGTACAGGGCTACGGCAGGAAGTTCGAGAACCAATTGGCGAAGCTCCGCGAGGCCTCCATTTCCGATGCAGATCGGGCCGCCATCATCGCCTTCATCCAGCACGAGGAGGCGCAGGGAAAGGTCAACACCGGCACAATGGTCAACCACATCAATCGGCTCCGCCTCGCCGCAGAACGGGCGGACACCCCGCTCACCGAGATGCAGGACAAGAGCGCCGTCGATGGATTGCTGTTTTCGCTGAAGCACGACCACGGCCTCGCGGAAGGGACGCTTCGAAACTACCGGAAAGCCCTCCGGAAGTTCTTCCGCTACCGTGATCGGGACTGGTCTGACGACATCAAAATCGGCGTCAGTCCGGAGCGAACCGTCGATCCAAACGACTTGCTCACCGACGAGGAAATCGAGGACCTGCTCGACGCCGCGAGTCACCCGCGAGACAAGGCGCTCGTCTCGCTCATCGCGGACACCGGCCTCCGAATCGGAGCTATCGCAAGCCTTCGAATCCACGACGTCGACCTGACCAACCGCGCCGGAACGGTCAGCATCAACGAAGAGGCGAACGTGAAGGGCGCAACCGGCACCGTCCCGCTCACTTGGTCGCGGGGCTACGTCGCTAACTGGCTCGACGTCCACCCCCGAAACGACGAGGAGGAAGCCGCGCTGTTCCACAAGGTTCGGTTCGTCGAGGACGGAGAGGATGGCGCGATGTCCTACCAGTACCTCGGTCGACGCATCAAATGGATCGCCGATGAAGCTGGAATCGACCGGGACCGAGTGAACACCCACAATTTCCGAAAAACGGCCATCAGCCGATGGATTCGACGTATCTTGCAGGCGCTCGAACAGCCAGTTTCGACCGCGGTATCGACCTTGACGAACGACACCTATCAGTTCGTGGCACCGGTGGTCGAGTTGTTCGCACCGTACTGGCCGATTGGGAACCGCGTGTACTCCCTGACGACGCCGGACAGTACGACGATGACCGCGACGGACGTTGGGAAGACGATGACGGAAGCAATAGCACAGGCGGCCGTCGACGGCCGTCCGACGAAGCGGGCGACAGTCCAGCGGTTGCGAGAGGCTGGCGTGTCCCCGCTGGTCCTCGTGCTCGACGCGCGGACGCCATACCCGATGGTGCTGGTCGCGGCCGACATCTTCGGCGAGGATAGCGGTGGGACGACGCTTCGGCCACACGATGCAGAACTGGGCGGTTTGGATACGACTGAGGACGTAATCTTCGGCAGTAGAACAAACGGTTTCTCGATGCAATGACTTCTGACTCTCTCAACTCGGAACGGAGCGGTACGGAATCGACGATGATCAACCCCGGAATCCCCTCGAACACGCAACTCGCCGAACGGATGGCGCGGGTCGAGGAGAAGTTAGACCACACGACGGACGTCCTCGAACGGATCGATACGTCGTTGAACGAGGAGATGGACGATATCGAGTCGCGGGTCGAGGAGATCGAGCCGTGGTCGATGCGTTTTCGTTTCCTCTATCGTGGCGGGAAATGGGTGGTGGGGCTACTCGCGGGGAGTAGTGCTGTTGGGAAAGTCTTAGGTTTGTTCTAGCCCCTATTAATTCTGTTACAGAAACTAGTTGGCATGAATTCATCATTCTGTCCTTTTATCCAAAATTGTAGGAGGATGTTGTTCAATATTCCATAACCATAATTTATTTAATATAAATATTATATAAACATAATTATTTAGTAAATTGGAACTTATAGATTAGAGTGTATTTTTAGAGTACATGGTCGAGATTAGCGATGTAGATGCGTTTATGTTCATTGAGTAGCTATTGGCATGGTAATGCCCTTCCAGCGCCGAAATTTCATGAAAACTCTTCTGCCTTTTGGAGCTACTTTTATACTTACTGGATGCTCTCAGACTACACCTAACAACGGGGTCCGTCTAACTCGTATAAGACTAGTAAGCCTAAAAGAATTTGATAACACAGATGTTAGATTGACACTGAAATATGATGGGAATGAGATCATAAATAAAGTATATACCGTAAAGCATGAAGACGGCGTAAAAGCTCAACCAACGGTAATTACAGACCTACCTAAGAAACCAGGTGATTATGAACTCACTATAGAAAATGTAGAGAACGGCAATAAATCTGCAGTAAATGTTGGAAAACTATCTCCTACGAAGTGCTCCTATGTTGATGTTCTCATTCATGACTCCAATGAAACCAGTATTTATGTTGAGAAATGTGGTGAGTGAACTATAGTTCTTCTATCTTTACAGTTGGATTTCTTGCAATGTATACTGGTTCGTCAGGGTCAAGTTCCTGATCAGATAGCATAGCTGCCCTTGATTTTGCTGCAGGAACTTTTTCGACCCCGTATTTTTTCTGCTCAGATGTAGACATATTATTTGGACTTGAATTGATATACATTGACAATCCGAAAGTTTTCACATAATTATCTATCTGATTCATATTGTTATTTTGGGAATTCCTTATTGTTGAATCAAAGTAATCCTTCCCATACTCTTCTCTTGGAGGGACTTTGTGCGTATATTCGACGTAGTGTCCAAGTGAATCGGTCTTGGCACCGCTGGGATCCCAGAAGTTCCAGTAGTTTCCGACGACATCTGCATGTGATCCAGTAGGCTTTGCAGCTTCCTTCCAATAATTGACAATCTGAGCAGCAGTAGCTATTGCTCCTACAGCTGGGCTAAAGTAGGAAATTAGTGCTGTTATGGTATTTTTGGCGGCATTACTCCAATTATTATTGTAGTTATTTGGGGATTTCACACCGAGTCCCCAATCTGCATTTCCAGAAATGGAAGTACTAACCTGTCGAGGATTATCTAATTCTTTTATTGTGAATCCTTCACCACCGGTTATAACTCCCGCTTTTTTAGACTCATCAGTGCTTGGTTTATGATCAATGGAGTATGTAGCGGCACTTGTCCTATAGACAAAATTCCACTTTCCAGCTAAGAAAGTAGAATCAACGAATTCAACGCGTGATCCTGTATCGACAATGCGCTCATCATAATAATAATGGCTTCCTAGGTCACGTGTCTGGTGTGTTGAGTGTGCTTTTGGGTCATCTGGTCCAATTGGTCTAGCTATAGAAATTCCACTTAGCCCTACCACTCCTGTTGAAATCGTTGCTCCCAATGTTCCTGTCTTCTTAAGAAATTGCCTCCTTCCTTCTGCTCTACTGGATGTATTACCTTCCGATTCTGTTTTTTTCTAGGCATACACTCTTCACTCAGGTATAGACATCTTAAATCTTACCCATTGAAAATTTGTCAGAGACGATATTTATAGTACTAATTATTTTATATGTAAACATTATAAATAAATAGATACAGCTACTTCAAGTACCAGTTATGAAAATTAGATCCTATATTTTGAAAGACAACTACTACAAAACTCGCAGGAATTATTGGACGATTATCATTTATTGGTTGCTTTCAAAACTAATAGTGGGTAAAATGTAAGAATGATGAACTTTAATCTTCTTTATTACCTATGTGGTTGTTTTTATATATGACTTAGGTTTCATCTCCAAGAGGACAATTTACGCGAGACTACTCCCTGTTTCACGTCGACGAAAATCGATTCCTCGAATTGCACATCAGAGAGCGAAGGCGATGTGCAAAATTCGTCGGTAGAGAACAGAGTGAGTCGCTGATTACATCCGTGAGAATTCCCGAATCTACTCACCCGTATATACTGACACGGTTTCAGTACCCCCAGCAGAACGTCTTTGTCACCCCGATGTGCAATATCACCTATGCGAATCAAGTCGGATGGAAAGTACGAGTACCGAAAGGATCTCTACGACCAAGCGGGAGAATTGCTCGGTGAATCGACGAGGAGCAAAGGCCTTGACGCGAGTGCGGAGTTTACCCGGCGGATGATGAAGAATCTTGAACGAGCAGCCAACCATCCCGATATGACGGCAGAACTAGCGGAGATTCTGAGTACACCACGGGTAACGCTCGAATACCGGGTCGAATCGAGGGTGCAAGTCAACGAGTGAGTCTATGGTCTGCAATAGACTTTTTGACTACGAAAGATAATCTTCTGTTATGGCAAGCAACCAAGTCACCGACGAGACCACGGTTAATGACGGTCATTCGGTGACCGTGCCGTCCCAGATTCGGGACGCACTGGACATCGAACCCGGCGATAAGCTTCGATGGCGACTCGACGATGAGGAAAACCTGACTGTCGAAGTGGTAAAGCAGCGATTTGGAGCATTCGATGACCTCGAACCGGTAGACATCGGCGAAGAGACGAATGCAGTCGAATTGGAGAAGGAGTTCGGGGCGTTCTAATGCCGGTTGTCGTCGATTCGAATATTCTCATCGGACAGCGATTAGCCCGCGACCAATACCACGAACGAGCAAACGAAATTGTCCGGGCCATCGACCACGGCGACCTTCCGGTGGCTCACGTCACGGACTACGTTCTCGGTGAAGTCTTGAACATTCTCGGACGGCGTGCAGGGCACGATGCCGCTATTGCTACGCTCGACACTCTCATCGAGAGTGCGGGGTTCGAAATCGTTCGCTCGCCAAAAGCGGATTTCACGAGCGGTCAAGCGCTCTACCGACAGTATCCGTCACTCACGTTTGTCGATGCTCTGACGACGGCCTATATGCAACGCGAGGGTATCGAGTACGTCTACAGTTTCGACGACGACTTCGATGTGGTCGAAGACATTCGACGACTCAATACCGCGAGCGACCCGTTTTGAAAATACTACTCGGGAACTGTTGAAATTCGTCGAGCGATTATAACGTTGTAAGAACGCGAGGAACGTCCAGTTATCTCTCGTTCACACCGCAGAAACACCGCAGAAACAACCGCACTCAGCAGTAATCGAGGGATGCTTATAGAGGGTGGCTAGTGGGAATATTGTGACCTGTGGTTGGTGTAGTGCGGCTCACGGGGGGTCCGCCGGGACCCCCCGTATTATGATATCCTAGTCTATCCCTCCCGGTGAGCGCGGACCCAACCACGGAGGTCGGGATGGTTCCACTCGACGCGGATGCTCTTCTCCTCGACCTTCGTCGTCGGGTCGATCTCTGGGTTAGCGAGGTGGCCGTCGACGTAGTGAACGCCCGGCACTCGTTCGTCCATCTCCTCCATCACGCGGTACCCGTCCGTGTTGTACGCACACCCGTAGTGTGTGGCTACCTCGCGGTAATTCAGATACACGACATCCTCACCCGACTCCTGTGCCTTCTCCTCCGCTCGACCGAGGACGTTCAGATACTTCTCCTGAACCGTGGCCGACTCGGGACGCTTCGTCTTGAAGTTCAGCAGTCCGGCGTTCTCCTTCGACCGCTCGATGCAGTCGTACAGCTCTCCGCCGACGTTTGCCGCCTCCGCGACAAGGTTCGGTGAAGTTGCGTCGACGCTGCTTCCGTCCTCTGATGAATATTCGCGGACGTCATTGATGATACGCGAAACAGATGCACGCACGCGTTGGTTCTGCTCTTCCTGTTCGCCGAGTTTCGCACGGAGCTGTTCGTTCTCGTCTTCGAGTTCCTCGACGCGCACTTCGAGGTGGTCGCCTCGTTCTTCCTGCGCTTCGACCTTCGCTTCAAGGTCGGCCACACGTTCCGCGAGCCGTTCGAGCAATTCCTCACCGCCCATTGCCGTCACCTCCTTTCCCAGCGAGATCTGCACCGCACTCCGAACAGCGATAGCAGCACGAGGATAGCTCTCCGCAGGTAGAACAGAGTGTTCCGGACATCACTCCTCACCTCCCTGTAATTGGTCAGGAGCAACGGTACAGCCGCACGGATGGACGCTAGCGGTACTCGGACCGCTCACTATTGTCCATCCTATCTTCTCGCCGCACCGCGGACAGGTGCGACTCATGCAGCACCACCTCCGCGAGAGAAGCCACTATGTTTCGGGAGGATTATTGTAAAATTTCTGATAGTCCCACACGGATTCGAACCGCGGTCGTTGCCCCCAGAAGGCAACAGGATTGGCCACTACCCCATGGGACTGTTATGCTTCAGCGATTCGATTCGCTGAATCTGCATTCAACGGTAGCACAGTTCCGTATTTCAGTGTTTCGAACCCGACCGACCCTTGCATCCCGGTATCACGGTCACGTATTCGGCTGTGAATCTATCCGTTCGGGGTCGAAAGCGCCGATATTAGCTCGATTTCGATGCGTTGTAACTGTTTGCTGACGGTTCCGGGGGCGACCGACAGTTCGTCGGCGATTTCCCGATGCGTCGTCTCGCGGGGAATCTCGTAGTACCCCTTCCGAACTGCCACCGCCAACACCTCCCGTTGGCGGTCGGTGAGCGTCGCAACCGGGTCGGAAATCCGCGACGAATAGTCGCCCATCCGTTCGAGTTCGATTCCGAAGTCGTCCGGAACGTCGCCGAGCGCTTCGCTCAAGGCCCGCTCCGTTCCGAGAAACGTCACTCGAACCCCGCGGCCGGTCGCGGTATCGACGAACTCGACCGGCCATTCGAGAACGATTTCGTGGTCGAAAAGCACCCCGAGCATCTCGTCCATGAGCGGGGCGGATTCGTAGTGGGTGTACGTGATCCCCTCGCTTCCGGACGGAACGTCGTAGTCTAACACCTCCGGTGTCGCCTGTAACACCGCTCGTATCCGAGCTGGCTCCCCACGAATTCGACTCAGTTCGGCGTACGTCCCGTCACGAACCGGATTGATGTAGTACGTCAACTCGATGGAAACGTCCGGTGCGCGCGCCACTGCATCGTCGAGCGGGTGAAGCTCCCCCTCGTCCCAGCGGACTGTGACCGTTGCGTACCTCATGTTTTCGTGACCTCCGTGGCGGACCGACGCCGGAGTGATAATCGATTATCGCAGGCAATCTCTAATAAATACCTGTGGCATGCTAGAGGATAGAGCAACGAATCTCCCTTTTGTACACGCAGCTACGATGACGACTACTATTCGATACGGGAACGATATGCGGATTCTCGTGGTCGGCGGCGGCATCGCCGGGTTGACGCTTGCGGGCCTGCTGGAACAGCGCGGACTCTCACCCGACGTGGTGGAGAAATCGAGCAACTACGGCGGCCTCGGCTACACCCTTAGCCTGTGGCCCGCGGGGTCGAACATCCTGAAGGGACTCGGCAAGTACGACGAACTCCTCGATAACGCGGACCAGTTCGAGGAGTACCACGTTCTCGACCACGACGGAACACACCTACACGGCTACGACATGGGCAGCCTCGCCGACGAGTACGGCGAGACGTATCTCATCTGGCGACCGAATCTCGTCGACGTGTTGCAGGAAACCATCTCCGAGGAGAATCTCCGGATGGGAACGACCGTCACCGAAATCGACCAACACTCGGACGAAGTTGACGTCACCTTCACCGACGGCACGACGGCCACCTACGACCTCGTTGTCGGCGCGGACGGCATCCACTCGAAGGTTCGGGACCTCGTGTTTGGCGAGGTGGAGTTGACGTATCACGACATGACCGGGTGGGCGTTCTGGGTGGACCCTTCGTTGGCGACGTCGGGCGAAGTGCAGGAGCACTGGGGCGCGGGACGGTTCGTCGGTCTGTACCCGACGGAGGACAAGTTGGCGTGTTTCCTCGCCGCGACCGCGCCCGAAGGAACCCCCGACCCCGTGGACGAGCGCCTCGACCGCGTTCGTGAGACGTTCGACGACATGGGTGGGTTGGTCCCGGACATCCTCGACGAGATGGACGACCCGGCGGGGATGTGGCACGACGACTTCTACGACCTGCACATGGACGAGTGGACGAAGGGCCGCGTCGTTCTCATCGGAGACGCCGGACACGCGATACTGCCGACCGGCGGTGTCGGTGCGTCGATGGCGATGGAATCGGCGGCCGTCCTCGCGGACGAACTGACCCGAACCGATTCGAAGTACCTCGAACAGGGGCTCGAACACTACGTGTCCCGTCGACGTGACCGGGTTGATATGGTGCAAAAGAAATCGCGTCGGCTCGGTTCGTTCGTCATGGTCCAAAACCACCTGCTCGCGGAACTCCGCGACAAGAGCGTCAAGTTCTACTCCCAAGAACGGATGGAGGAGTACTTCCGGGACTTCCTTTCGAGCGAAATCTGAGATGACACCGTAACCGTGCACAAACCAGCACGTATTTCAGTCCCAATTACGCATGTTTGTGTATGTACATCGGACGCTTCATCGTCGTCGGTCCAGACGTCGGCGCCTACCGAGTTTCCTCGCGGTCGTTCCCCAACCGAAAAGCGGTCGCTCACGGTGAGACCGTCACCGTCGGCCCGACCGACGACGCACCGGAGACGGACAACCCCTACATCGCGTACAACTGCGCCCGCGTCGTCGGCGACACGGCGGTCATCGGCAACGGCTCGCAAGTGGACCCCATCGCCGAGAAGATAGAACTCGGATACCCCGCGCGTGACGCCCTCGCGGAGAGTCTTCTCGCGCTCGATTACGAAAAGGACGACTACGACACGCCGCGAATCGCGGGAACCGTCGGCGAGGAATCCTACATCGGTATCGTCCGCCGCGACGCCCTGCTCGTGAAGGAGGTCACGGAACCGACGCTCGTGGCGACCTACGAGAAGGACACGCCCGAGGCCTTCGACTTCGATGCCGCGGACGCCGAAACCGCGGCGAGTGCGGCCTACGACCTTGATTTCGAACACCCCGTCTGCGGCGTCGGCGTCGCTCGAAACGACGAGAACGACTTTTCGCTCGCGGTCGAGAACGGGAATTAAGGCTTTCCCGAACGTATCGACCGACATGAAGGTCGGTATCATCTCGGACGTTCACTCGAACCGCGTCGCGCTCGATGCCGTTCTCGACGACATGCCGCCCGTCGAGGAACTCCTCTGTGCGGGCGATGTGGTCGGCTACAACCCGTGGCCGAGCGAGTGCGTCGACAGCCTCCGCGACCGCGTTTCGGCGAGCGTGATGGGAAATCACGACCGGGCGGTCGTCACCGGCACCGCCTTCCGATTCAACAGCATGGCGGCCGCGGGCGTCGAGCACGCCCGCGATGAACTCAACGACCTACAGATCGACTGGCTCTCTCACCGCCCGGATTCGCGTCTCGCGTGCGACGGTCGAGTCAGAATCGTCCACGGCCACCCCGACGACCCCGACCACTACACCTATCCCGAGGAATTTGACCCCGACCTACTGGGTGACGAGGACGTCCTCGTCATGGGTCACACACACGTCCAACACAACGAAACGTACGACGAGGGCGTCGTGATGAATCCCGGAAGCGTCGGTCAACCGCGGGATGGCGACCCTCGCGCCGCCTACGCGATTCTCGACTTCGACGATATGAGCGTCGAGGAGCGACGCGTGGAGTACGACATCGAAGCGGTACAGGAGGCGGTGCGGGAGGCGGGACTGCCGGACAAAATCGGCGCGCGATTGACGAAAGGGCGGTAACGACATCTCTTCTCATTTCGATCGTTACGGTCATCCGCACCGGTAGGATGGTGATTTATATTCTTGGAGGACATACGTTTTCATGTCTGTCGAAGGGGGACCGGTAACGCTGCTACCACATCGATTTTCCGTTGGTAGTTCCGGTTCGTCTTCGCATCTCTAACTCGGACAACTTTCATATTATAGCCGCATCTCATCGATGGCCTTCGAACCATTTGTACACTCCCCGGCAGTGAGGCGCAAACGCCGTGCATGTGCGGCGAGATCGGCAAGTTGTATTCCCGGTGTATTCTTACTGTCGCGATACGAGAACGAAATTTCGGGAGACCACGCTAGCGAATCATAGAGTCCTTCGAGAACGGTACCCGCTCGTCGCCATGTCTCCCCATCCATAACAATGTGATGAGCGGTAATATCGACAGTAGCATGCTGATTGAGACGGAGCATCGGACTTGTTACCGAAGCCAGCGCCATCAGCTGAGCGGTAGAAGACTTGTTCGCACTTTCGCCAGGATACCGTTCGGCGATTTTTCTTCCAGTATCTCCATCAGCGTCGTGGACAGTGAATGCAGCGACACTGTTGGTCTCCTACACATTCGTCGGGACAAGGGAGTCGTCCTGTTCGAATATCTTTTTCATATAAAAGAGACACGAGTCGAGATTGTTCTCTGGCAACTGTTCTCCTTTGAGCTCCCCATCCGTTCGTGCAACGTTGTTTGCGATTCTATCGCGCGTCGGTTTGAACACCTCCGTTGGTCTGTCATACTCCGTTAAGCACCAGATTCCAGCGACAGTGTAGCAGTCTCTAATCGAATGGTTTCCACTCTCATCCAGAAACACGTACGCTCTCGTCACTCATCTGTGACGATTCACTCTACTGTAATAAATGTGGAGAATTATCGGTAGTGGTAACGGAGAATAGCGGCTTTAGCGGTCCGTTACTCTATCTTCTCGTACTGCTCTGCGAGCTTGTCCGCCGCTTCGCCGAGCTGTTCGCGCTCGAACTCGGTGAGGTCCCACTCGACGACTTCTTCGACGCCGTTCGCGCCGAGTTTGACGGGGACGCCGAGCGCGACGCCTTCGTGGCCGTACTCGCCTTCGAGTTTGATGGAACCGGGGAGCACTTCGCCCGTGTCGCGGATGACGGCCTCGACCATGTGGCCGACGCCCGTCGCCGGACCCCACTGGGTCGCGCCCTTCTTCTCGATGACGTTCATCGCGCTCTCTTTGAGCTCGCCGAGGATTTCGTCCTTCTCGTCGTCCGAGAACTCGGGGTCCGCGCCGTCGATGCGGACCTTGGAGAAGACGGGGACCTGCGCGTCGCCGTGCTCGCCCATGATGGTCGCTTCGACGTTCTGGACCGGCGCGTCGAAGCGCTGGCTCAGCACGTAGCGGAACCGGGCGCTGTCGAGGCGGCCACCGAAGCCGATAACTTTCTCCCGTGCGCGGTCACCCGTCTCGTACAGGTGGCGGTTCAGGAGGTCGACTGGGTTGGACGTCGTGATCGTCACGAAGTCACCGTCGTTGTGCTCGGCGATCGAGTCCCCGATGTCCTCCATGATGGGCGCGTTGTCGCCCGCGAGGTCGATACGCGTCTGTCCCGGCTGACGCGGAATCCCGGCCGTGATGACGACGACGTCGGACCCGGCGGTGTCCTCGTAGGTCCCCTGTCGGACGACCGTGTTCGAGTCGTAGGCGGCCCCGTGGTTCACGTCCGCGGCCTGCCCGACCGTCTTGTCTTCCATGTCCGGAATGTCAACGAGAACGAGTTCGTCCGCGACATCACGCAGTGCGATGTTGTAGCCTGCGGCGGCCCCGACAGTGCCTGCCGCGCCAACTACGCTTACTTTCACCATGTCACCTAAAAGACGCCCTGCTGTTTGGTTAAATCCTCCGGTAGCGTGTGCTATTGCCCCGAATCGTCGCTTCGACTGAATCCCCCAGAATCGACAGTTTGTCGGGTCGTTCCACCCGAAACGAAGGGGTTACGGCGCGACGCCGACGGTCAGCAGGGTGCCGAACTCGCGGTAGCGTTCGACCATCGCCTCGCGCGTCTCCCAGTTATCCGTCGGAAACGCGTCTTCCGCGGGTATCTCCGTCTCGCGGTCCGGTACGTTGTCCTGTTCGGCGACGTACAACCCCGCCTCACGGAACGCGTCGCGGTACTCCTCGCGGCTCCAGCGCGTCATCTCGACCGAAATCGAGTCCTGCCACGCGTGGGAGTGGACGTTCTCCTCGTAGTAGTTCACGGCGCAGAAGAACGTGCCGCCGGGACGAAGTATCCGCCGCACCTCCCGAAGCGTCTCGTGGGGGTCGTTCGCGTAGTAGAACGCTTCCATGGTGAACACGTGGTCGATGCTGTCGTCGGCGAACGGTAGGTGGTCGAAGTCGCCGACGAGGTACGAGACGTTCGAGTCGTCGGTGTACCCCCGCGCGTTGCGCGCCATCTCGGGCGAACCGTCGAGTCCGTACACCCGTCCCGCTCCCTTCGTATCGCGCACGGCACGTCCGGCGTATCCGCTTCCGCATCCCAAATCGAGGACCGTGTCGCCGTCTTCGACCGGCATCCGGGCGAGAACGTGTTTCGCCGTGTGCCAGTGTCGCTCTTCCATTCCCTTGTCGCGGCCATCCGCCGCCCAGTCGTCGAACTCCTCGCGGACGCTCATGCACGATGGAACGGCCGTCCCCGACAAAACCCGTTCGGAACGCACAGGGCTTTATTTCTCGGCCCCTTCTCGGGGATATGGTCGGTTCGAGAAAACGATTCGCCCTCGCCGATACGGCCCAGCAGGTGCTCGGCGGCTTCCTCCTCGCTGGTCCGTTCGTCGTCACGCAGGAGGTCTGGGACATCGCGGGAAACATGTCCACCATCCACGCGCTTGCGACCGTCTGTATCGTCTTCGGAATCGGATACGGCGCGCTCTACAAGGCGGACCACGAGCGCGACCCCGACCGCGAGGCGGACGTGGCCGGTGTCCCGACCCGCTTCATCTCGTTGATGGTGGTCTCCTTCGGGTCCGTCGCCATCCTCGCTGTGGTGTTCGCCGCGCCGGAGACGTTCCTTCACGACGGTTTGTTCGACGGCCACACGTCCGGGCAGGCGCTCTTCACGACGGTCAAGGCCGTCAGCGTGGGGTCCGTGTTCAGCGTCGTCGGCGCGGCCACCGCCGACAGCGTGTTCTGACGGAATCCGTCGTTCGGAAGTAAACTCCCGCCCGAATGTGTTAGAATATTATATAAGTAACAAAAATGTTAATAATGGAGAATAGTAACGTCTCCTCGATGGCAAACTCACGACTATCGTTCGGAGCACGGCTGCGCCTCGTTATCGGCGGATTGTTGTTGTTGTTGGTTTTCGGCGCCTTCATGTCGTTCGGTCCGCTGGACTCCCTTCTGTTCGGCGGGTTGACCGCCTTCGCTGGCGTTGCGTTCGTGGTGGTTTCGTACAAGGGCCGAACTATCCAGTCGCACCTTTGAGATAGTCTTCAAACTGACTATTGACCGAACGTATCGTGGCACCAACCGGTGTTTTTGGTGACGAAACGGTCTGGTTCACCGGTTGAACAGCCACGTCTCCCTCGGACGTGTTCGGTGCTAACGCGGTGTTCCGACCCGCATTCCCGTATATTTTAAGTCGCTTCCGCTAGTTACCGGATGATATGGATTACCAACTCGATATAGAGAACACGCCAAATTCGATACCGGGCGGCACTGGCGTCCTCCTTTTACATCCGAGCACGGGAGAAACCGACCGAATCGACACCGACTTTTTGAAAACGGATACCGACCGCTTCCTCGTCATTTCGACACGGACGACGGCCCGCGAGGTAAAACAGAAACTCGACCACTACGACGTAGACGAGAACAAGGCCGACATTCTCGACACGTTGAGCATCGAACGCGGCTACTCCCGCCGAAGCACGAACGACGTTCACTACGTCTCCGCCCCTGACGACCTCGAAGGAATCCTCTCGGTCACCGAACAGTTCCTGACGAAGACCGACGGCAAACGCCGCATCAGCTTCGACTCCATCACCGAGATGGCTTACTACGCGGACGAACAGCGGGTGTACAACACCGTCGAGCAGGTGCTCGAACTGCTCGAAGAACACGATGCCGTCGGACTGTTCCACCTCTCGAAGGGGGTTCACGACGAAGTGCAGATAGAGCGATTCCTCGGTCTGTTCGACGCCGTGGTCGACTTGGACCGGGACGGCAACGTCGATACCGATTTCTCGAAACTGGACTGAAACGTCAGTTGACTTCAGCGACGCCTGTCGAAGGCGTACCGTTTCCACCCGAAACGGTGCCCTTCTCGATAGCGGCAGCGATGCCGACCGTCATCCCGGCGTATCCGATGCCGCTGAGCAACGCGCCGACCACTGACCCGACGAGTTCACCGACTACCCATCGTGTGATGGTGTCCAAACTTTCCGAACCGACCCGCGCGACGAAAACACTACGGGGAGCCAACGCTTTTGCTGACCGACGCCGTACTTACCGAAAATGGGGGGAACGAGTGACTATCGTATCGCTGTGGCGGTGGCCGACCCCGAAAACGCCGCCCAGTTGACCCGAACCGCGGTCGATATCGCACGCGAACGGGACGGTGACGTCCTCGTCTTGCGCGTTCTCGTGACCGAGCGCCAGTCGCCGTTCGCACTCTACACCGACGAGGTGATAATCCGCGAGTTCGGCGGCGAAGAACAGGAAATCCTCGACCGAGTTGTCGAAACCGCACAGGGAGCGGTTCCGGTGAGCGGGCAGTTGCTCGTCTCGTACGACGTCGCCCGCGCGCTCACGAACGCCGTCGTCGAGTTCGACTGTGACGCCCTCGTCGTCGGGTGGCAGGCGCGCGAACACCCGAGCGAAATCGTCCTCGGAAGTAACATCGACCGCATCGTGGCGCGCGCACCGTGTGACGTTCTCGTGGAGAAAATCGGCCCGGCGGAGACGGCGGACACCATTCTCGTCCCCGTCGCCGAGGGTCCCCACGCGGAACTCGCGGCGGACGTCGCGCGCGCGATTGCACTGGCGAACGATTCCGAAATCAACTTGCTCCGGGTGGGGGAGGACGACGCCACCACCGAACGGCTGCTCGCCAGCATCGCGGCTCGCGTTGCTCCCGCGACCGTCGAGCAGGAGGTCAGAAGCGGCTCCGTCACCGAAACCGTCGTCGAGCGAGCGTCGGACCACGACATCACGGTCCTCGGTTCGACCCGACAGGGGATGCTCCGACGACAACTCGTCGGGTCGGTCCCACAGGCGGTCGGACGGCGCGCGGATACGACCGTCATCATCACTCGTCGGGAGGTCGGAATTCGGCCGCGGCTCACCCGATTCGTTCGGGAAACGCTGTGAGCGTGACAATCAGATGGTCGCCAGGCCGAGGACCGACAGCGCCCCCGACAGCAGGTCGCCGTACCCGACCGCGATGACCATCCCGAGGAACATCGGAACGATAAACGGGATTCCCGGCGACACCCACACTTCGTCTTTCGTCACCAGCACGTCCAGTCCCTCGCGGAGCTGTGTCGGCGTCGTCCCGTAGGCACCGTGGTCGATGCTGTCGAGGAACTGTGCGGCCCCCCACGGGTCCTCGTATCCCGTCGATTCCGTCGCCGACCGTTGTGCGACGACCGCTCCGCCGTCCGTCACCATCCCGTCCGTCGGCGAATTCGGCGTTTCGGGCAGGCTCTCCGGGTCGCGCAGGTCGGTTGCCCGCGCTCGAAGTTCGGCCAGTGTCGTCCCTCGCCACCGGAGATACATCCGAAGCGCGTCCAAATCCACGCCGTTGCGGGCCACCCCGTCGGGAGTTTCGAGCAGTCGCCCGTGGGCCGTCGGAACGGCGTCCCAGTCGATGACCCGACCGACGAACATCACCGACGAAATCCGCCCGGTGAGGAGATTCCTCACCAACAGCGCGGCGGGATAGAGCGCGCCGAGCAGGACCGTGTTGGTCAGAATCGTCAGCGAGAACACGCCCAAAACGGTTCCCTGCATCGGCAACGCCCATTCTCCGAGGTGATAGGTCGGATAGGACGGGAACAGGAGAGCGATGACGAGAAACGCCTTCGCGTCCGCGCCGCCGAACGCCCGGAACCACCAGAAGGCGATGACGAGCGGCGCGACGAACCCGAGACTCACCGCGACGTGAAAGAGGAACAACTTGCGTTGCAGCGGCGGTGCCCCCATCGCGGTCACGCCGTCCCAAACGAGCAGAACGACGGCGAGCGCCGCCAGTGGATACCACGTCTTGTTAGGTACTCGCCGAGTCTTCACGTCACGCCACGCGGCCCATCCGAAGACGGGCAGGGCAAGCAGTCGGAGGAGGTCGGGAATCGAAGTATGCACCAAACGGTAGCCCTCGGTGAGATGTTTTAGCTGTTGCGATATATGTGATGGAAATTGGAAGTTTTACATAAATTTTATTTTGACCCTATGTGTTCACAGAAGATATGAGTACGCAGGACGTCGCCCTCGTGAAGATACGAGGCGCTACCTTCATCCCGTCGGCGTGGATTTCGCGTCCCAGCGACGGCGACGGAACGCTCGAATACAAGGGCGATGCCCGCGAGTTTACGCCCCACGCCGTCAACACTGGTCGCTGTCGCGTCGAACAGGAAGCGGTCGTCGATTTCACGGACGACAGTCTCGTCTCCTACGCCGACACGGGTACGTCGGTCGAACGAACCACGCACCCCGACGGAACCGTGAACCTTCGTCGTGGCAAGGCATCGTGTGACGGCATCGTCTGTACCGACCCGCTCTGGCACGACGAATACGTCGAATTCGACATGCACGCGAGCGCGAGCAATCCGCTGTCGTCGCACGCGGACCCGGTTGACTACCACCTCGAAGCCACCGTGTGGCGCGACGGAGCGGTGGATATCCGTGGCCGCCACGATGGGTTCCCGTGTTTCGAGTTCTACGTCCAGACGGATTTCGGTGACTTCCGGCCGCTGTACCGTCACGACTTCCGCGAAACCGGCGACGAACCGCTCGCGTTGGCCGGGCCGATGGACTACGAGTTCGAGCGACGCCTCTGAGCGACTGGCAATTCCACGAGGATTAGTCGGCGAACGCGCCGCTTTTCGGCGTGTGGAAAACCCCTAAAACCCCAGAATCGCTTATATAACGCGGTTCTGCAGGTAGTCGAGGTGCTTGGCGTTGTAGACGATTTTAACTTCGTCCGTCGCCGCGCTACCGATGCAGGTGAGGCGGACGTTCTTGTCTTCCACTTCCTCGTCGCTGAGGATCTGCTGCATGTCCATGTCGATTTCGCCTTCCTTGACGATGGCGGCGCAGTTCGCACAGGCACCCGCGCGGCACGAGAAGGGCCAGTCGTAGCCCTGTGCCTCGGCGGACTCGAGGATGTATTCGCCTTCGTTGACGTCGAGCGAGCCGTAGTCTTCGCTGTCGAGACCGGCGTCTTCGGCCTTCTCGAACAGGTCGTCGTCGTCCATATCCCAGCCCTGGTCGTCCAGCACTTCGTAGTTGAGGTATTCTACGGTAGGCATCACTCGGGGTTTCGTCCGGGGGATGGTTAGTAGTTGTTGTTTCGTCCGCCTATAGTGATAAATCGGGAACGATTTGGCCTGCTGACCGAGATTAACGCCGTCAGGCGGGTGAAAGCGGGACGAAGGCGAACAGGAGATACGACGCGACGGCGGAGATAGAGGGCGTCAGAATCCAGAGAACGATGACCCGGCCGGTCGTGGACGGATCGAACAGGTCCCTCGCTTTCAAGGTCTGTGGCTCTTCCTCACCGATTTTCGCCACTTCCTCTTGCTCCTCCGGAAGGACGTTAACCGCCATTTCCGAATGCTTTTCTCCGTCGTCGCCGCGGACCGCGGCGGCGGCCGCATCGGAGATTCGAACGGTTCGCGTCGCCCGTCCCCAGCCGAGTCCGACGATGCACATCGTCGCACTCACCGCGAGACTGGCGGGGATGCCGATCGCGGAGAGGAACGTGATGAGACTCGCGCTGACGACTTCGACGATGAGCGCCGCCAACAGGGGCAGGTCCGTCAGGTCGTTCCCGACGGTATCGAGCGTTCGGCGGGCGATGGTGAACGCTCCGAGTGCGATAGCGACGCCCGCGAGCAGGACGCCTTCGCTCCCCGTAATCACGTCGCTTCCGACGAGCGGCGCGACCGCGTTGGCGACGTTCGACGCACCCGCCGAGAAGGCCATGTAACAGCCGATGCCGACGACGAGAATGGTGACCAAGACTTCCTTCGCCGACGCGTTCGCGGAGACGGTCGGGTACGGCACCGAACCGACGCGATTGAATTCGAACAGCGGCCCTTCCGACTGTTCGAGATGGAACCACACGTCGAGATACGGGTAGAGATACCGTCCGACGACGGCACAAATCCAGAAGGCGGTGATGGGGGCGAGGAGCCACGCCGAGACGATTCGAAACATGACCGCCTCATCGAGGGTTCCCGTTGCCACTCCGAGTCCCGCGATTGCGCCGACGGCCGTCATCGAGGTGGAGGCGGGCACGCCGAACAGGTTCGAGATGAGCAGCGCTAACCCGACGAAAAAGAGGACGCCGACGCTGGCGGCGAGCGTGAACTGCGAACTCGGGACGATCTCCCCACCCATCGTTTTGATGACGTTCCGACCGACCGTCCACCCGCCGAGGAGCGCAAAGGCCGTCATCAACCCGGCCGCACCGAGTTTGGAGACGGTGTTACTCCCGACCGCGGGACCGAACGCGACGCCGGTCGAAGAACCGCCGATATTGAAACCGACAAACATCGCCACGGCCAGACCGACGAGGAGTAAAATCGCGACCATACACGTACATTCGTCTGAACGTCTTAAACGGTACCGACTCGTTGGGTTTAGACACCACCCCGCCTAAAGCAGAGTATGTTCCCGACGTTCGAAGTCGTCCCGGCGGTGGATATGCAGGATGGCGAAGTCGTTCAACTCGTTCAGGGCGAGAAAGGCACGGAAACGACCTACGGCGACCCCGTGGACGCCGCGGAAAAATGGGTCGAGGGCGGCGCGGAAACCCTCCATCTCGTCGATTTGGACGGCGCGTTCGACGGCGAGCGAAAGAACGCGGCCGCCGTCGATTCGATTTTGGGTGCGGTCGACGTCGAGGTGCAACTCGGCGGCGGCATTCGCACCGCCACCGATGCCACCGACCTCCTGTCGCGCGGCGTCGACCGCGTTATCCTCGGTACCGCCGCGATAGAAAATCCGGATATCGTCGCTGAAATCAGCGAGGAATACCCCGGCTCGGTTATGGTGAGTCTCGACGCCAAAGACGGGGAAGTTCTCGTCTCGGGGTGGACGGAATCGACCGGACTCGACCCGGCCGAGGCCGCGACCAGATACGAGGAACTCGGCGCTGGCGCTATCCTGTTCACCGACGTCGACGTGGAGGGTCGGATGGAGGGGGTTCAGACTGGTCCTGTTCGGCGAGTCGCCGAGGCAGTCGAAATACCGGTCGTGGCGAGCGGTGGTGTCGCGTCCGTGGACGACATTCGGACGCTCCGCGATGCGGGTGCGAGCGCCGTGGTCGTCGGGAGTGCGCTCTATCAGGGCGCGTTCTCGCTGTCGGAGGCAGTGGACGCGCTCGATTAGCGGGTCTGTCCGGCGAGGTGACCAAGCACGTCCGGCGTATCGCCGAGTCGGGGGTCTACGATGGCGTAGGCCCCGAGAGCGGCCATGGGGGCGCCGATGACGAGACCGGGCACCGTCCCGGAGAGGAGGACCCCGATGGCGACCAACAGGACGCTGAGCATATCTCGTTTTAACACATGTTCTCTTTGGAGCTCGAGGTAAATATAACTGCGTCAGACACCTGTCTAGATTCCCGAACGGAACCACCTTGTAGCTCCGGCCGAATTACCCCGGTATGAGCGACCGCACCGCCGCCGTAACCCGCGAGACGGCGGAGACGACCATCGAGGTAACGCTCGACGTGGACGGCGACGGCGAGTCCACCGTCGAGACGGGTATCGGCTTCTTCGACCACATGCTGGACAGCTTCGCCCGCCACGGCCTGTTCGACCTGACCGTCAGGGCCGACGGCGACCTGCACATCGACGACCACCACACCGTCGAGGACGTGGCCATCACCCTCGGCGAGGCGTTCGACGAGGCCCTCGGCGACCGCCGGGCCATCCACCGATTCGCCGACCGAAAGGTCCCGCTGGACGAGGCCGTCGGCGACATCGTGGTGGACGTGAGCGGCCGTCCCCTCTTCCGATTCGACGGCGAGTTCTCACAGGAGCGCGTCGGCGACATGACCAGCCACATGGCGAAACACTTCCTCCGCTCGCTGGCGATGAACGCCGGACTGACGCTTCACGCGGGCGTGGTCGGCGAGAACGCCCACCACGAAATCGAGGCGCTGTTCAAGGCCACCGCGCGGGCGCTGGACGACGCGACGCGAATCGACGACCGGAGGAGCGACGTGGCGAGCACGAAAGAGAGTCTGTAGTTACGGATACGCCCGCCGAAACACGCTCGGATAGTTCAGTACCACGCCGTCGGAATCGACGGGGAGGTCCGCGGTAAATCCGCTTTCCAAACTCTCGTATCGGAACACTCCACCGTCGGAGTCCAGTGGCTCGAGGCAGGTGTATCGCTGTTCGACCGCCGTCGTCGTCATCGCGGGGACGTCGAGGTACACGACGGAAATCCTCGCCGTCTCCCCGGACGCCAAATCGTGTCGGCGAATCGGAACCGTGTTCGTGAACGGCGTGACCGAGATATCCACGTCTCGACATCCCGCGAGGTTTGCCGCGGGAACCCCGTTTTCCGTCCAGTTGCCGTCCCCGTCGTGTTCGAGTTTTATCCCGCCACCGACGCCGAGTGGGTCGATTTCGACCCGCCGAACCGTCCTCGTTTCGTCACACGCCACGCGATAGCGAACCCGGAACGGCGCTGCCGTCCCTTCGTTTTCCGCGGTTCCGACCACCGTTCCGTCGGCGCTGAGTTCCTCTTCGAACTCGACCGTGAGGTGCTCGGTCCCGACTGCCCCCACTGGTTCCCAAACGACGTGTCGTTCCATGGCTTTGGGTCGGCGTGCGGCGTGATGAACCCTCCTGCCTCGACCGAACCCCAACAGGACTAAACCGTCGGGCACGTCTATCCGACAAGGATGTTCGACAGAATCATGCAGAAGTTCGAGGGCAGTCCGAGCCAACAACAGGTCATCAGACTCCTCCTCGAACGCGGGTTCTCGGTGAGTGACGAGGGACGCGTCGTCTCCGGGAGCATCGAGATTCCCAACACGCAGATCGCCCGCGAAATCGGCGTGGACCGGCGGGTGGTCGATTCGACCACGGACGCGATTCTGAAGGACGAGGAACTGCGTCGCATCTTCCAGAACATCTCCTCGATTCCGAGCCTGATGGATTTGGCCCCTGTCCTCGACCTGTCCGTTCTGACCGTCGAAGTGCGCGACGCGGACGTTCCGGGCATCGTGGCGACCGTCACGACACTGTTGGCGGACAACGACATCTCCATCCGTCAAACCATCAGCGAGGACCCGGAGTTCACCGACGACCCGCGGCTCTACCTCGTCACGGACGAGGACGTACCGGGCGACGTGCTCAACGAACTGAAGAACTTGGAGTTCGTTCACCGCATCCAACTCAGCTGAATCTCTTCCCGTTCTCCCGCCGCGGCGAATCCACGCCTTTTCGGTGCTGCCCGTCGAACTCCCGAGCGATGGGTGGCACGACGTATCGAACCGTGGCTGGTCGGGGCGAGTCGGCGTTCGAAGTTCGCGGTTCGGAGTTCATCGGGTACGTCGCGCCTGCAGAGAGCGTCGAAGCGGCCGAGTCGTTCATCGCCGAAATCGAAGACCTACACGCGGATGCGACCCACAACGTGCCCGCCTACCGCGTGCAGGATGGTCGAACTGCCACTTCTGAGGGGAGCGCTGACGTCGGCGGGTTCGTCCGAGAATGGTCGAGCGACGACGGCGAACCGACGAGCAGCGCGGGGAAACCCGCCCTGAACGTCCTCCAACAGCGCGACATCGAGAACGTGGTCGCCGTCGTCACGCGGTACTACGGCGGAACGAACCTCGGCGTCGGCGGCCTCGTCCGGGCGTACTCCCGCGCGGTCAAGGAAGCGGTGGACGAGGCGGGCGTCGTCGAGGAACGGCCGCACCGCCGTCTCGCCATCGCCGTCGAATACGACGACTCGGGGACTGTCAGGGGGATTTTGGAGAGCGAAGGTGTCGAGTTCGACGCCGACTACGGCGAAACCGTCGGCTTTTCGGTTCGCGTACCGGTCGAGGAAACCGACGCGCTGTGCGACCGACTTCGGAGCGCGACGAGCGGTCGGGCCGACATCGAAGACGGGTAAGTCGCGTATTCAGAGCACGGCGTCGACGGCGGTGAAGACGCCGTATCCGACGCCGAGCGCGAGCGCCAACGAGAGCACCCACGCGAGGATGGTGTAAATCATCTTTTTGCCGCTGACGCCGCCACCGCTCGCGGCGTAGCCGCTCCCGATGATGGTGCTCACGATGATTTCGTTGAACGAGACGGGGATACCGAAGAAGACGGCGCTCTGTGCGATGGCGAACGCCGGGATGAGCGCGGCGATGGACCGGCGCGGTCCGAGCGCCGAGTAGTCCTGTGCGAGCGCCTTTATCATCCGCGGCGCACCCGTCCACGACCCGGCGAGCAGGCCGAGGCCGCCGCCGATGAGCACCGGAACCACGGGTATCGAATAGGGGTCCAACAGCGGGAGCAGCGGCCCGATTGCGAGACCGACCTGACTCCCACCGGCCGAGAACGCCACGAGACCGCCGAGCGCGAGCAGAAACCGACGCTGGCCGCGGCTCACGTCGGCGTCGAGTTCCCGCTTGAGTGCGACGGCGACCAGACCGGCCAGAACGAGCGAGGTAACGACGACGCCGAGGTCGAGACCGGCGACGGCGGGAAGCGACAGGTGCTCGCCGACGCTCTGTGCGATGGAGGCGCTCTGATGGGGCGGTCCGAGGAAGACGAACCCGACGTTGGCGATGATGAGGCCGACGAGTCCGGCGAGAAGCGGAATCGAGGTTTCCTCCGCCACGTCGTCGCGCCGGAGCACGCGAGCGGTCGCGTAGGCGATGCCGCCGCCGATGAACGGTGTGAGTATCCAGAGGGAGACTATCTGCTGGTATTTCGGCCACGCGGGGGTTCCACCGAGCGCCAACCCGACGCCGACGATGGCCCCCGTTACGGTGAACGCCGTGGCGATGGGATACCCCGTGAACACGCCGATTGCCACCAGTATCGCCGCCGTGAGGAGTCCCGTGGTCGCGGCGAGGGGCGACAGTTGGACGCCGTGAATCAGTTCCCGTCCCACCGCTTGCGAGACGTTCGCGCCTTGGAGCGCCGCCCCTAAAAATCCGAGAATGCCCACGAGAAACCCCGCACGCATCACCGAGAGGGCGTTCGCACCCACGGCTGGGGCGAACGGAGTTGACCCACTCGACCCCGCGCCGATGGCCCACGCCATGAACAGACTCGCGACCCCGGCGATAATCACCGTCAGCAACCCTCCAGCCATATCTATCCGGTATACCGTCTCACGCCAATAGTGTACCGACTCGAAAGCAAACGACTGGTCACGTCCTGTCGGCTCGCGGACCGCCGCTCCGTTTCGGCGGTTCCACGCCTTCTGCCGCTTCGACCGTCTCGGTTTCCTTCTCCGTCTCGACGTGCCAGCGGTCGATTTCGTCCTCGTAGGACGTGAGCGACTCCGACACTTCTCCTTTCAACTCGTCGTCGTTGACGTTCACCTCGAAAATGAATCCCTCCTCGCCGTCCTCCATCCGACTCGTCTGCTGGATGTTGGCACTAACGAGTTCGTTGTCGAAGTAGTACGGTGCGAGTTGCGTCATCACCTTCTGATACACCGTGTCCTCGACCTTCCTGATGGCCTTCCGCCCCGCCGAGTCGGCGGCCCGAGCGACGTAGTTCACCGAGTCCTGCCACCTGTCTACGGCACCTTCCGTGTCGTCCTCTTCCAGTTTCTCGTACGATTCGGTCAGTTTTTCGCCCGCTGTTCGGAGGTCGTCGTCGGGGGACTCGCCCGCTTGCTCGCCTTTCCCTTCGCTGACGTGGGCCTGTTCCGCGGTCTTCTCAGCCACGTCTTCGCCGAGCCGTTCGTGCGATTTCGGCCGCCACTCGTCCCATTCCTCGAACGCGCTACCCGACACGTTCGCCTCACGGAGCGCTTGCGTGATGCGCTCTCCGTGCTCGACGATATCTCCCCAGCTACCTCGAAGTTTGAAGCCAGAGATGCTCTCTTCCATTCGATTACTCGCTCGTAAGTTCCACAGGGTTTTATCTTTTACCGCTAATGTCCGTGACAGCGGCTCCCATGCGCCTTTTCTCGGGGGTTACCGTTTCGAGCGTAGAATTATTCGTCTCCAATGTTTCCGTACGTTACCCGCTTCGCGAACGCGTTCAGTCGGTCTTTCGCGCGTCCGAGCAGTTCGACGTGTCCGCTCACCGACCGCATCTCGTCCTCGGACACCTCGATTCGGTCGTCGCCGTAGATGTCACGCGTCTCACCGTCACTGGTCGCGTCGACGACGGTCGAAAGACCGCACCGACCACACGCTTCCGTCCGTTTGCCACCCATGTTACGGCGTACGGACGCATCCATGTTATGTGTTACCCCGAAATACTAGCCTTCCACTCTCACCGTGTTTCCTTTCGAAGGACGGCTTTGTAGAATCCCTCTCTCGGCTGAACCTCGGCGACGTGCCACGGCGTTCCGACGGTTACGTCCCGCAGTCGCTCGGGCGAAAAGAGGACGAAGTGGAGGGTTCGTCCGACCTCCCGTTCGCCGTCCCGGTCGTACTCGAAGTGAAACGTTCGGTGGGCGATTCCGCGGCGCGGGTCGGACCTGTAGCCGAGCAAGTCGTCCGGAGCGAGGTCCGTCGGGTCGTAGTTGTCCACGACGGCGACGCCCTCCTCGTCCGTGATTCGAGCGAGTTCCGAGAGGAATCGACGCACCCCGGCGAGGGAGTGTGCGAGTCCGAGTTGGGTCCCGCTCAGGAGGGCGGAACGGAACCTGTCCGGTCGGAAGTCTATCTCGAACATGTCCATCACGCGAACATCCTCGACGCCGCGGTTACGGGTGGCTTCGACTGCGCCCGGACTCACGTCGATGGCGACGACTTCGCCTCGCTCTTGGAGAAATTCGGCGTGCTGTCCCGAGCCACAGCCGATATCGACGACGGGTGGTTCGAGCGACGCGAGGAGGGTTCGCCACTCGTCACGCCAGTCCTCCCGTGAGGCGAAGTAGTGCCCTTCGATATTTCCGTCCCGCGTCTCCGCGCCGTCCCGGCACACACAGTCACCGCGCAGTCCGCCGCGCTGGTAATCGAGTATCGCTCGACCGAGTGGGTCTGGCTCCATTACACTCTGTCACAGTCTATCAAATGTAATAAAATAATAACGAGGCTTGGTACCGACTCCCGTGCCAACAACGGATATTTATCGCTCGCTCACAACCGAATCAGTATGGATAGCGGTATCGAGTCTCACGACTCGGAACGACAATCGAATCCCGTCCCGGACTGGGACGACGAGTACGTAGACCGGGTGAGCGACCGCCTCTTCGTCAACTACGACCTCGAAAAGGAGTACGCCACTCGCGGCGAATCGTTCACGCTCTACGGACGGCTGTTGATAGAGACACAGAAGCAGTTCCTCCACCGCTCCATCAACTACGCCAACCACAGCGCCGAAGAGCACCTGTTCGTCCGGCGCGCGAATTCGGTCCGCGTCAGCGACCTCGAAGCGCTCGTCGACCTCGGCCACGAACTCGCCGACGACTGGATAGAGGCCGACGAGGAACACTTCGGAACGACGTTCACCTTCGTCGTCATCGCCCCCGACGTCCCGACCGAAGTGGACGAGTTCGTCTCCGATTTCAGCGACCGAACGCTCCTCAAATACGGACTGCACGGTCAGTACGAAATCAACCTCGCCGTCGTCGCCCCGGAGAACGAAACGCTCGCAGCCAGCGAGAACGCCGACGTCGGAAAGGCGTTCGCTCTCTGGCGACCGTTGGTGTCCGAAAAATCGGGATTGCTACACCGCGTCGTGCGGCGACTCAAACCTTAGTCGTCCGATTCACCGCCGTCCGTCACCGGTGTGCCACCCGGTTCGCTCCGCGCCGACGTGATATTTTCGTATCCGATACGAACCAGCGAGAGCGCGAGGGCGATGAGTACCAAGGCGATTACCGTCTGTACCCCCGCGGACAGCGCGCTGCCGAGCGCCATATCCCCACCCTTGACGAACTTCTGCCAGACGTTCTGGTAGAGCGCGAGGTACAGCAGGCCGAGGATGGTGACGAACGTCATCAGCGCCATCGGGACGCCCGTGCTGATGAGCTGTTTGCTCTTGTTCCAGTTCGCCAGCCAGACCGTCGCGGTCAGTAGCGCCAGCGCCGCGAGCAGTTGGTTCGCGCCGCCGAACAGCGGCCAGAGGTCCGACCACGTGCCGGACGCGACGAGCGCGTACGCGATTCCGCACTGGACGAACGCGTTGAAATACCGGTTCGACGCGACGCTCTGCACTTGCGTTTCGGGCGTCCCGACGATTTCTTCGAACATGTAGCGACCGAGGCGAAGCGCCGTGTCGGTCGAGGTGAGCAGGAAACTCACCATGACGAGCGCCATGAACGGACCGCCAAAGCCGGGGTCGATACCGAAGCTCGTGAGCATGATGCCGCCACCCTCCGCGAAGTTGGGAAGCGCTTGGCCGACACCGCCGCCAGCCTTGGTGAATCCGACCAGTGCGACGGTCGAGAGTGCGAGCGTTGCGAGAAGGCCCTCACCGAGCATGCCACCGTAGCCGATGACTCGTGCGTCCGATTCCCGGTTGAGCTGTTTCGAAGTCGTCCCGGACGAGACGAGCGAGTGGAAGCCGCTGATGGTACCACACGCGATGGTGATGAACAGCAGCGGGAAGAGGGGTTGGTCGGTGACGCCCATGAATCCGTTGTAGCCGGAAATGTTCACGGTGAGCGGTTCCGCCGGCGTGATCGCGCCGATACCGAGCCAGCCACCGACGGTTCCGACGATGACCGCCAACAGCGCGCCGCCGACGCCCGCGTACAGCAGGAACGACGACAGGTAGTCACGCGGTTGCAGGAGCGTCCACACCGGCAGGACGCTGGCGATGAACGCGTAGACCAAAATGATGGGGACCCACGTTTCCGCCGTAAGCTCGAGCGGATACGCCTGCCCGACGAAGACGCTGGCGAACACGCCGATGACGAAGACGACGGTTCCCGGCCCGAAGGGTAGGTTGAGTTGGTACAGGTACACCCCGAACACGACGGCCAGCGCGATGTACAGGATGCTCGCCGTCGCGGCGCTCGGGTACGCCTCGAACACGACGCCGACGACGAACGCGAATACGCCGACGACGAGGATGATGGTCAGGAACGCGAACCACAGCAACATGTTCTTGCCGCGCTCGCCGACGTACTCCCCGATGATGTACCCGATGGACTTCCCCTCGTGGCGGAGACTGCTCGACAACGCGATGAAGTCGTGCGTCGCGCCGAGCAGCGGATTCCCGATGGCGATCCACAACAACGCCGGAATCCAACCCCAAATCACGCCCGCCGTTATCGGCCCGACGATTGGTGCGCCTCCTGCAATACTGGAATAGTGATGCCCTAACAACACGGGCTTCTTCGCGGGCACGTATTCCTGCCCGTCTTCGTATTTGTGCGCCGGTGTCTCCCGGCTGTCATCCAATTCTACGAACTGTGCGAGATATCGTGAATAGGTTAGATACCCTATGCTGAAAAGTACCAGTACGCCGAGTACTAGCCATATGATTGCAGTCGCCATGGTATTGTGCCTCATAACAAATGGATTGATGATGCACAATAAGTGTTCCTTTACTCTCGGCGGTGTGGTACGCCTCTAATCGTCGTTTTCGGAACGATGTATCGTTGTTTTTGACAGGTGAAATTTCGATTATTCGGCCGCCGCCGCTTCGACCTCGACGTTCAATTCGTCCGCGACCTCTTCCAACAGCGTTCCTTTCACTTCCGACACCCGCGATTCGATAATCGCGACCACCGGTTCGTCGAACGACTCGCGGATGTGTTCGATTCGTTCACGTTCGGTCCGACAGCGGTCGCGGAGATACGTCCCGCCCCGTCCCGTCTCGTCCTCGTCCGGTTCCGGCGTCACCTTGTTGATGACGAGTCCCGACACGGGCAACCCGGATTCCGTCAGTTCCTCGACCGCCCTGCCGGTCTCTCGAATCGACAACTCGTCGGGATTGAGGACGAGGAAGAACGCCGCGTCGTTTCGCAACACCTCGCCCGCGAACTCGAAGTTCTCCTTTCGCTCCTGCAGGCGGGCGATAATGGGGTCGCCCTCCGCCACTCGGCGGGGTTCCCGGTCGCCGATGGCGGCCTTCTCGAACAGGTCGATGCTCCGCCGTCGTTTGTGAAGCAGACGGTCTATCCACCCTTCGAGGAATTCGGGAAGCGAGAGGAGGCGGAGTGTTCCGCCGGTCGGCGAGGTGTCGAAGACCACGCGGTCGTAGTCGTCCGAGTTCCGCATCACGTCGATGAACCGGTCGAATAGCGCCGACTCGTGGGCACCCGGTGTCTGGTGGGCCATCTCGACCTGCCGGTCGATGGCGTTCACCAACCCCGCGCTCACGTGGTCGCCCAGCGAGCGTTTTATCTCCATCAGGTGGTTTTCGACCTCCGTCTCGGGGTCGATTTCCATCGCCCAGAGGTTCTCGATGCCGTCCACGGACCGCGGGTCGTCGTCGAACTGCTGGTCGAACACGTCCGACGTGCTGTGTGCCGGGTCGGTCGAAACGACGAGCGTCCTCAGCCCCGAACGGGCGCATTTCAGGCTGTACGCGCTGGAAACCGTGGTTTTTCCCACGCCGCCTTTGCCGCCGAAAAACACGAACTTTCGCATGTTAGAAGTGGTACTGTTGGCCCTTGCGTTCGACGAGCGATTCGCGGTCCCACATCCGACGCTCCCACGCCTCGAACTCGTCGGTCAAGTAGGGGAGCAGTTCGGCGGTGTAGTACGAAACGGGACTCGGCACCCCGAAGACGTCGGGGAAGCACGCGAGCATGAATTCGTCCTCCAAATCCTCGGCCTCCTTCTCTATCAGTTCGTACGCGGGATGCGAAATCATCCCGTGATAGAGCCCCCGAAGCCACTCCTCGACGGAGCGACGGAACGTCTCGATTTGGTCCGCGAGAGACATACCCACACAGTGACGTCCTCGCTATTTAAGCGGGGCGGTCAGCCCGCGGTTCGATTGTGGCCACTTAACACGCTGGAATGTCTGTGCCACGATAACGAATGAATCAGGGGTCCATTCCGGTCACGATTCTGAGCGGCAACCTCGGTGCGGGCAAGACGACGACGCTCAACCACCTCCTCCGCGAGAGCGACGACATGGACATCGCAGTGCTCGTCAACGACATGGGTGAGATAAACATCGACGCCGAACTCCTCCAGGGCGGGACGGAACTCGTCGCCGACGAGGGCGTCGCGGAGCTCTCGAACGGGTGCATCTGCTGTGAACTACAGGACGACCTCCGAACCGAAGTCACCCGCCTCGCGCGCGAATGGGAGTTCGACACGCTCGTCGTGGAGTCCTCGGGCATCAGCGAACCCGCTCCCATCGCCCGACTGTTTACGACCGAATCCCGCGTCGCGGCGCGCTACGACGTCGATACGACCGTCACCGTCGTCAGCGCGCGGCAGTTCGACGAGTTCTTCGCCGACGGCGCGCCGGTCGAGCGCACGGAAACCGAGGACGGCGATACGCGCCCCCTCTCGGACCTCGTTATCGAACAGATAGAGTTCTGTGACGTGCTGTTGCTCAACAAATGCGACCTCGTGGACGCGGACCGTCTGGACGAAATCGAGGCCACCTTACGCGCACTGCAACCGCGCGCGGAACTGATTCGAACCGAACACGGCCGGGTGTCCCCCGACCGCATCCTCGACCGCGGACTGTTCGACCTCGGCGACGTGACCGACTCCGCCGGATGGAAACGGGCGATGGACCACGAGGAGAAACACGACCACGACGAATCGCATCATCACAACCACCACCACTCTGACCACCACCAATCCGACCACCGTCACCCGCAGGAGGCCTACGGAATTTCTTCCGTCTCGTATCGCGCCACGCGACCCCTTCATCCCGGCCGACTCCACGACTTCTTCGAGTCGCTCCCGAGCGGCATCGTCCGCGCCAAGGGAACGTTCTGGGTCGCCGGACGGGACGACGTGAAACTGGAGTACGGACAGGCCGGGGCCGCCGCCCGCGTGGAAGTCGCGGGGCCGTGGATCGCCAGCCTTCCCGAAATCGACCAGGACCTCTACCGGAGCAACCGCTCTGCGACCTACTGGGACGAGGAGTGGGGCGACCGCCGGACCCAACTCGTTTTCATCGGAAGCGACGTGGACGAGGCGGCCATCACCGCGGCACTCGACGACTGCGTGCTGACCGACGCGGAGATGGACGAGGACTGGGACACGTTCGACAATCCGTTTCCCGAGGACGAGGGCGGACTGTTGATAGTCGGCGAATAGTCGCGTTTCGATGCCCCAGCGAGGCCTGTCACCGCGTCCCGCGGCTTCGCTCGTATCGTTAGCTTATAGCCCCTTCCCGCGCACGAATCGCATATGACTATCGAAAAACGAGGTGACGCCCACCTCATCACGCACGCGATGGCGAAGGACACCCTCTCGAAGATTCGGGACGAGGAGACCGAACAAGTCGGTTTCCGCAAGGGACTCGTAAAACTCGGCCGCATCTGTGGTTACGAAATCATCGACGGCGCGATGGACACCGAGTACGTCTCCATCGATACGCCGCTGACCGAGACGACGGGCGAGCGCGTCAAAGGGTTGGACGACGTGGTTATCATCAACGTGCTCCGCGCCGCGACGCC
This sequence comes from Haladaptatus sp. T7, assembly GCF_026008575.1. NCBI lineage: Archaea > Methanobacteriati > Methanobacteriota > Halobacteria > Halobacteriales > Haladaptataceae > Haladaptatus > Haladaptatus sp. T7. The sequence continues at coordinate 147,631 of NZ_BROP01000005.1, forward strand.
GTTCGTGGAGGGTCTGCTGAAGGCGTTCCCCCGCGCCAAACAGGGCGTCATCAGCGCCGGACGCGACGAGGAAGCCGGAATGAACGACGACGGCGAGTTTCCCATCACTATCGATTACGTCAAACTCCCCGAAATCACAGAGGAGGATACCGTCATCGTCGCCGACCCGATGCTCGCGACGGGTAGCACCATGTGCGCCGTCCTCGACGAGGTGCTCAACGAGCAACCGAACCCGGAGAACTTCTTCGTCCTCTCGGCCGTCAGCGCACCCGACGGCCTGCTTCACGTCCACGACCAGTTCCCCGAGGCCGACCTCCTGACGGTCAGCATCGACGACCACCTGAACGACGACGGCTTCATCGTCCCCGGTCTGGGCGACGCTGGCGACCGCGCCTTCCGAACGACGTAACGTCCCGGTCGCGTCCTTTTACAGCAGAATTCGAAGCAGCCCGATGGCTAACCCCGCGCCCACGAGGCCCGCCCCCCAGAGCGTCGAACTCCCGGGGGCGACGCCGATGAGAAACGAAACGATACCAGAGACGATGAGCGAGATGCTTGCGTGGCTTCGAAGCGACATGGTATTTCATCGGCGATAGCCGTAAAAAATCGGCTGGCACAACACGAAAGCAATTCAAGTGGCACCCCGAACGCGGCGGACCGTCCGCCCCGAGCCATCACTCGTCGGCGTCGTTCTCGGCGAGGAGGTCGGAGGCCGAAAGCAGCGCCTCCATCTCGACGTCGGCGTCGGCCAGATTCTCGCGGCCGCCCTCCTCTCGGTCCACGACGACGAGGATTTTGTTCACGTCCGCACCCGCGTCGCGGAGGGCCTCCACCGCGTCCACCGCACTCTGTCCGGTCGTCACGATGTCTTCGAGGACGATGACCTCCTCGCCGTCGTCGAGTCGTCCTTCGATGAGGTTCGCCGTCCCGTACTCCTTCTGTTGCTTCCGCGCGATGACGTAGGGCGTCTCGGTCTCGACGCTCGTCACCGCGACGAGGGGAACCGCACCGAGGGCCACGCCCGCTAGCTTCGTCCCGTCCAGTCGCTCCGCGAACGCTTCCGCGATGAGCGACAGACAGTGCGGGTCCGTCTCGAAGAGGTATTTGTCCACGTAGTAGTCGCTCGTCCCGCCGTGGGAGAGTTCGAATTCGCCGTACTGGACGGCATCCGCCGCGCGCAAGGCCTCGATGAGTTCCTGATTCGCCATGTGCGAGTCGCGGTGGCGAGGCGGGTTAAAAGTAGTTCTTTGCCGCCGGTACCGCGGCGTTCTACCACGGTTCGTTCTTGAGTCCGAGGACGTACGCGATGACGTTCGTCACGATGTGCAGGAGGGGCGTCACCACGAGCACGACGACGACGACCGGCAGCTCGAACGTCTCGAGCGTCCACCCCGGCGCGGCGAGCAGGGTGAGCAGGAGCGACATCACGACGAAATCGAGTTGGTCGATGCCGGGAAACGCCGCGCCACGCTCCCGGCCGGTGCGCCGCTTCAGGAACGAGGCGGTCATGTCGCCGAGCATCGCGCCCGCCGGCAGGGTGAAAACCACGATGGCGGGAAACGGGTCGGGAAGCGTGACGCCCAGCGCGCCCGCCGCCGTCGGACGAATCGCGTTCAGTAGCAGGGCCAGTATCGCTCCGGCCAGAATTCCGGCCGCCGTCCCGCGCCACGTCTTCCCGTCACCGAGAATGCGCTTGCCGTTCCACGTCCGTCCGCCGTCTATCGGCGTGCCGCCCCCCGCGAGCACCGCGAAATTGTTCGGGACGTACGCGGGCAACATCGCCCACACCGCGACGGCCACGGTTTCGAACACGTCCGCACCGAGAAGATTCATATGGGGATAGATACCCTCCGGGTCTTAAGACCCAGCGGTCTCGCCCGGAATATATGCCGATGACTGTCACGGGTGCAATATACAATGATAAGACGCGGGAGTGTGAAAGAAGATGCATGATACCACCGATTGCCAGTCGGTTCGTCGCGGGTGAAACCCCGGCGGAAGCGCTCGAGTACACGCGAGATTTGAACCAACGCAACGTCAACGTCATTCTCAACCTTCTCGGCGAGCATTACCACGAGCGAGAACCGGCGGACGAGGACGCCGAGGTGTACCTTCGGTTGCTCGAAGACATCGAGCGCTCCGACCTCTCGGCGTGCGTCTCGATCAAACCCTCGCAGGTCGGCTTGGATGTCGGTACGCACGTCTACCGCGATAACATGGAGCGAATCGCGGACGCGGCCGACGACACTTTCGTCTGGATCGACATGGAGGACCACACGACGACCGACGCGACCCTCGACCTGTTCGAACAACTCGCCCTCGAACACGATGGCGGCGTCGGCGTCTGCGTTCAAGCGAATCTCAAGCGCACGAAGGACGACCTCGAACGACTCGCCGACCTCCCTGGCAAGGTCAGACTGGTCAAAGGTGCCTACGACGAACCCCCGGAACTCGCGTACAAGGAAAAAGAGCGCGTCAACGCGGCCTACCGGGAGTATCTCGAATTTATGTTTCAGGAGTTCGACGACGGTATCGCGGTCGGCAGCCACGACCCGGCGATGATAGAGTACGCGACGGAACTCCACGACGAGTACGGAACCGACTTCGAAATCCAGATGCTGATGGGCGTCCGCGAGGACGCACAGGAGGAACTGGCGGAGGAGTACGAAGTCTGGCAGTACGTCCCCTACGGCGACAAGTGGATGTCGTACTTCTATCGTCGCGTGATGGAGCGCAAGGAGAATCTCCTCTTCGCGGCCCGCGCCGTCCTCGGTAGGTAGCAAAAATATTGCAACTAGTTTATATTCCTGCAACCAGACGCTACACCTAAATGTCTTCGTGGAAACGCGATGCTGGAAGCGGTCTCATCGTTTTGGCCCCTCTACTGGTTACTGCGTACATCATCGCGTGGTTGTTCCTCAAAATCGCCGGGCTGCCGTTCTTGGAGGACCTGCCGAAATACGTCCTCTTCGGCGGACTGATCAAAATCCCCGCCGCCCTCATCCGCGTCGGTATCGTCCTCGCGGTGTTCACCGCGCTCGTCTTCAGCATCGGGTATCTCATGCGGACGACGCTCGGCAGCGTCGTCGAGAACGCTATCGACGGAAGCATGAATCGAGTGCCCGGCCTCCGAATCGTGTACAACGCGTCGAAGATGGCCGCGGAAACCGCCCTCTCCGACACCAACCAACTCCAGAAACCCGTCAAAATCGAGACGTGGAACGGGCTTCGGATGACCGCGTTCAAAACCGGCAAGCAGGCCGAGGACGGCCGCGAACTTCTCTTTTTGCCGACCGCGCCGAACATCACCACCGGATTCGTCATCGAAGTCGAATCGGACGACATAACCGAAACCGACGAGAGCGTCGAAGACGCCTTGACCCGTATCCTCAGCGCCGGGTTCGGTGAGAGCGACCAGGAAGGGATTCCCATCAACGTCACCGACGAGGCGGACGACCGCACGGAAACGCCGCCATCGACCTGAGTTCCCGCCCGCTGCTGACGAAACTATACCATCTTTTTGAGGCTTGCGCCGCTCTACTTTCGTATGGAATGTCCCGAATGCGGCGGCGAACGACTGACGTTCACCGTTCCGTCCGAACTCCGTGCGGACGTCCCGGACCGACCGTCGTCGATTCTCCTCTGCACGCGGTGTCTCGCCTTCGAACCGGTGGAGAACCCGGACGTCGAACCGTCGAACTTCGCCACGATAAGCGACGCGCTCCCGGACGAACCGGACGCCGCCGCCGGGATGGTTCTCGCCACCGCCCTCCTCTCGTCGCTCGCGCTCTATCGGCAACACGTCGATGCGCTGTTCGATCGCGTCGAAGCGGCCGGAGTCGACCCCCTGCTCGTTCTCGATCGATTGGCCGCCGACCCGAACCTCGACCCGAATTTCGACATCGAATCGCGGCGACGGCAACTGCTCCAACTGCGCGATTGATTTCGAAAGTCCCCTCCCCGAACTACCGCGGGACCCTCAACTTTCATCTGGGAGTCGCACGATTACACTGACATGCCGAACGACTGCATCTTCTGTCAAATCGTCGCCGGAGACATCCCGAGCAAAACGGTCTACGAGGACGAAAGCGTCCTCGCCTTCCTCGACGTGAACCCGCTCGCGCCGGGTCACACGCTCGTCATCTCGAAGGACCACCACGAAACGCTGGACGACCTCCCGGACGACGCCGCGGCGGACCTGTTCTCGGTCCTGCACGGCCTCACGCCCGCCGTCGAAACCGCGGTGGATGCCGACGCGAGCAACGTCGCGTTCAACAACGGCGAGGCTGCCGGACAGGAAGTCCCGCACGTTCACGGCCACATCATCCCCCGTTTCGACGGCGACGGCGGCCATCCGATTCACGCCATCGCGGGGGACCGTCCCGACCTCTCGGACGAGGAACTGGACGCGATTGCGGACGACATCCGCGACGGTCGATAACTGTATGTTTTTATACCAGAACGAATCTATTTAGATTCGAACACGTGAAACGAACTGCCGCACTCGTCGGTGCGACCGGCGGGGCCGGAACGACGCGCCTCTGTCTCGAAACCGCCGCCGTGCTCTCTCACGTCGGGCGTGACGTGGCGATTTTGGACGCCGCTTTCGCTACACAGGGGTTGGCGCGCCACGTTCCGGGCCGCATCGACACCGACATCACCGCACTGCTCACCGACGAGGACAGCCTCGCCGACGCTCTCCTCGAACATCCGGTCCCAACCTCCGGACGGCTTTCGCTTTGTCCCGCGTACGCTCCCTTCGAGCGCCTCGCACGGGCGAAAACCGCAACTGCCGCAGAAGCCTTCGAGCGGCTCGTGGAACGAACCGCGGACGAGTTCGACCACGTTCTCATCGACGCGCCGCCCGTCGCCGCGAATCAGGCCGTCGCTGCCGTCCACGCCGCGGACACGGTGACGTTGGTCGCACCGGCCTCCCGTCTCGGTGCCGACGCCGTACAGGGAATGCGCGGCCGCCTCGCCGACCTCGGAACGGACGCGGACACCGTTCTCGCCAATCGCGCGAACGGTGAGCATCCGCTGGAGGACGCGGTACCGATTCCGACGAGCGACGAGACTGCCGTCGAGGACGTCCCGGCGAGCGCACCCGAACTCGACGCGTCGTTTTCTCCCGCCATCGTCGCCGCCGTCGAAACTGTGTTCGACGTTTCGCTCGACGTCGAGTTTCCGGAGGAGCGGTTCTTGGATATCGACCCGGAGGAGTACCTTCCCGACGACTATCTGCCGGAGTCGCTTCGAAGCTGATTTTCCCTGCGTTTCGAAATTCGCTACAATAGGTCGCCCACGTCGCTCATCGTCTCCGCCAGCGCGTCTCGCTTTTCGACGGCAGCGTCCCCGTTCATCGCCAACGCGCTTTCGAGCACTTCGGCCGCACCGTCCAGCGGCTCGTGCGTTTCGATGAACGTCGCCAGCGCGAACTCGATTTCGTTCGCGCCGGACAGCGCGAGCGCTTCGGACCGCGAGCAGTTCGCGGAGAGCCAGTCCTCGATAAGTTCGTGACCGATGGACGAAAGCGGCGAGATACCGCGCACACCCAGCAGGTGGAGCGTCTTCGCGGCCGTCATCGGTGCGACGCCTGCACGGCGGGCGCTTTCGCCGACCGAAGTCCCGGACGCGTGCGTCTCGACTATCGTTACCGCGGCGTCCGTTTCGCAGGGTAACGCGTCGCCGAACGGTGCGAGCCGTTCGCGGAGGTCCCGTCCGGTGTCGTCCACGGTTGCGACACCGTACTCTTGCTGTTCGGCCGTCACCTCCAATCCGGCCGCGATATCCGACAGCGCCATGTGTTCTACTTGTCTTCCCACTGACTTTAATCTTCTAGACAGGTATCATAGTTGGTAATTAGACGACGGCTAGAACGTGCCGGTTACCGGTACGCTCGTCACTCGTAACACCGGCTCGTTTTCCGATTTCGGCGCTCGTTTAAATACCATCTCGGACGAAGTTTCAATTGTAATGAGTGCGATACAAAACTCAACCGAAACGTGTCCCGAATGCCGCGGTCGTGTCCGCACACGCGGCACCGAAGCAGTCTGTACCGAGTGCGGGTTGGTCGTCGCGGAAGACGGCTTGGACCGCGGCCCGGAGTGGCGGTCGTTCAGCGACGACGACACCGACCGTAAGCGAACTGGTGCACCACTGACGCGTTCGCGCCACGACCGCGGGTTGACGACCGAAATCGGCTACAAGAACAGCACCGTTCGACTCACGGGCCGGAAACGACGCCGCGTGATGCGGATGCGCCGCCAACACAACCGCGCTAGACTCTCGTCCAAGGCGGAACGAAATCGCGTGTACGGCTTCACCGAGATTCGCCGTCTCGTCGGCGCGCTTCAACTGCCCGAAAACGTCCGCGACCGGGCGTGCGTGCTGTTCGAATCCGCACAGTCGGAGGACCTCCTTCGCGGACGGTCGATAGAAGGATTCGCCGCGGCGGCGGTGTACGCCACTTGCCGGGCGTCGGCCGTCTCCCGAACGCTCGACGAAATCGTCGAACGCGCTCGCGCCGAGCGCGCCGAACTGACGGCCGCCTACGACGCAGTGAACCGCGAACTCGGCCTTCCCATCGGTCCCATCGACCCGCGGGAGTACCTTCCTCGGTTCGCCAGCCGACTCGACCTCTCGATGGCGACCGAACGACGTGCCAAACGGTTCGTCGAACGGGCGGAGGAGAAAAACCTCGTCAGCGGCCGAAACCCCAGCGGCGTCGCCGCCGCGTGTCTCTACGCGGCGGCCCGCGACTGCGACGAACGCGTCACCCAACGCGCCGCCGCCGAAGTCGCTGACGTCACCCCCGTGACGCTCCGCTCGACGTATCACGACCTGCAGGAGTAAACCGCCCGCCCGAGTTCCGAAAACTGTTCTCTCGCCTCGCTCTCCGGTGCCAGCGTCGCGACTGGACACCCGTTCCGCTGTGCGTCGGCAATCGTCGTCGATTCCGGTAGCGTCGTCACCGGTGCCCCGAGCGTCCGCTCCACGGTTTCGACCGGCGGGTCCTCGCGGACCCGGTTCAGTACCACTCGACACAATCCCGCATCGAGTCGCCGTGCGAGCGCCTTCGTCCGCACCGCGTCCGCAAGCGCGAACGGCCGCGGAATCGTCACGAGGACGTAGCTGTCTGCCGCAACCAGCGGGAGTCCCGCATCGGCCGCCATCCCCGCCGGGCAGTCGATGACCACGTGGTCGTACTCCGACGCAACCCGCGCTATCGCATCGGCGAACTCGGTCACGTCACACGCCCGCGCACCGGCTAACGTGCGGCCGCACGGCAGCATCAGCACGTCTCCGACGCTCGAAACGGCTTCGAGCGCATCCGCTCGTCCGGCGAGTACGTCGTGTAAATCGGGTCCGTGCGACCTCGGCAGGTCCGCCATTGCGAGGTCCGCATCCACGACGACGCCGCCGAGTTCCGCCCCGAGATTGAGCGCAACGGTCGATTTTCCGACGCCACCTTTCCCACCCGTAACGGCCACGATCATTTCGTTCTCCCGACCGCGTTCGATTTCTCCGTCGATTCGACCCGCTCTCGTACTCGTTGCACCCGGTTTGCAACCGCTTCGAGCGTCCGTTCGTCCGCCGCGATTCTCCGTCGCAACTCCTGTTCTTCCGCTTGCTCGGCGACCGTCCGTTTTTCCGGCCTACCGCTTCCCATCTCTTCGCACTTCCTTTCTCCCATCTTTTCTCCTCCCATCTCTCCCCCTCTCGTCTCTTTGTCCCCCGTCTCGTACCGCTCGATTCGCGTCTCGACGGCCGATAGCCACGACTTTACCGCATCGGGTATCTCCACCCGGTCGGGTGTCGGAACCGCGTCCACCGGTGGCCGGGCGTCTCCCAACGCTCGAACGACACCCGCGGTCGTCGGTTCGATGTCGAGTCCGGCGGGAGAATCGTGCCGAGTCGCACCGCCGACCGACGATTCTTCCGTCTCCGGTGCTCGTTCGGTCCAGACGATTTCGGCGGGCGGCGATTCGGTCTCGTCGGCCGCAACCGCATAGCCGAGCGAGCGTCGTTCACCCGCGCCGACGACGCCCTCGAATCCCCCTTCGTCCCATCCCGCTTCCGTGAGTCCGTGCCGCCGCGGTACCCGGAGTTCGCCGTCGAGTCGGTTTCCGACCCGAATCCTGACGGGCATCGCCGCAGAATTTTCGACCACCAGCGCGACCAACGTGACGGTCTCGACCGCCCCCGTCCGTTCGTCCGTCGTCCAGTGCAGTGTCACCATGCCCCGGGTTGGGCTCGTCTTCCGTCTTAAACCTGTAGCACGGGTGCGTTCAAGCAATCGACGGCGGCACCCGGCGTCTCGAATCGCTCACACGCCAGCACGACCGGCGCTCGAACCCGCGCCAAACGAGTGATTGCGAGCGCCGCGCTCGTCGAATCGCCTTCGAACGTCCCCGGTTCCGGGACTCGTCCGCGACCCGGCACCGCCTCGACCGCCGCGACGAACCTCGCGTGCACCTGTCGAGCTAAATAGTCGCGCGCGGTTCGTTCGAGGTTCTCCTTCCGGTCACGCAGTCGTAACCGTCGCTCTCGGTCATTCCTCGCCGACCGTTGGCGTTTTCGCGCCGCTTCCAACGCTTGCTCCGCGGCGATTCGTTCCGTCTCCCTCTCGGCCAACTCCCGCGTTGCGCTCCGTAGTTTCGACTCGGCATCTTCTACGTACCCTCCCGAGTCCCGGATTGCCTGTACCCTGCCACGTAGTGCCGCGACTTCCTCCCGAAGTTCCGTTTCCGACCCGCTCACCTCGGCCACGCGCCGCCGCTCCGAACGAATCGAAACCGCTTCCACGTCGAGCGACCGCAACGATACCTCTAGGTTCGCTATTTCCTCGTCCTGCGGTGCGTCCATCCCGAGCGACCGCGCGGCGGCGGCCACTGCCGCGCGGACACGAACGGACGTCCCCGACTCGATGTATCCCACGTAGTCGTGAACCGGGTGCGGGTCGGCACACTCGATATCGAGCGCGCTCGATTCGGCGTCCGACCGAATCGCTGCGACAACATCTGCCGCCGCAACTGACTCCTCACGCAGGTCGATTGCGCGCCCCCGGAACGTCTTTTCTCGCGTTTTTACCTTCATAAATCCGCGTTTCGCATCGAATCCGGTGCCGGGTGGTTCGTCCCCACGGCGAACTTGTCGTAGGGCGTGCTCGGCCGTTCACGGTTCTCGTACGCTTTTGCGGCCTCCCGAACCGCATCCGGTACGTCACGGAACTCGTTCAGCGGTTCGGTGCGTTCGAGTTGCACGTCTGCTCCGTGTTTCTCGTAGAGACGAAGCGCGAGAAACGCACCCAGTTCCGTCTGCTGCAGCAAGGCGGCCCGTCCGAACCGTCGAACGACACACTCCTCGTGTGTCGTGCAGATGTTCCGAAGCGTCTGTCGGGCACCGCTGGAGTAGGTGATTATCAACAGCACAGACGTTCGTTTGAAACGATGTATTTTAAAATTAATTACCGCGTTTTCACGTTCCACTCGTTCCCGTCGAACTCGGCAACAGCGTCGAACAGCGTTTTGAGGGTGTTGATAGTTTGTGAGTCGTGTGCTTCGGGGTCGAGATGGAAGTGTGCGGTCACGTCGGCGGTAGTAAAGCGTCCGGTGAGGACGTGCAGGAACTTATAGACGGTCTGGACGTCCGAGTATTGGAGTAGCGCGGTCAACGAGTGGAAACACGCGACGGTTCGGTTGCCGTTTCCGTGCCACTTTTGTAACACTTCGCTGATTTTGATTCCGAGCCCCGTCAAATCGCCGGGATTCGAGAGCGTATCGACGACGGCATCCGTCGATGTCTCCTGCATCGGTGCCGATGTCGCCACCGACCGAACCGTCTCACCGACACTGATGAATCGCAAGTTCGCTGGCCGACCGTTCGCATGCGCGAGCCAATCTTGAATACACGCGTCCGGCGACCGCGTAAACGTCACCCATAGTACGTTTTCCTCCGCTGGTGGTGAATCCGTCAACATACCGACGCACGCCTCGTCGGTTTCCGAACTCATAGAAGGCGAGAGAACGAGAACGCTAGATTCGCCGTCGAGAGCCGCCGAAAGACCGCTCATCTCGGTCGTCCCTCGGCGACGTCGCACGTGCTCGCTGTGTCGTCCATCCCGTACCATCCCTCGTGTATCATTTAGCCACCTGCATTATTATGGGCCTGATAAGTCCCGGAGGTTTTGTCGGCTTTGTCGCATTTGATACACCTACGCACGCTGTCGTTATACTTCTACTCTATTCCGGGCATGTTTATCTAGTTTTCCATCTCCAGAATGCTGTCATTTACTGATGTTCTCGACGTGAAATTCTACCGCTTCATCGCCGAGCAATTCGATGACCCGTCCACGCGCGTCCTCCGCCGACTCCGCGACGACGACGATACCTTCCGCCCGCTCATCTCCATATGATCGGTAGGCGAACAAGTCACGCTCGGTTTCGAACTCGGTGGCGTACGTCTGTAGCACCGTCAACACTCGACGTTGTGTCTCTCGTAGCTCGTCCGCTCCCGACTCGAAGTCCGAGAGGGCGTCCTCGATGTTTCTGAGTGCGGAAATTCGGTCCATCTCAGGTGGTTCGAAGATGGTTTGTCGACGGCTCGTACACCTCGCCTTTCTGTTTCAGCTTGTCGATTTCGTGTTCGGCTTTCGAGGGGTCCGTGCCGATCTCGTCCGCTCGGTCGAGGACGACTTCCACGGGCGCACCGTCGTCGTACTCCTCCTCGATGTCCGCGATGAGTTGTTTGATGTTCTTGATGCGGTCTCGTTGGGACTTCGAGGTCCCCGTTTCCACCACGTCGGCGTCGAACTGTCCGGTCTCCGGGTCCACGCCGATGTCCTGTAGACACGACCGAACGATTTCGATAACGCGGTCCGCATCCTTCCGTTCGACCGTATCCGACAGTCGAACGCGAGCGCTCGCTTCGGCGAGACGAACGAGCGCCTCCAGCTTCCGGGCCGTGACCGGAATCGGGGCGTCCTCGTCCGTCCCCTTCGAGCGCAAATCGACGTAGAAATCACGAATCGCCTCGCGGGCTTCCTCGGTCATCGTCGGATAGACGTTCGATTTCGCGTAGGCGATGTACTTCCGGAGGAGTTCGGCGTCTATCGCCGGTGCCACCTCCTCCGTCTGGCTGTTGACCTGTTCTTCCGTGATGTTCGGCGCGTTGATTTCCGTCCGCTGCGTGTTCAACTCGCCCGCGAAGTTGGTCTGGAGGATGTGTTCTGCCAGTTGCGAGTCGTGATCCGGGTCCGGTTTGTCCGTCACGGTGAAAATGAGGTCGAATCGGGAGATCAGCGCGGGTTCGAGGTTGATCTGCTCGCCGATGGACTCGTACTGGTCGAATCGCCCGTACTTCGGGTTCGCCGCGCCGAGGAGCGAACAGCGGGACTTTAGCGTCGCGTTGATTCCCGCTTTGCTCACGCTGATCTTCTGCTGTTCCAGCCCCTCGTGCATGGCGGACCGGTCCTCCGGACTCATCTTGTCCAGTTCGTCCACCGCCGCGATACCCTTGTCCGCGAGCACCAACGCACCCGCTTCGAGCGTCCACTGCTGCCCGTCGCCGAAGTCGTCGCGTACCGCCGCAGCCGTCAGCCCTGCGGAGGAGGACCCTTTCCCGGAGGTGTAGACGGACCGCGGCGCAATATGTTGTATATATGATAGCATCTGGGACTTACCCGTACCCGGATCCCCGATCAGGAGCATGTGCAGGTCGCCGCGAATCCGCGACCCGTCCGGGAGATGTTTCGTCACGCCGGAGAACAACTGCAGAATCATCGCCAGTTTCTCCTGGTCGTAGCCGTAGATGGCCGGGGCGATGGAATCGACCATCTGTTCGTAGATGTTCCCCTCGTTCGAGAGTTCGATAATTTGCTCTTTGTCCTCGTCCGTGATGTCCATGTCCTCGAACTCCTCGTCTTCGATTTCCACGGACACGCCCTCCATGTACACGTCGAAGACGGCGGATTTCTCCTGGCCGCTCCCTTGCTGTTCGAGGTGGAGGACGCCCGTCACGGTCACGTGGTCGCCGGGCGAGACGTGGCCGGTGATGTCGTCCTCGATGTGCACGTCGATACTCTGTGGCGTCTCGCCGCCGCGGAGTCCCTCGGGACTCTCCTGGACGCGGAGCTTCTGTGAGTCGATGAACTCCGACTGGTCGAAGTTGATGCGGAACGGTCCCTGTCGCTCACAGCCCTGACACTCGTGGGGTTCCTGAAAATCCCCGCCCGACTGCGGAATGTAAGTCAAGGTTCCACAGCGCTGGCATTCGAACGCCGCCTCCTGAATCTTCGGTCGCACGCCGGTCGCCTTGCGGATGATCCCCTGCACGCTCACCATCGTGTTGACGTGCCGGGCACGGATCGCGCGGATATCCGTGTGCTCCGGCAGGTTCTGTAGACGGACGTGAGCCTGCCCAAGGCTCACGTCCACGGGGAGGTCGTACAGGCGGAGCGCCTCCTCGGCGTACTCCTGTAACTGCTGTGGTTGCGCGAGATAATCGTCCGCGATGTCCGCGTCGTACTGATACAGGTCGTTCCAGTTGATGTACAGCGACCGCTTTTCGTTCGGGTAGCTTTGGGCGAGCTCCCCGATTTCGTTTCGGTAATAGTTCCGATAGAACTGCTCGAACCTGTCTATCAGTTCCGTGTTTTCCGCGCGAGCCATTCATGGGTCATTGGTTCCCGATCAGGTAAGAACTTTCGCAAAGCGTCCAGACCCTCGCGCCACCGAACGCGATTCCCCGCTGCTTTCGATTTCCACCCACACGGTAGAATAAACGACTTGCACCTGCAACCACATCCCGGACATCCCCGTGAACGCAATACCCACAGGCATGTTCGGACCACTCGGACCACTCACGGTCGGCAAAAAGGCCGCGAAGGTCGGCTACCGGCGCTTCGGCAAAGCCGGGGCCGTCGCGTTCGGCATCGGTGCCGTCGGCGGCTACGTCGTGCTGAGAAAGAAAGTGAAGTCGATGATGGCGGGCGATACCGACGACAGTTCGTCGGATGACGGGACCGCGGAAGGCGACGAAGCGGCGTAAGTCCTCTCCTTCGATTTTTGTTTGCACGCGCTGTGTGCCGCTGACGCGTCGCTCGCGGTGTAGTCGTCCAAGAATGAAATCGCCCGGATTGTGAACCCCGCCGAGACGGTCGCCTCGCGGTTCTCACGGCTTCGCCGTTCGCATCGAGGCGCTTACGTCTCGTCTGATTCAAATTCGAGCTCAGAATAGATTTGCGACTCACGAGGATGTTCGTCGCAAAATCTATGGGATCGCTCGGATTTGAACCGAGGTTATCGGCACCCAAGGCCGAAAGGATACCAAGCTACCCCACGATCCCGTACACTTCAGTAGCGCACTCCCCGTGTAAAACGTTTCGTTTGCTCGGTACCCGTGTCACTCGTCCTCGCCGAACAGTTCGAGGTCCGCGACGATTTCGAACGGGTCCTTGTCCTTCCGGATGCCGTCCAAAATCCGGAACGCCTCGTCCGGCGCGAGGAAGTGACTCGTGACGACGCGCCCGAGGTGCGTCGGCGAGAAGCCGTGGATGAACTCGTATTCGAGCAGTTTGCCGAGCGCGTGTTTCGTCGGCACGTCGCCTATCATCCGGTCGTTCAGGCGCTTCGCGGCTTTCCCACCGACGGTGATGTTCGCCAGCGTCTCCTCGATGGCGGCGCTCTCGTCGTAGAGGGTTCGAACGTCCTCCATCTCGCCTTTGAGGAGTTTGAACGCCACCTCGTCCTCCGACATCTCCATGCTGTTGTGATAGCTGCCGTCGGGTTCGACGAGGACGTACACCTTCCCGCGGTCGTGGTAGTCGGGCCGACCCGCGCGGCCGAGCATCTGGTGGAACTCCTGTACGGTCAGCCACTCGATGCCCATCGCCAGCGAGTCGAAGATGACCTGCGAGGCCGGGAAGTCAACCCCGGCGGCGAGTGCGGCGGTCGTGACGACCGCCGCGAGGTCCTGCTCGGCGAACATGCGTTCGACCTTCTTTCGCCGTCCGTAGTCCAACCCGGCGTGGTACGGCGCGGAGTTGTACTCCAGTTTTCTGGAAATCTCGTGACAGCGCCGCCGCGAGTTGGTGAAGATGATGGTCTGGCCGCGATACCCCTTCGAGGATTCGCGGTCGAACTCGCGTTTGACGAGTTTGTTCTCCGTCACGGGCTTTTCGTGCCCCTCGGCGAAGGTGACGTGGCGCTCCAGTGCGACGGGTCGCTCCTCGAACTCCACGAGATTCGCCTCCAGCGACTGCGCCAAATCCTTCGGATTCCCGACGGTCGCGGAGAGGTACACCCACTGTGCGCCGCCGTACTCGTTCCGCTCTTTGGCGCGCTCCTCGCAGTAGTATTTTAGCCGCGAGATGAGGCCGTCGAGGCGGTGGCCACGCTCCTGTTCTTGCAGGGTGTGAACCTCGTCGATGACGACCGTTCCGATATCGCCCAAATCGCGCCCCGTCCTGAGCGCGTGGTCGATACCCTCGTAGGTCCCGACGATGATGTCCGCGTTCGGGTCGAAGTGATTGCCGTCGTCGCGGACCCGACTCGCACCGACGCGAATGGTGACGTTTGCGAGGTCACCGTACTCTTCCTCGAAGTCCTCGTGTTTCTGGTTCGCCAGCGCCACGAGGGGGACGAGAAAGAGCATCTTCCCCTTCCCGTTCAGCATTCGGTCCAGCCCCGTCATCTCGCCGACGAGCGTCTTCCCGGTCGCCGTCGCGCTGACGACGAGTTGGTCGTCGCCGTCGAGGAGACCGTTTTGTACCGCGAGGCTCTGTACGGGGAGCAGGGTATCGAACCGCGATTCCAGCAGGTTCTGGATTCCGGGGTGGAGGTTCAGCGAATCCACCCGCTCCATCTCGATGTCCTCGACGTTCGCGCTGATTTCGTCGAACTTCGTCAGGTCGGGGTCGAGTCGCCCCTTGAGCAGGTTCGTGATTCGCTTCAAATCCTGTACTTCCAGCAGGAGGTCTTCGAGTCGGTCCTGGGCGGCGCTCGTCAGGTTACCCCTGAACGAGAGTTCCCGCTCCAGTTCCCGCGTCGCACAGTCGGGACAGATGTACTCGTCGCCCGTATCGATGGCCGTGTCGCCGTTGATGGGCGAATACCGTCCCTTGTTAGCGCACAACCGACACGTCCGAACCGTTTTCGCGTCGAGTTGGTAGCCGTCGAGCATCTCCTTCAGCTCTTCGCGCGCCTCGGGCGAGGTCTGCTGCGAGATTCGAATCCGCTTCGCGTTCCGTGCGAGTTCGACGAACTCGTCGGGACTGCGCGGTTTCTCGCTCGACCCGTCCTTCAACAGAAACCGTCCCGGTCGCGGTCCGGCGTCCGTCTCCTTTAATTCGAGGATGGCACGGAACTGCCGCTCACCGCCCCGCTGGGCGGCGACCTGATAGCCCCTGTCCGTTTCGTGGCAGAAGAGCGTCTCCACCTGCTGGGCCTGCTTCGACACGAGACGTGCTACACACCGGAGCTATTTCAGCGATTCGAACGAGACGGTGGTGAATCGCCACTTTTCGACCGTGGTAGGTGATGTCACCGTTCGTGGAAAGCCGACGTTGAAAAACGGAAATCTCGGCCTAACACCTTCGAGCGGTCGTTATTCCGCCACTACCGCTCCGCAACCGGCACATAACAAAGCCGGTTCGACCGCTAGCGGTGGACAGCGCACGGTAGCGCTGCATGGTGGCATAATGAAAGGCACGCAAGAAGAAGACCTTCCACGGCGCTTCGACGACAACGTTATCCTCGAAATCGAGGACGGGTCCGACCGAGACCGACCGCTCGTTCGAATCACCGATACCCGCGAAGACGCGGCGTGGGTTTCCTCGTCCATCGACTCCGTTGTCTCGCTCTCCGAGTGTCGTTAGACGAGCTGAATCTCGTCGTCCCCGTTCGGCACCGCACAGATGAACGCTCCCGGTTCGTCGCTCTCGTTTCGATACCAGTGAACCGTTCCCGCCGGAATCAACAGTGAATCGCCAGCGCTGACTTCGTACTCCTCGTCGCCGATGCCGACGACGTACTCGCCTTCGAGCACGAACTGCTCGTGTTCGACTTCGTTCGTGTGTTCGGGCACCGT
The DNA here is from genome assembly GCF_026008575.1 of Haladaptatus sp. T7. Classification (NCBI taxonomy): domain Archaea; kingdom Methanobacteriati; phylum Methanobacteriota; class Halobacteria; order Halobacteriales; family Haladaptataceae; genus Haladaptatus; species Haladaptatus sp. T7. The sequence continues at coordinate 163,717 of NZ_BROP01000005.1, forward strand.
CGCGCCGGGGTCGAGCGTGAATCGACGGATGGCGAAGTTCGGCGCGTCCTGTTCGTCGCCGATGAGAACCCCTTTCGCCATGCCGTCAGCCGCTCCGACGGCCTCGTATTCGATGTCGTCCGCGTTTCGTACGATTGGTTCGGACATACGTTTCCATTCGAAGCCGACGTGCTAAGGTTTTCCCACCGCTTCGAGTTCTTCGTTCGGGACGAACTCCCCGTCCGGCGTCACCCGCCCGGAACCGAGCGCGCAGTATTTCGCACCGACGCCCCGCGACGACAGCGGCCCGCGCCGGATACAGCGGAACCCGACGTTCTTCGCCGCGTTGTAATCGTCGTTGGCCTCGCTGCCGCATTTCAGACATTCGAACCGGTTGTTCTCCACGTCCCGATTCTGCGGATGCGTGAACCCACACGACGTACAGCGCTGGCTCGTGTACTCTGGGTTCACCTGTACCACCGTGATATCCCGCTCGGCCGCCCGATACGCGACGAACTCGAACAATCGCTTGAACGCTTGCCCGTGGAACGGGATCGCTTCCGTGAGCATCTCCTGTACGCCTTCGAGTTCGCCGAACGCGATGACGGAACAGCCGTGTCGCTCCGCTTCCGAGACGATTCCACCGGCAACTTCGTGGAGGGTATTGCGGGTGAAATTCTCGATTCGTTCTCCGGCTTGCCGCAGCGTTCGTCGTGCGCTCCGGGTGTTCGTCTCGCGGAGGTCCTCGCGGAGGTCGGCGAACTCGGCGTGTCGGTGGGTGAGCTCCGCGCCGGAGAAAAAGCGGGCCGTGCTCGTCACGGCGAGGTTTTCGACGCCGAGTGAGACGCCGAGGACGGTGGCGTCTTCGGTCGGAAGGTCCACGTCCGGGCGGGGGCGTCGGAATCCGAGATGGAAGTGAAACTCGCCGTCACGGTAGTGCAGCGTGCTCTTCGCTGGCTCCCAGCGGTCGTCGTCCAGATACCGCGATTGGTAGCCGTGGTCGGGAAACACGAGACGACAGCGAACCCGGTCGCCGGTCGTCGTCAGGCTGATGTTCCGATGGTCAAACATCGTTAGCGTGCGACTGTCGTAGACCACGGTCGGACTGGTGAACTCTGGTTTTGCCGCATCGTCGTCCCGTTCCAGGGCACGTTTTATCGCTTCGGCGGCGCGGTGCGTGGCGAGAACGGCGTGCTGGCTTCCGAGGCTGGTACGCTCGCGCAACTTCTCGTACGCCAGTTTTTGCACCTCGTTTCGGGTGTGACAGACACCCCACGCGGCGTTGACCGCGATTTGGCACCCGCGTTTCCACTCGCGTACCATGGACAGCAGCCGCTCGTGGTCCTCGGCCTCCACCGCCAGGCGCGTCACCGCCGTCCGTCTGAAATATTCGGGACCGCTCACGCTATTTTCTCCCCAGAGCGCCCCCTTGAATACTTCGGGACGCCGCTCACCGCGACGGGGTTTAAGGCGGCTCCGATGCTACAGATAACCATGCGAAGCTTCAAAATCGGGAGCGTGCTTGGCATCCCGATAAAACTCGACCTCACTTTCCTGTTCATTCTGCCCGTGTTTGCGTGGCTCATCGGAACGCAGGTCGAACAATGGGTCCAGATAATGAACGATCTCTGGGGTCTCGGGTTAGATGCCGGTCCCCTCTCGTCGGGGATGATGCCGCTCTATCTCGGTGCCGCCGCTGCCATCGGATTGTTCGTCGGTGTCGTCCTCCACGAACTCGGCCACTCCGTCGTTTCGATGCACTTCGGCTTCCCCATCGACTCCATCACGCTGTGGATATTCGGCGGCATCGCTCGCCTCACCGACCAGCCGGAGGAGTGGTCCGAGGAACTCCTCATCGCCGTCGCGGGTCCCGTCGTCAGTATCGTCCTCGGCGTTCTCTCGTTCGCCGTGCTCTTCGTCGTCCCGACGAACCTGCAGGCCGTTCGGTTCGTCTTCGGCTACCTCGCCCTGATGAACCTCGTCCTCGCCGCGTTCAACCTCCTCCCCGGCTTCCCGATGGACGGGGGGCGCGTCCTCCGCGCGCTCCTCGCCCGGACGCGCCCGTTCGCGCAAGCCACCCAGACCGCCGCCGAGGTGGGTAAAGTGTTCGCCATCCTCCTGGGGCTGTTCGGCCTCCTCGGCGGCAACTTGTTGCTCATCGGTATCGCCTTCTTCATCTACATCGGCGCGACCAGCGAGGCCCAACAGTCGGTCCTCTCGGCGACCTTCCGAAACGTCCGCGTCCGGGACGTGATGACCGGTGCCGAGGACTTACACACCGTCTCGTCGGACACGTCCATCGCCGACCTCCTCGAAACCATGTTCCGACAGCGCCACACCGGCTATCCCGTGATCGACGACGGCGAACTCGTCGGCATGATAACGCTGGACGACGCTCGGAGCGTCAGGCAGGTCGAACGCGACGCCTACACCGTCCGGGAAGTGATGTCCACCGACGTCAAGACGATTCCCGCCGACGGCGACGCGATGGACGCGCTCGAAACGATTCAACAACACAACATCGGCCGTCTCCCGGTCATCGATGCCGACGGGAACGTCACGGGCATCATCTCCCGCACCGACCTGATGACGGCGTTCAACATCATCAACAGCAGCGGGCGCACGGAAGACGAACTCGCCCCGCACGAACAGCCGTCGTAAACAGGTCGCAATCCGAAGGTACCTCCGATTTGCTCTGTCGGTACCACCGACTTCCCGGTCGAGACCTCCGATTCCGACCCGTCGAACCCGTTTGCCCTCGCGTTTATTTCTCTTCGTCGCGGAGTATCGAGTATGTGTGGCCGCCTTTCGCTCTTCGCACCGCAGGACGAACTCACCGACCGGTTCGACGCCGAACCGGTCCGTCCGCTTCGTCCGCGGTACAACGTCGCGCCCGGTCAGGAACACCCGGTCGTTCGCAACGACGCGCCCGAGGAGATTCGCTTCCCGACGTGGGGACTCGTCCCCCACTGGGCCGACGAGTTCGGCGGCGGGCACATCAACGCCCGCGCTGAGACGCTGGCCGACAAGCCGAGCTTTCGGGACGCCTACCGCGACCGCCGGTGTCTCGTCCTCGCGGACGGCTTTTACGACTGGAAGAAGACCCCGACGGGCAAACAGCCCTACCGGATGACCAGAACGGACGGCGAGCCGTTCGCCATGGCTGGCCTGTGGGAACCGTGGCAAAACGGGGAGCGGAAAACCTCGTTCACCGTGGTCACCACCGAACCCAACGACGTCGTCGGCGAGATTCACCACCGGATGCCCGTCATCCTCGACCCCGACGAGGAGACGACGTGGCTCACGGGCGACGCGGACGAACGACGGGCCGTGCTCGACCCGTTCCCCGCGAGCGAAATGCGAGCCTATCCGGTTTCGACGAAAGTGAACAGCCCGGACAACGATTCCCCCGAAATCGTCGCGGAAGTCGCCGCCGAAGAGGATACACAAACGGGACTCGGCGACTTCTCGTGAACGACGGCGGTTTTCGACCGGACTTCGGTAGGCGGGAATCCGAACGTTTTCCCCGAGTTGCGTCCTTCACTCGTGTATGACCACCATCGACGAGAAGCGAGTCTACAGCGACCGGGAGGGAACGACGACGGTCTTCGTCGCCACCGAACTGGGCGTCGCTCGCGTCGAAGTCTCCGGTGACATCATCGGCGAGTTCTCGCTGGCCCACCGCTGTGCCGCCCGCGACATCGCCGCGATCGACGGAACCCTCGCCGTTGCGACCGACGAGGACGTGCTCGACGCGGCGTTTTCGCCGCTCGAATTCGGCCCCGCCGTCGCCGTCGGATTCGACGGCGACGACCTCCTCGCGGCGGGGGAGGACGGCCGACTCGCGCGTTACGACGGTGAGTGGCACGAATTGGCGACGCTCGACGCCGTGCGAGCCATCGACGGCAATCTGGTCGCCACCGCCGAGGGCGTCTACCGCGTTTCGTCTGAAGGTGTGCAACACGCCGGGTTGACGGACGTTCGGGACGTCTCCGCATCGGGTGTTCCGCTCGCCGCGACCGCCGACGGTCTCTATCGACTCGGCAACGGCTGGATGGACGTTTTGGCGGGCGATTTCCGCGTCGTGAGCGCGACGGACGGGGATGCGTACGCCGCAACCGCCGACCAAGTGGTTTCCCGAGCGGGCGACGAGTGGACGGACGTTTCGCTTCCGGTCGATGACTCTATCGCGGACATCGCGTTCGGCGACGGCGTGTACGCCGCGACCGAATCCGGGACCGTTCTGGCGACCGTCGGAGACGGCTGGCGGAGTCGCCATCTCGGGTTGACGGGCGTGACGGGGCTTTCCGTCCGCTAGTCCACGTCGAGTTCGTACAGCCCCCGATACCGCCGTCGAACGAGGCCGAGACGGGTGAGTTCGTGGAGCCGATTTTTCACCCATTCTTGCGTCACGTCGAGTTCTTGCGCGAGGTATGCGGGTATCGCTCTGCCTTCGGCGAGCAGATTCAAAATACCCCGCTCGGTCGGCCTGAACTGGTCGTCGTCGAACGGGACGTCGAAGAGAACCACCTCCGTATTTCGATACTTTTCGTGGTCCGTTTCTTCCCCGACCTGTAACTCGTAGAGACCACGGTACGGTTTCCCGACGATATCGACATCGCGGAACCCGTCGAGAACCGACCGCGCCGTGTCCGCTCCGATAGCCAGTTCGCTACCGACGTACGCTGGCGTGCACCGACCTTCCGCGAGGAGATTCAGGACCCCCTTTTCCGCGGGGGTCAACTCGTTTTCGTCTACCGGAAGCGATGTCTCGATGCTCAACCGGGTTACCGAAACCATTGTGTGACACTACCATTTCCTTGTATAAATAAAATAGTATATTGGAATATGGTGAATTCATACGTATATTTAGAATCGTGAACCGTTCTCGACGACTCCCGACCGATGCTTCCGTTTCCTTCCCGCCGCGCCCCAATCATCGGCGAGCGACGTTCGAAATCGGCGTGGTTGACGGGTGACTGTGAGGGCTTGACTGGGCACACGTGCCGACGAGTGAAAACCGGTTTAACCCGGCATATCCAGTGTCCGCGTATGATACTCAGTGGGTCCGCCTCGCAATCTCTGGCGGCCACTCTCGCCGACGAATCGAACGAACCTCTCGGGTTCGTGGAGTACGAATCGTTCCCGGACGGCGAACTGCTCGCAACCGCTCCCGAATTCGAGGGTGGTCGTGCCGTCGTCGTCGCCTCGACCGTCTCCAGCGACGCCCACCTCGAACTGCTCCAACTGCAGGACGCCGCCCGCGAGTGGGGTGCCGAGGAGGTCGTCACCGTCCTCCCCTACATGGGCTACGCACGGCAGGACAGGGCGTTCGACCGCGGCCACCCCATCTCCGCCCGAGCGGTCGCTCGCGCCATCAGCACCGGAACCGACCGCGTGCTCACGGTCAACCCGCACGAGGAGGCCATCTGTGACTTCTTCGACGTTCCCGCCGAATCTATCGACGCCGCGGGTCGTCTCGCGGAACCTCTCCCGGACGACTTGACCGACCCCGTTTTCCTCTCCCCGGACGACGGCGCGCTCGACATCGCCGAAACGGTTCGTGACACGTACGGCGACGGCGTTATCGACTACTTCGAGAAGAAACGCATCTCCGGCTCCGAGGTCGAAATCACGCCCAGCGATACCGACGTCACCGGCCGCGACGTGGTCGTCACAGACGACATCATCGCCACCGGTTCGACCATGAGCGAGGCCGTTTCCCTCCTCCAGGAGCGCGACGTGGGCCGCGTCTTCGTCACCTGTGTCCACCCGATGCTCGCGCGGAACGCACGAACGAAACTCGCACAGGCGGGCGTCGAAGCGGTGTTCGGCACCGACACCATCGAGCGGGCGGTCAGTCAGGTGTCCGTCGCGCCGACGATTGCCGACGCGCTGTAAATCCGCTCGCTCCGAACACACTCTCTAATTACGTCCTCCAATCACGTCCCCTCTTTTATTACGTGTCCGCCGAAGGGACGCGTATGTCAATCGTGAACCGTTCGATGCGAAAACTCGACTGCGGTGATGCGGTCGCCGGTGCGTGGCTTCTGTCGGGGAGCACGCGAGCGGCGGAGGTACTCTCCCGAACGTCGGTCGATTGGGTCGCTATCGACACCGAACACGCACCCCACTCGCCCGAACGCGTGGAAGCGCTCGTTCGAGCGGTCGAACCACACGCCACGCCGCTCGTTCGACTTCCGTCCGTCGAAACAGCCGTTTCGGGCGGCGCGAAACACGCCCTCGACTCCGGCGCGAAAGGCGTCATCGTCCCCGGCGTGGAGACGCCCGAAGACGCGGATTCCGTCGTCCGAGCGACCCACTTCCCACCGGTCGGGGATCGCGGCGTCGCTGGCACTACGCGGGCCAACACGTACGGCGAGGAGTTCGACGACTACGTGACCACGGCGAACGAGGAAACGCTCCTCACCGTCCAAATCGAATCGCCGTCGGCCGTCGAGCGAGTCGAGGAGATACTCGCAGTCGATGGCATCGACGTCGCGTTCATCGGCGAGAACGACTTGTCCGCGGCGTACGGCCATCCGGGCGAGAAGGACCATCCCGACGTGACGACGGCAGTCGAGCGAGTGTTCGAGGCGGCGAAAGCCAACGACGTGTATCCGGGAATTGCGGGACGGACATCGGAAATCAAATCCGAGCGAACCGAGCGCGGATTTCGGTTCTTCCTCCTCGGTGCCGATTTGAGTTTCATGCGCACCGGCGTCGAGGATTTCCTGAACGATTCGTCGGTGTAACTACGTTCGACCTTTTAGGGCACCTCTATCTTTCCGGTCACCTTCGACTTCCGCGGTCGGTTTCCTCTCTTTCGCCGCCGGTAATCGCAGTCCAGCTTTCGCCACCGACGGAGCCGACGTGCCGCGACGATGTGACTACAGTAACTCCGTAACTTCTTCCGCCGACAGTTCGTCGCTCCAGTACAGTTCGCCGTCGATTTCGACCGGTGATCGCTCCATTGCGAAATATTCTTCCAACCGGTCCGGAGTGAACTCGAATGTCCCCACTTTGCCGGCTAAAAGATGATACCGGGATGCATTTTCTGCCGCGGTCTCCAAAATCGCACCTCGATGGGTGTTCCTTGTCGGATGTATATCCACTTCAATTTTAAATATCCCCGAATCGATGTCTTTGACCCGGATAACGGGAGTTACAATACTCTCACTTTGACACAGCGTTTTACTGCTGTCCCCGAGAGCTATATATCTGTACCCTGTCAACTTCACCCGATTTAGCACCGTTAGCGCGGTCTGGAGCTGAAACCCGATGCTCAGCAACTGAACGAGTGACCGACCGATGTCCGTCGCGGTCGTGTTGCTGACCTTGGTGAGGGTGGCGATACCCGCCGTCGAGCCACGCTCGATGAGTGCAGTTCCCTGTCTGTAAGAATTGCACGCGTTGAGCAGAAACGTCGTCGCGTTTACCTCGGAGAGACCCCTTGCATCGAGATAGCCGTCCTCACACTGTATTCCGTCATCCGAAATATGGCCGATGTAGTGGAAAAAGTCGGATTGCTCGGTGAGGTGTTTTTCCAGCTCGGCTTTCGTCGTTCGGTGATGAACGGAGATGTCGAACCGTGGCAGTTCGCGGAGGTCGTAGTAGCGAACGACATCGCTTTCATCCTGCATCGCGGTGTCGTTGCAGACGATAGTGACATCGATAGTTGGGGTAGATGCGTTCTCAGTCGTCTTATTTCGGGTCGCTTCCGCGTGCAGCCCATCGTACGTCAACTTGCTCCACCGAAGCGGGTACCCCGGGCCGACCCATGCACGCTCTATCGTGTCCGGTTCGCCCTTCAACTCGAATATCTCCGGTCGCGTCTTCGATTCTATGTCCGCACTGATGGGTGAGTCCGTGACCCCGGCCCGATAAAATTCGTGCATTAGCTCCGGCGATTTCTCCGTCGCTTCGGATGGCAACCGTGCCGTCCGAACGAATGCGAGCTTGTTGGCCAGAAACGGGAGATACTCGACGTTGTGCTCGGACGGCACCATATCGACGGCGAGATGCCACGGCGAAATCGCGGGTTCGAGCGTCTCGAACGGCACACCGAGATACGCCGGGAGGCGCTCTGCCACCGGTGCGTCGAAGAGCGCATCCAAATCGATGTCGAGTCGCGGTTCGACCACCTCCCGCTCGTGGAGCTGAACCGAATAAAACCCGTTCGTCCGCGTGAGACAATCGAGAAAGAACACCTGCCGAAGGACGCGTTCGACCGTGGCCTCGTAGCCATCGTCACCGTCCAACTCGCACTCGAAGCCATCGGCAACGAGGCGCGGCTGTTTTCCGGGGACGACCGACGAATTGAGATAGTAGGCGAGCGAGGTCGCCGGATAGAGATACTCCCGCTCCGGCGGAAGCACGAGCGTCGTCTCCGTCGCCGATGACGGTATCGAGGACGACACGTGGAACTCCTCGCCGCGTTCGATGAGCGGCGGATGTCCGCGGAGCGTCGGATACGACCGTTCCGGACTCGTGGTTTTCAACGCCGACCCGAACACCGACATCGCTCGCATGATGTCGTCGGCATCGTCGGTCACCGTGATGGTTCCTGGCGGCTTCTGAAACTGTGAGCGAGCGCCGATAACGATACGACGCTCACGCTCGAACGAGAACGTCGACTCCGAATGGTTTCGCTCGAACGATACCGACCCGGAAACTGAAAAGTACACTTTCATCGGCGCGTTGCTGATCTCGACTACGTAGTCGTCGCTCGGCAACTTTGCTCCATCGCTATTTTCGCCGCTCTCGAAACGAAGCCGTCCGTCGAAATCCCGAACGAAGATTCCGCGACTCAACGGTATTTCGATGGCCGATGTCCGAATTTCGACCGCCGTTTCGACGGGGAAGTCGAGGTCGTCGACCGCCACGTCCGCAGGTGACACCCGCGTCGGCGTACGGATCGGGAATCGTGTCTTTTCGACCGGATCCGTGATTTCGATTCCCTTCGAATCCGAAAACGCTTCCAGTATCATGATTGTGAGAACTGTGTTCCGTTCTATAGCTCCGTCTGACGAACGTTGCTACTCACTTCTCGGTAATAGCTTTGGTCACTTCTCACCGTGAAATATCTCGAACGAGAGGTGCATCGAACCGGGGGGCCGTCTGTGCGAATCCCACCGTTCCGCTCCCTCGCCCCGCTCACTCACCGAGGCGGTTCGCGCCTCGCACCGTTCGCGGTTCGGTGTTCTACGCTTCCGCTTCCGCCAACGGAGAGATGGCGATTTCCATCTCCACGCCTTCCACGTCCCACGTCTTGCGGTAGCCGTCCTCGACCTCGCCGACGCTCTCCGCGCGGACCTCCTCTTTCACGAGGTCCATGTGGCGCTCGACCAACTCGGCGACGCGTTCGTCACGCACGTCGAGTTCGAGGTCGATGGTCTCCTCGATGTCGAGGTCCTCTTCCTTTCGCATCTCCTGTACGCGGCGGATGACTTCGCGGGCGTAGCCCTCGCTCTCGATGTCCTCGGTGAGGGCGGTATCGACGTAGACGACGCCGAGGTCCGTCCCTTCGACGTCGAACGTCGCGCCGGACACGTCGTCGGGCGTCTTCGTGACGAACTCGACCATCTCGTCGTCGAGTTCCACGTCCTCGCCGAGCGCATCCGAAACCGCGTCTTCGAGCGCGGACAGGTTCTGTTCCGTGACGCGCGCCTCGTTGAGCGCGTTCATGACCCGCCCCGCGTCGCCGCCGAATGCGGGTCCGAGGACGCTCATGTCCGCCTCGGCGCTGTAGGCGAGTTCGCCCCATCCCTCGTCGGGCGAGACCAACTCGACCTCCCGGGCGTTCAGGCGGTCGGCCAGCAGGTCGCCGTGGTTCTCGACGGCGTGGACGACCGAATCGTCGCGCGCGTCCACGACGATTCGTGAGACGGGCCAGCGGAGCTTTCGCTCGGCCTGCTGGCGGGCGTTCGCACCCGCTTCCTCGACGGCGCGGAGAACGGCAACGTCTTCTTCCAACTGCTCGTCCTGCCAGAACTCGTCGGCTTCGGGCCAGTCGAGCATGTGGACACTCTCCTCGCCCTCGTCGCCCGTGAGGTTCTGGTAGATATCCTCGCTCACGAACGGCGCAAACGGCGCGAGCAGGGCGACCAGTTCCTTCAGGACGTGGTAAAACGTCGCGTAGGCGGCCTGTTTGCTCGCGCTGTCGGCCTCGTCCCACATGCGCTCGCGGACGACCTGGATGTAGAACCGGGAGACGTCCTCGACCACGAAGTCGAGCAGCGTGCGGAGCGCCTTGTCCTGCCGGAAGTCGTCCCAGTCCTCGGTCATCTCGGTCGTCACGGTCTGCAACCGCGACAGCAACCACTCGTCCACGAGTTCTGTCTCGGCATCCTGCACGTCCACCTCATCCGGGTCGAATCCATCGAGGCGCATGTACGGCAGCGGGAACCGGAACACGTTCCAGAGGATGTTCAGGCTCCGTTGCATGTTCTGCATCTCGTCCCACGAGAAGCGCATGTCTTCGCCCTGCGGGTTTTGCGAGAGCAGGAACAGGCGCATCGGGTCCGCGCCGTGGCGCTCGATGGCCTCTTCGGGCGAGACGATGTTCCCGATGGATTTCGACATCTTGCGGCCGTCCTCGGCGAGCGCCCACCCGTGCATCAGCACCTCGTCGTACGGCACTTCGTCCAGTGCGGCGGTTCCCATGCCGAGTTGCGACCAGAACCACCCGCGCGTCTGGTCGTGGGCCTCCATGATGAGGTCGGCGGGCCACAGTTCCTCGAAGTCGTCCGGGTTGCTCGGGTAGTCGAGCGTGCCCCACGACGCCACGGAGGAGTCGAGCCACACGTCGAACACGTCCGGAACGCGGGTGTACGTCGTCCCGTCCTTCGTGATGGTCAGGTCGTCCACCGTCGGACGGTGCAGGTCCACGTCTTCGGGGTCAACGTCCTGATCGACCGCCTCGGCGAGTTCCTCGCGCGTGCCGACGACGACCACGTCGTCCATGCTCCCATCCCAATTTTCGGGTGTCCAGATGGGTATCGGAACTCCCCAGTAGCGCTGACGCGAGACGTTCCAGTCCGGCGAGTTCTCCACGAAGTTGCGGAAGCGCTCGTCGCGGGCCTCCTGCGGATGCCACTCGCTGTCGTCGATGTTGTCGAGCAGTTCCTCCTTGATGTCCGTGACCGTGATGAACCACTGGTCGGTGACGATTTGCAGGATGCCGGTGTCACACCGCCAACAGTGGCCGTAGCTGTGGTGGACGGTGCCGGACGCGAGCAGGTGGCCGCTCGCTTCGAGGTCGGCCATGATATCATCGTCCGCGTCCTTGACGAACTGCCCCTCGTATTTGCCCGCTTCCGGGCCGTACGTGCCGTCGCCGCCGACGGGGCAGAAGATGTCGAGACCGAGTTCTCGACCCCGGTTGAAGTCCTCCTCACCGTGTCCGGGCGCGGAGTGGACGAGTCCGGTACCGTCTCCCTCGACGTCCACGTAATCGGCCTCGTAGACCTGCAGCGTCCCGTCGCCGCTCGGATGGTTCGGCACCTCGTCGTCGAGCGGGTGGTCGTACTCCCACCCGAGCATCTCCTCGCCGGTCAGTCCCGCGACGACCTCGTAGTCGTCGTAGCGACCTTCCTTCAGGACTTCCTCGACTTTCGGCGCGCCGACGTAGAGCGTCTCGGTCTCGCCGTCTTTGGTCGCTCGAACTTCGGCGTACTCCCCGTCGGCATCGACGGCGACGAACGTGTTCGCCGGGACGGTCCACGGCGTCGTCGTCCATGCAACTAAGCTTCCCTCTCGGTCGCGCAAGGGGAATTTCACGTAGATGGACGGGTCGTCCACGTCCTCGTACTCGACTTCGTTGTTGGCGATGGCCGTCTCACAGCGTGGACACTGGCTGATGGAGCGCATGCCCTGTTCCACGAGTCCGCGTTCGTGAGCGCGCTGGAAGCCCCACCACGCCGCCTCCATGTACTCGGGGCTGAGCGTCTTGTACGGGTTGTCCCAGTTCATCCAGACGCCGAAGGACTTGAAGTCCTCGTCCATCGCATCGAGTTGGTCGTTGGCGAACTCCTTGCACTCCTCGATGAAGTTCTCCATTCCGAACTCCTCGATGTCCTTCTTGTTCTCGAAGCCCAGTCGCTCCTCGACCTTGGTCTCGATGGGCAGGCCGTGCATGTCGTATCCCGGTCGGTCGGTCACGTCGTAGCCCCGCATCCGTTTGTAGCGGATGTAGGTGTCCTTCAGCGACTTGTTCCACGTCGTGCCCATGTGCGCCGCCCCGGAGGTGTACGGCGGCCCGTCCACGAAGAAGAACCGCTCTGCGCCCTCTCGCGCCTGCTTCGTCTTCTCGTAGGCGTTCACGTCGTCCCAGTACTCGAACACCCGGTCTTCCACCGAGTGCGGTTCGTACTGGTCGTCTACTTCGGCGAACCTGCTCATGTGCGATGTGAGTCCTTCCGGCAATAAAGTGGGTTCGGTTGTGCAGTCCGACCTGTACGTCCCGTCCGGCGGGGATTGCTCCACGAGCGTCGTCCTTGACTTGCTAGTCATCGTGAACAACGGCAGAAAATATTTGTATTTCAATGTGAATCCATAGTTATGTCTCTTCCCATTGTTACCTATCTCACCTCCATCCCCATTCTGCTGGTAATCCTCTTCGGAATCGTGTCGTTTTCGTACTGGATGCGAAGTGATGCGACCGCCCGCGGCAGTTCGTCTCCTCTCTACTGGGCGATTCTTGGACCGTTATTCTGGCCTGCCGCCCTCTACTACCTCCTCGTCGTTCGACGGGCGAACAAGCGACGATATCCGCCGACGCGGTGGCAGGGTCTCGCCGGAATTGTCACCATTAGCTATGTCGGCGCGATGGTTCTCGGGTTTGTACTCGGCCCGCCCGACGTGTTCACACAAATCCTCTACACACCCGTCTACTTCGTGATTCTACTTTTCATCACGTATCTCCTCGTTTACCGACGCCGATACGGACGACTTCCGGAGATTGCATGAAGCGACAACCGCACTGGTTGGTTTCGACCTTCCTGCTCTCCATCGCGTTCTGTGTCGCGTTCTACGGAATCGCTCTTCCACCCGTCACGAAAAACGGCGTTCTCGCACTGTGTGTCCTCGCCGCCGGAACCGCCGCGTACTTCGTCACGTTCCGCTGGCGTCTCTCCCTCCGTCGCGTTGCCACGTTCGTCGTGATGGTGGTACTCCTCCCGCTTCCGGTGAAGTTGCTCGTGATAGCAATCGGTGTCCAGTCCGCGGTCGGTCTACTGTCCAGCGGTGCCGTTTTTCACGCCGTTACCGGCGTTCTCGTCCTCACTATCGCGTCAACCGTCTCGTATCTCGAACTTCGGGCACGGAAGCGGGAACGCCGCACGACCGTCGGTTAATCCGTTTTCGGAAAATTCCGTACCGATGTCGGACGACACACCGGATATCGACGACAGACCCGATACCGCCGCCACGTCCCACTACGTGACGATGCCGAAACGGCATGAAGAGTAGCGAAGAGTAACGAAAAGACAGCAGAAACGGTCCCGACGGTTTACACGCCGGTCGAGTAGCGGAGGATGCCAGCGACGCCGCCGAACGCGTTCATCAGTTGTTCACCCTTCTCGAAGTCGGTGCTGATGAACTTGGTCTCGGTGCCACGCTGTTCGGCGATGTTCATGAGGAACTCGATGGCGTCTTCGCGCTCGGTCATCTCGGCCTCGGAACCGTTCTCGCAGGTGTGTTCCGGGTCGCCCTTTCGGCGGTCGATGAACTCGTACTCCTCCTTGTCGCCGCACTCGAAGACGGCGACGTCCTTGCGGAGGTCCTCGGAGAGGAGCAGGCGGTCCACGGACCCCATGACGAGGTTCCGGCGCGTGGGTTCGAACCCGTAGGTCGCGAGGTCGCCCTCGTGGAGTTCGCGGAAGAACTCGTTCATCTCCCGCTTGTCCTTCATGACCTCCGCGTCGGCGAGCGTGTCCTCCGCCGCGTTCACGAGGTCGTACAGGCCGGACTCGTCGGTGTAAGCGATGTCGAACTTCCCGAGTACCTTCCCGTCGAGTTCGTGGTGGAGGTAGTCTCCGTCGAGGAACTCGTCCTTCGTCGGCGACGGACCGCCGACGAGGACGCCGTCTATCTCGTGACGTTTAGGGACGAACAGGTCGTCGGCCATCCCCGCGACCTCCTGATAGAAGTTGTCGATGGCTTCGAGGCGCAGTCGGTGGAAACGCTGGGCGGACTGACCACCTTTGCGCTGTTTGCCGGGGACGAGCGACGAGGCGGATTTGACCGGCTCGATTCGCTTGCCCTTCAACCACCCGACGGTCGCCTCGCGTCGGTCGAGGACGATGAGACCGTACAGCCCCTTGTCGCCGAGCATCTCCTCCAGCGGTTCCGTGAGGAACTGGGAGTCACAGTGGTAGCGGAACGACTCCACCGGGTCCGGCGGACTTTCGAGCACCTTCGTCACCATGTCGGTCTGGCCGCCGCCGGTGTCGATGGCTCCGCTGAAGATGACGATTCCCCGCTCCGGCGGGAAGGTGTCGTAGTAGCGCAGTCGGTCCTTGATGGACGTGAGCGCGTCTTGGACGTTGGTTCGCGTCTGCTTCGACTTGATGTTGCTCGCTTCGCTGTGCTCTTGGGTGACGTGCGCAACCACGTCGCTTATCTGCTTGTCCTCCGGGATGTAGATGGTGACGAGTTGGGTCCCCGAGCCTTCGTACTGCTTTAAGTCCTCGATGACCTTCTGGAACTCGTACTTTTTCCTGTCGGACTGTTCTCCGTCCTGCTGGCTCATTACTCCCTTCTAGCCGCTCCAACTGGTAAGTAACCTTTGACCTCGCTTGCGCCGCGTTAGCGCGATATTTCGCCGTTCCGAAGCCTCACGCCATCGCCGAAAGCAGGTCGTCGGTCCCGACGACCGCCGCGAACTCGCCGTCGAGTTGCGCGAGCGCGACGCGGTGGTTCGTCTCGGCCGATATTGCCGTTCCGTCGGGTGCCACTCGATCGAACGTCGCCGTCGCGTCCGAGACGAGGACGGGACGGAAGCCGAGGTTCTCGGCCATCCGCGTCGTGGTCGAAACGCAGTGGTCCGTGGTCAATCCGACGACGACGACCGTTTCGTACCCGCCGTCGCGGAGCCACGTCTCCAGTTCCGTCCCGATGAAGCCGCTGTTGACGCGCTTTTCGAAGACTGTTTCGTCGTCGGTCGGTTCCAGCTCCGGGATGAACGCGAAGCCGTCCGAATCGCCGCGGAGTGGCGAGTTCTCCTCCGTCGAATTATGTCGAACGTGAACGACGGGGCGGTCCGCCTCGCGCCACGCGCGGAGGAGTTCTTCCGCCCGTTCCTCGGCGTCGGGGTTGTTGCGCTCGCCCCACGCGGGGTCGGAAAAACCTTGCTGGAAGTCGATTGCCAGCAGTACGGCGTCGGTCGGGAGGTCGAAGTCGGACGTCATGCGTCGATGAGAATCGTGCTCTTCGGGTGTTCGCGGGTGGTTCGAATCGGGCACTCGTTCGGTGCCTGCTCCTCGTCCTCGGAAAACAGGTACTGGGGCCACTCGCGGTCCCCTTCGACGCCCCAGTCGCCGAGCTGTGCGTGCGGGCACACGCCGTCGTACTCCTCCAGTCGCCCCTGAATGATTTCGCGGGCCCGCTGTCCGCGCTCCGTGTCCGCCGTCACGCCCTCGAACAGGGCACGCGGTTGGAACGTGATTTCGAGGCCGACGGGGCAGTAGCGGCTCTTCCTGTCCTCGTAAAACGGCGCGCGACAGGTCGGAAACATCGGCTCGCCGTTGAAACAGAACTCCCACTCGTTGTCGTCCGGGTCGGTCGGGATGTCCTCCGGCCACGGTTCCGGGTCGTGGACGTGGAGGAACTGCAGGATGTGCCACATCGCCTCGTGATACTCGACTTCCGTGACCGTCTCCGCCGACGGCTTGAAGAACACGGTCAGCGGCGCGCGTTCGCTGTGGTCCTCGTAGACTTCGTGGTACTCCAGGAGGGTTTCACCGAGCGAGAGCAGCGCGTCCTTGTCCGTCATCGACGGACAGAAGGTGTACAACGAGTCACCTCGCTGTTCTGTTTCGATGCCGAAGTAACACGGGAACGCGGTGTCGTTTCGCTCTCCGAGCAGGCCGTTCCGAAAGCTCTCGTAGTGTTCGACGCCCCAGTCCGGCACTACACCGGAGTCAACGCGACGCCTGATGGTGGTTTGGTCCATCAGCACGTCGATACCCGGTTCGTTCATGATGCGCCCTTAGGACCGATTCGTACTATCAGTTGTGACCCGCGATTTCCCTGCTGGACGGACTAACTTTATATACGTGCTGTTGTTCGGTTTGACACAACAACCATGACTGGGACAGTATTCGCGGTTGCAAGCGGGAAGGGAGGTGTGGGGAAGACGACGACCGCAATCAACCTCGGGGCGATGCTTGCGGCGGCGGACCACGAGGTAATCGTTGTGGACACGGACCTCGGGATGGCGAACGTCGGCGGCTACCTCGACTTCGAGGTGGACGGTGCGACGCTCCACGAAGTTCTCTCCGGCGACGCGGACGTCGAGGACGCGGTGTACCACGCGCCGGGTGACATCGACGTCCTTCCGAGCAGCACCGACATCTACACGTTCGCACAATCACAGACGGCACAGTTGCAGCGGGTCGTCGCCGACCTCACGGAAGACTACGAGTACGTCTTGCTCGACACCGGCGCGGGTATCAGCTACGACACCATCCTCCCGCTCTCGCTCGCGGACGAGGTGCTGCTCGTCACCACGCCCGACGTGGCCGCGGTGCGCGACACCGCCAAAACCGCGGAACTAACCGACCGCGTCGAGGGAACGGTCGGCGGTGCCGTGCTCACCCAGCGCGGAAACGACATCCTGAACGCGGACAACGTGGAGGGAACGCTCGACGCCGAGGTCCTCACCGTCGTCCCGGACGACGAAACCGTTCCGATGGGAATCGACGCCGGTCGGCCGCTGGCCGCCTTCTCGCCGAACAGTCCCGCCGCGACGGCCTACCGCGAACTCGCGAATATCCTCACCGGAGAGACCGAAACCCCGGAACTGTCCGGCGAACCCAGCACCGCCGAGGCCGCCGTCCCATCGCTCGCCGACGCCGAATTCGAACTCGGAACCGCCCTCGATGAAGAGCCGTCGGCCGCGGCGTCGAATCCCGGCCCGGAAACGTCGTCGGAGGAGGCCGACGAAGCGACCCCGTGGAACGCGGACTCGTCGAAATCGGACCCGGCCAAACCGGACCCGCCGAGCGCGGAATCCGACCCTACTGCCGAATCCGACTCGGACGCGACGCCTGCTTCGCACGCTACATCCTCCTCCCCCGTCGCTCCCGTCTCGAACGACGACCCCGACACCGACTTCGAGCCACCGGTCGAACCCGACCTGAAGGCTGCCGAGTTGGGGATGGACGTTTCGACCGACGAACGCGAATCGTCATCCTCGGATTCCGGACCCGCCGCCGACTCCGACTCCCGTTCCGATTCCCGACCGGAACCCGCGGCGTCCGAGTCCGCCTCCGAATCCACGGCGTCCGATTCAACCCTCGAACCCGAACCCGAATCTACACCGTCCGATTCCGGACCCGAACCCACGGAATCGAGTTCCGAAACGTCCGCTCCCGAAACCGACCCTGTTCACGACCTCATCGACCGACGGGTCATCAAAACCGGCGACGACGCGGACGACTCCGAACCGTCCTCGGAACCGGCACCGCTCGAACCCGAGGCGGAGACGACCCCGGATGACGACCCGCTCGAACCCGCGAACGGGGAAAACGGTCCCGCAGCGGACGACGCGACCCCGGCGGACCCCGGTGCCGCGGACACTACTACGGAAGATTCCACCACGGCGGATTCCACCGCAACGGACCGTGACGGTTCGAACGAGTTCGATACCGTCCTTTCCGACCACGATGAGACGCGAGCCGAAACGACGAGCGAGGACGCCGCGCAATCATCGCCCGACCTACCGGACGAAATCGTCGAAGCCGAACCGAACGACGATGACGAGGTGGAGGCCGTCCCGTTTCAGGACGGGCCTGTTCGCCCGGACTTGAACGACGACGTCGACGAGGACGAGGGTAACGAGGACGAGGACGCCGATAAGGAAACGAACGGCCTGTTCGGTCGAATCGGTTCCCTGTTCCGGTAGTCACCTTTCGAATCCCGATTTCCCCCTTGTCCCGCGCGTGCTGTCCCTATCGTCTCGAATTCCTTCATAACGCGGCCAATAACCAAGTAGCCAGCGGTGGTCCCTAGTACGAAATGGCGGATGGTAATTCGGTTCCGTTCTGGTGGATCGTCCTGTTCCTGCTCGTCGCGCTCGGGTTGGCGTACGCCGGGATACTGTACGTCGGCGGAAGCCTCTCCGGAGCGGCGGGGGCCGCCTACATCGACTCCGGCGCTTCGATGCCGATGACGCCCAACGCGTTCGCGATGGTGTGCTTCGCGGCGGCGACCAACGCGAGCCGGGCGTCGCGGACCTCCTCGTCCTCGGCGGTCAGGACGGGACACTCGCGGTAGAACGTGTTGAACGTCTCCGCGAACTCGCGGGTGTAGGTGGCGACCGCGTGCGGTTCGAGGTCGTCCGCGGCCTCCTCGATGACGTTCGGGAAGCGAGCGATGACCTCGATGAGGTCGCGCTCGGATTCGGAATCGAGGAGGGACGGGTCGATATCGGTCGGAATCTCCCCATCCCCTTCCGCGAGAATTCCACAACAGCGCGCGTGGACGTACTGGACGTAGGGAGCGCTCTGGGCCTCGAAATCCAGCGCGCGTTCCCACTCGAACGTGATGGTCTTCGTCGGCTGTTTCGAGATGATGTCGTAGCGGACCGCGCCGATGCCGACCTGTCGGGCGATGCGGTCTACGTCCGCCTCGGTGAGGTCGTCGTCGCGGATGCGGTCGTCCATGCGACTCTCGACTTCCTCGCGGGCGCGCTTTTCGGCTTCGTCGAGCAGGTCGTCCATGTCGATGCCCGTCCCTTCACGCGTGCTCATGCCACCTTCGGGGAGGTTGACCCACGAGTAGTGGAACGAGGTCAGTTTGTCCGTGTCGTTCCCGAGGATTTCGAGGGCTTGAGCGAGTTGGTCGGCCTGTAGCTTGTGGTCCTCGCCGATGACCGTCACGGCGCGGTCGTAGTTGTCGAGTTTCCACTCGTGGTGGGCCAAGTCGCGGGTCGTATAGAGGCTCGTCCCGTCCGAACGGAGGAAGACGAGGTTCTTTTCGAAGCCGAACTCCGAGAGGTCGAGTTGCCACGCGTCCTCCTCGTAGACGGCGTGTTCGTCCTCCTTGAGGCGCGACACCACGTCGTCGGTGCTGCCGTCGAACATGAACTGCGTCTCTTTGACGAATTCGTCGAACTCGGCCGGAAGGCGGTCCAGCGTGACGCGCATGCCGGAGAGGACGGTATCGACGACTTCGCTGACGCGCTCGTAGGTCTCCTCGTCGTTCTCTTCGAGGCCTTGCAGGATTGCCGCGATTTTCGTCTCGGCCTCGTCCGCGTCCTCCGGGTCGGCCTCTTCGAGGTAGGCGTTCCCCTTGCGGTAGTAGCGCACGAGGTCGTAGTCGGCGCGTTCGCGCTCTGGTTCCGGTAGGTCCTCCTCGTCGAACGTCTCGTAGGCCCAGGTGAACACCGCGATTTGGCGACCCGCGTCGTTGACGTAGTAGTGACGGTCCACGTCGTTGCCAGCGAAGTCCAGAATGCGCGCGATGGCGTCCCCCGTAATCGGGTTTCGTGCACGCCCGACGTGCACCGGGCCGGTCGGATTCGCGCTCGTGTGCTCGACCACGACGTTCTCGCCGGTGGGTTCGAGGCGGCCGTACTCCTCGTCCTGTGCCGTCTCGACAGTCTCGTCGTAGTAGGTGTCGCTGGGGAGGAAGTTGACGTACGGCCCCTGTCCCACCGCGGCCGCGAGGTGGTCGTAGCCGTCGGCGTCGATTTCGTCCGCGATGTCGGCCGCGATTTTCGGTGGCGGTGCGCCGACTTCCCCGGCGAGTCGGAACGCCGCGCTGGAAGCGAGTACGGCGTCCACGCCCTCCGGGGGCGTCTCGATTCCGAGGTCGTCGGTCGGAAGGTCGAGGGCGGAAAGCGCCGCGAGAAGGGCGTCCTCGACTTCTTCCCTGAACGTCAGGAACATACCCGTTCGTTCCGGGGCGGTCGGTAAAGGGGTTTCTGAACGATTCCGGTCGCGGTCCGGACGCCCTACGTCGCCACGCGACGCAACCGCTCGCCGAGCGAATCGACCCAGAGCACGGCCAACCCGAACCAGTAGGCGACCATCACCGCGGTTCCGACGAACAGCATCAACAACAGCCCACCGGGGAGCACCGCCGCGACGACCAGCACGCCGATGGAAACCTCACGCCAGCGCCGCCGCATCGTCCGGTAGGAAACGACGTCGCCGTGATGGAACAACAGCATCGTCACCGGGATTTCGGCCAGCAGTCCGACCCCGACGGTCAGCGCGAACACCAACCAGAAGAACGCCCCCGTGCGGTAGGCGATTATCATGTCCGCGGCGCGGGCGTCGGCCACGAGATAGGACATCACTTCCGGCGCGACGTAGCGGTAGCCGACGAAACTCCCGCCGAACAGCCCCACCGCCAGCGCGCCGCCCCAAACGAGGAACACGTTTCGGTCGGCATGCGCGTCCAGTCGAGTTTCGACGGCGGGCCACGCGTAGTACAGCACCAGCGGCATCACCGCCACCGCACCCGCGATGAGGCTCACCTTCATCTCGAACGCGAGGGCTTCGACCGGATGCAGGAGGACGATGTTCAACGCCTCGGGATTCACGCCTTCGGGAAGCTTCGTCAGGAAATCTCGCTTTATCGCGCCGATGCCGCCCCCGTAGAGGAACGTGAACGTCAGCGCGACGACGGACATGAACACCCCCGCGAGGCGGAACGATTTGCTCCGAAGGCTTCCGAGGACGAACCGCAGGTCGTAGTAGTAGCCGCCGATGTCGTCCTCGGTTTTCTCCTCTTCCGTGAACACCGACGCCATCCGGGCCGCGGTTCCCTCCACCGCAGTCGTCAGGCCGTTCCCGTCGTCGGCTTCGCTTTCGGAGGTTCGTTCCTCCGCTTCGTCGTCCCCGTTGTCGTTCGCGGCGTCGAAGCGGTCGAGGATGGCCGTCGCTCGCTCGTGGTCGCCCGAATCGAGCGCCGTATCCGCCAGTTCGAGCGCCTCGTGTTCCGCGAGCGAATCGAACGTTTCGGGCGGCGCGGAGCGAATCCCGGACGCGTCGAGGGACGAAAGGTCGATTTCACCCGGACGGTCTACCCCGATGCCGGTTCGACTCCCGCCGCTCCCGCGGTCCACGAGTCGCGCACAGCCGAGTCCCACGAAATAGAGCGTCGTCATCGGTATCGCCACGAGCGACATGGAAAACGGGTCCGGCGAACCGTTCACCATCGAACTGATAACGACGATGCCGAAGACGGCGTAGCGCCATCGGTCACGGAACAGGTCGTAGGGAACGATGTCGGCGTACACCAATCCGCCCATGAGCAACGGCAGTTCGGCGGTGAACCCCAACACGATGGTCAGCAGGAGCACGAACTGCGTCCACTCCACGATGGAGTAGGTCGGCTGAAATCCGGACCGAATCGCGTTGTCGACGAGGAAATCGAACAGCAACGGGAGGAAGACGAGGTACGCGTAGGCCACGCCGCCGCCGAACAGGACGACCACCAGGCCCGTGACCAGCAGTCGCGTCCGTCTCGTTCCCGGCATCGAGAGGTCCCCACCTCGCTCCGTCCGCCGTGTTCGATAGAGGAGAAAGACCGCGGCCATCAGCAGGCCAGCGATGAGTCCTATCTTCGCCTGTAGCAGGACGACATCGAACGGCGTCACCGCGACGACGATAGCCTTCGACTCCAGCAGCCGCCGCGCCAACGCGGGCCATATCCAGTAGCGAAGCGCGTAGAACGTCGCCAGAAATCCCCCCACGAAGACGACGAACGCCAGCCGTAGCTCGGAGCGTACCCTCCGAAGCGCGATACCCGCCACTCCTCCCAATCTGTCGTATCCAAGTGCCCCCACGCGAACTCCCCCAATCGCATCCCTAGTAACGCCTCGCTCGGCTATCAACGTTGCTCGCCGGAATTCGTGGTTCGGCGCTAGCGGTTGCGGGCCGCCCAGCGGAGCATGTCGGCGAGGACAACATTGCCGGTTACGCCGGGAAATTTCCGATGTTCCCCTCGCCGCCAGCGTTCATCTTTCTCCGAAAATGGAGAACGACTAATATGATTCGGAAGCTACGTGTTTCGCATGCAGCTCCGCCCTCCCCGGTTTCGCCCGTTTAGCGTCGCGCTCGGCCTCTTCGTCGGGACCGCCGTCGCGGCCGCCCTCCCGTGGCTGTGGCCCGATGCACCGGCAAACGAAATCGAAATCGGTCTCCTCGTCACCCTCCTCGGATGGGCCGCCGCCGAGCAGTTCCGCGACGAACTCGACCGCGCGGTCTGTTCTCGCCTCCATCGGTCGCTCGCCGTCGCGGGCGTCCTCCCCTTCGCGGGCATCTTCCTCGCCGAGGTGTTCACGGACTACGACCCCACGGCCGGAATCATCCTCCGCTTATCCGTGTTTACAGTCGTCGCGCTCGTCGCAACCTCCCTCGGTTCGGGTCGCCACGCGGAGATACTGTACCAAACCCGGTCGGTCCGGGCGAACGTCATCGGTACCAAATCGCGGCGCTACGAACTGCCGCTCACCCTGGTTTCCAGCGCAATCGGAATCGCCGTGGTCAAACTGATACTCGGCGAGTTCGTCACAGTCCAATTCCTCTCCACGACACTCATTGGGACGCTCATCGGGACAACCATCGGGACGCTGTTGACCGGCAAACAGGAGGTCGGACTCGTCGCACTGGACGACGGGTTGCTCGTCCGACCGAACAAAGAAAGCGGCGGGTCCCTCGTTCCGTGGCGGCGCATCCGCGACGTTCGAATCGACGGCGACACGTTGCGAGTTACCCGCGGTTTCCCGTGGCCGATGGTGTACGAAGCGGACCTCTCGTCGGCCATCCACCCCGAGGCGGCCCCGGAGGCGTTTCGGTCCAAGGTGCGCTCGCCGTGACGAATCGGGCCTTCGCTACGACTCGTCTATCGTCTCGATGACTCGCTGGGAGAAATCGACCTCCGATAGCTCCTCGTCCTCCAACGCTCGAAGCCACTCGGCTTCGGCACGCCACCGACCGACCGCTTCGTCGTCGAGGTCGGTCACGGACCCGTGAACGTCCCGCGGCGTCTCGGCGAGGTCCCGGACGACGTTGATAACGCGGCCGACCTCCCGGTGCGGAACCGCGTTCGTTTTCCCGGCGGCGATGGATTCGTACTCGATGTCGATTCTCCCCTCGTCCACGTCGAGTTCGGTAACGTAGACGCCGTGCGTCATCAGTCGCGCTTCGAGTTGGTCCGGGTCGAGTTTCATAGCAAAAGGGCCGTCGGCGACGCCTAAAGGGATTGTGTCGAGTCGAGCGGTAACGCCCCGCCAAAGAGCGAACCGTATCGAATCGAAATTCGAATGAGTATGCCGTCGGCTCGCAAACCGACCGAGAGGAAAGAACGTTTTACCTATGGACGACATTCATCCGCCAATGAGCGAATCGGATACCGTCGAGGAGACTTCGGCGAGCAATCGGGACGCGTCGGATTCCGATGACGGACCGAAACAGGTCTCCTCCCCGAACTACCACAGCGAGAACCACACCGCCGCCCAGACCTGCGGCTGGACGGCGAACGCGCTTCGCGGGGAAGGAAAATGCTACAAGAACATCTTCTACGGCATCGAATCCCACCGCTGTATCCAGATGACGCCGGTCGTGAAGTGTAACGAACGCTGTGTCTTCTGCTGGCGCGACCACCGCGGGCACTCCTACGAACTCGGTGACGTGGAGTGGGACGACCCCGAAGCGGTCGTGGACGCGAGCATCCGCCTCCAGCGTAAACTCCTGTCTGGATTCGGCGGTAACGACGAGGTGCCCCGAGAAATTTTCGAAGAGTCGATGGAACCGCGCCACGTCGCCATTTCGCTCGATGGCGAACCGACGCTGTATCCCTACCTTCCGGAACTCATCGAGGCGTTCCACGACCGGGACATCACCACGTTCCTCGTGAGCAACGGGACGAACCCGGAGATGCTCGAAAAATGCGACCCGACGCAGTTGTACGTCAGCGTTGACGCCGCGGACCGCGCCACCTTCGACCACGTGGTCCGGGCCGTGGACGACGACGCGTGGGAGAAACTCATCGACACGATGGACGTGCTGGCCGAGAAGGACGACACGCGAACCGTCATCCGAACCACGCTCGTCGGCGGGGAGAACGTCGCCAACCCCGACTGGTACGCCGCCTTCTACGAGCGCGCCGACCCGGATTTCGTCGAACTGAAGGCGTACATGCACGTCGGCCACTCGCGCGGCCGCCTCGACCGTTCGTCCATGCTCGACCACGAGGAGGTCGTCGAGTTCACCGAGCAGGTGGGCGAGCACATGCCCGACCACGACGTGCTGAAGCAGGTTCCCGCCTCGCGGGTCGCACTGCTCTCGAAAACCGAGGACACGTGGGTGCCGAAACTCAAAAAGGACAGCGAGTTTTGGGAACGCGATTCGACGACGTGGACGCGTCTGGGTGAGTAGACGGTCTACCCGCGGTCGGTCCGCCTACACCTCTTCGAGGTCCGTCTTCGTCAACTCGCTCTCGACGTTGCCGGTGTTCGTCGTTCCCGCCGGTTCGAACAGGAGCACTTCGGCCTCCTCCTCGGCGACCGGCCGGTGTTCGACGCCGCGCGGAACGACGAGCAGTTCGCCTTCCTCCAGCACCACGTCCTCTTCCTCCCGAAACTCGATGCGGAGTTGACCCCTCGTCACGAGGAACATCTCGTCAGCGTCGTCGTGGCGGTGCCAGACGAACTCGCCCTCCAGTTTGGCGAGTTTGACGGCTTGCCCGTTCAGTTCCGCGGCGACCCGGGGGGACCAGTGTTCGTCGAAGGTGTCGAACGCGGTATCGAGGTTCACTTTCTCCATGTCTATCCGGTCGCGGTCCCGCGAAAAAATTCTGTTCGTCGGAGCAATTCCCGTCCGGATTTTCAATTGGGCGCGTAGAACACCCAGCCTTCCGACGGGACCGTGATATCGACCCACCCGCTCCCGTCCGTGGTCACGTCTCCGGCAGTGCCGCTGTAGTCGTGGAGGGTCGTGTTCGTCCACGAGGTGTACACCGACTGGGTGCGACTGCTTCCACCGTTGTTGATACCGACGAGGAGGTTGTTGTATCGCTCGTAGACCCCGAGGTCGCTGTCCGCGTGTCGCCAGTACGTCTCCCCCCCGGCGAGGTTCTTTTTCACCCAGACCATGTTGTTGACGTCGCTGTCGTCGAGGATGGCGTTCGGATAGAGATTGTAAATCATCGGGACGCCCTCGCTGGTGAGGACGAACGCGTGTGCGAGGTGGTACTGCGATGGCGCATCCGCGTCGTGGTTCTGGACGAACGGATGGGCGTGGAACGGGTCCTGCCCGATGAGACCCGCGCCTTGCAGTTGGCTCATGTCGCCGCCGGAGAACACGTCGCTGAGGGTGTAGTACAGCGGGTAGTCGAAGGCGTCCATTCCGGTATCGACGTAGCCTTGCACGTAGTCGATGCTGCCGCTGTACACCTCGCCGATTCTACTCATGCCGAGGTCGTCCGCTTTCGGGTTCGCGTAATCGCTCCAGTATTTCTCCTCGACGTGTTTGACCGCATCGTAGCGGTAGCCGTCCGCACCCATGGACGCTATCTTCTCCATGTAGTTCATCAACTCGCCGCGGACGTACTCCGAGGTGGACGATTCGTACTGCGCGAGGTCGGGGAGTCCGAGGAGTTCGCCGTGTTCGACCTGATGGTCGTCGCTCCAGTCGTCGATGGACCCGACGTCGTGGTGGAAGTCGTTGTACGAAAAGCGCGGGAAGTCGTAGTCGTATCCCGTCGCCATGTGGTTCATCACGCAATCGACGAACACCTCCAGCCCTTGCGTGTGCGCCTCGTCGATGAGGGCTTGGAGTTCCGCCTCCGTCCCGAACTCGCTGTCGAACACGGTGTAGTCCACCGGTTGATAGCCGAGCGGCGGGTCGTTGCGTCCGCTCTGGTCGCTCCACGTCAGGTCGCTCTTCTGGGGTGCCTGTATCCACACCGCGTCGTACCCCCTGTCGGCGACCGTCGAGAGGTTGTCCGTGATGGTCGGCCACGTCTCGTGGAAGTACTGGAAGTGCACCGGTTCACCCGCCGCCGCCGCACGGTCCGAGAGTGCGGGCAGTCCCGCCCCCAAACCGACGACGGACAGGCCGCCGACGAACGCCCGGCGCGTCAGGTCCGCTCGTCTGGCCCTCCCTTCGTCCGCTGCTTCCGCTCTCTCGTTTCTCCCCTCGTCCGCCGCTGATTGCCCTTCTCGACCGTTTTCTGTGTGAGTTACGTTATCTTCTGCCACCATGCATCTGTTACGTATTATCACAACACACTTTAATCTAGCCACTAATCAACTAAATTTCAACTACAATTCAGACTCCAAATCTGGGAGAATAGCGGAGAACGCCTTCAACTTCGATTCGAGGGTTGGCGTGGCTTCGAGTCTCGTGATACATCGGTGCGTTCCCCGCCGAAAATCAGCACACTTAGATGTTGTCGCACTCTATCTCCTGCCCCAGCGGTTCATCCGCACCCACGCCATAACATTTCTGTTACGCATCCCATTTCCGGTATGCTTAAAGGACCGAAGCACGGAGTATCACGTATGTCAGCGACATCGCTCGTGGTCGGGTACGACGAACTCGCCGCGTTGAAACTGCTCGCCCTCGACGGGGCGCTCGAAAGCGAGGTCAAAGTCTCGTGTGCCGACCTCGCCGACCGCCTCGACGCGTCCAATCAGACGGCATCGCGCCGTCTCCAGCGCTTGGACGATGCGGGTCTCATCACGCGCGAAATCGTCAGCAACGGGCAGTGGGTCGCCATCACCGACGACGGCGAGTGGGAACTGAAACGCGAGTACGAGGATTATCGCAGAATCTTCGAGGACCTCTCCGGCGTCGACCTCTCGGGAACCGTCACCGGCGGGATGGGCGAAGGGAAACACTACATCTCGCTGTCGGGCTACATGGAACAGTTCATCGACCGGCTGGGCTACGAACCGTATCCGGGAACGCTGAACGTCGAACTCTCCGCCGAAAGCGTCCGCGCTCGCTCGGCGATGGACGCGCTCGACCCCGTCTCCATCGACGCGTGGGAGGACGGCGACCGAACCTACGGTCCCGCCGTCTGCTATCCCGCCGCCATCGAAACGACGGACGGCGAGTCGTACGAACCCGTTCACGTCATCGCTCCCGAACGAACCCATCACGACGAGGACCAGTTGGAACTCATCGCGGCGACGAAACTCCGCGACGAACTCGGTCTGGAAGACGGTGACCACGTTACGGTCCACATCGAGGAGAGACAATGAGCCAAACAACCGCCGCGGCGGTCGAAGCGGCAATCTCCGCGTTCCGTGAGGGTTCGCCCGTCCTCGTCCACGACGCGGCCGACCGCGAAGGCGAGACCGACCTCATCTATCCCGCCGGTGCGGTTACCCCGGATGCCGTTTCACGACTTCGAAACGACGCCGGTGGGCTGGTCTGTGTCGCCCTCTCACACGACGTCGCCGAAACCTTCGACCTCGATTACATGGACGACATCATCGACCACCCCGCGAGCGAGGGCCACGAACTCGGCTACGATTCGCGCTCGTCGTTCTCGTTGACCGTGAACCACCGCGATACCTACACCGGTATCACGGACGACGACCGTTCATTGACGATTCGGGAACTCGCAAACGTGGCCGCGACCCCCGCCGAAATCGACTTCGCCTCCGAGTTCCGTGCACCGGGACACGTCCACTTGCTCAAGGCCGCCCCCGAACTACTCGCCGAGCGACAGGGCCACACCGAACTCGGTATCGCCCTCGCGGGCGCGGCCGACCGCGCCCCCGCCGTCGTCGTCTGTGAGATGTTGGACGACGAAACCGGCGGTGCACTGTCCCCCGCGGACGCACGCGCATACGCCGAGCGCCACGAGTTCCCCTACCTCGAAGGGTCGGAGATAATCGAATCGCTCGACTGACGCTTTTCACCCGTCTTCCCGGCGAGACGGTAAGACTCCCTTTTACTAACGAAATTTCCGCCCCGAATTGCGATAATATCGGAATAGGTATCTATATTATAAAAAATGTTCATATTTCTGGGGGTCAATATGCTACGTATGGACTTCAAAGCAAAAGCTATCGCATACGGAATCGTCGCAACCATCATCGTCGGCCTCCTCAGTGGTGCTGGCATCCCGTTCACGGACATGACGCTACCGGTCGTCGGTGCTGGCCTGACTGGCATCATCGGTGGACTGGTGGCAGGGTACGTCTCCGGAACGAAACTCGACGACGGCGCGCTCAACGGCGGCGTCGCAACTGCCGCGGGGGCCATCGTCGCGCTCGTCATTCTGACTATCGGCGGACTGCTCGCCGGTCCGGTCCCGGCGATGGGCCTGTTCGCCTTCGGCGTGCTGTTCGTCGTCGTCGCGGCAATCCCCGGCATCGTCGGCGGCGCGCTCGGCTCGTGGCTCAACGGTCGCTCGGAACGGCGCGCCGCGGCGCGGCCCGCCTGATACCACCGACCCATTTTCACACCCGACTCATTTTTGCCGGCGTAAACGGTTCGAGAACGCTTTTCTGATGCCTCGCTCCGGCGAGCACCATCGATTCACGGTTCCCATGGATTACTCTTAGATGAGTAATCCTACACAATCGTCCAAAGACAATCGCCAAAACTCATTACCGTGGCCTTCGTTGGAGCGGACGTATGAGCTTTGACGAAATGGACGTGGACACTATCTGGATGGACGGCGAATTCGTCGATTGGGACGATGCGAAAATCCACGTTCTCACGCACGGACTGCACTACGGAACGGGTGTTTTCGAAGGAGTCCGATGTTACGATACTGAAAAGGGACCTGCGATTTTCCGCTGGGAGGACCACCTCCAGCGTTTCTACGACTCGTGTAAACCCTACGACATGGAGATCGAGTACAGCCCGGAGGAGCTCACGGAGGCGACCCTCGAACTCATCGACCGCCAAGACCTCCGCTCCTGTTACGTCCGGCCCATCGCCTACTACGGCTACGACAGCCTCGGCGTCAGCCCCGGCGACTGCCCGACCGACGTCACCATCGCCGCGTGGCCGTGGGGCGCGTACCTCGGCGAGGACGCCCTCGAAAACGGCGTCGAAGTGATGGTTTCCTCGTGGCGCAAGCACGCCTCCAGCCAGATTCCGACGAACGCCAAGACGACCGGCCTGTACGTCAACAGCCTCCTCGCCGGTGAGGAAGCCCGACGCAACGGCTACGTCGAAGCCATCGTCCTGAACAAGGAAGGCAACGTCGCGGAAGGTCCCGGCGAGAACATCTTCATGGTCCGCGACGGTGAAATCTTCACCCCCGGTCTCTCCCAGAGCATCCTCGACGGCATCACCCGCAACAGCGTCATCACGATGGCCGAGGAGATGGGCTACACGGTCCACGACGACGCGACCATCAGTCGCGGCGAACTCAACACCGCCGACGAACTGTTCTTCACCGGCAGCGCGGCGGAAGTCACGCCCATCCGGCAGGTCGATAACGTCGAAATCGGCAACGGCAGTCGCGGTCCCGTGACCGAAGAACTCCAATCCGCCTTCTTCGACCTCGTGAACCGTCGCACCGACGACCACGACGAGTGGTTCACGTACGTCGGGGAGTAATCCGTTCCGCGAGCGTTCGATTCAGAGACTCGCAACCGTTCGAGAACAGGACATCGGTCGCGTTTTCGCTTCGGCTATTTCTCTCGACGACACGACAGCTTCCAACGCTTCGCGTGACCTTCGTATCGGTACGTCACTTTTTGAAGCTGAAATTCGAATCGCGTTCGGTTTCCCTCAGACTTCCGTCTCTCCAAGGGCGTCGTTTCGGATGGAGAGTCGGGGATGCCGTGACCTTCGGCGTCCACTTCATCGACTCGAAACGCACCGCTTTCTACTTCCCCAAACCGCAGAAAGAAAATATCGGTGTTAGCTCGTGACGACGACTTCGCCTTCCGCCATCTCCGGTTCGCGGGCTTCCTTCTCGGCCCGCTCTTCTTCTTCCTTCTTGGCCTTGATCTTCTTCATTCGGAAGATCTCTTCTCGCTCCTGTTCTTCGAGTTTCTGCTCGATGTAGTCCTGGGCTTCGTGGAGTTCCGGGAGCAGTTTGAATTCGAGCGCGTTGACACGCCGCTTCGTCGTCTCGATTTCGGTCAGCATCTTCTTCATCGCCGTCTCGACTTCCGCGGCGAGGATGATGCTTTCGAGCAGTTCCTCGTAGGCGTCCGCGGTCTCGTCGATGCGCGCGCTCGTTCCGAGGACACCGTAGCCCCGCTCGTCGAGCGACTTCTTGACCTTCGAGGACTCGATTTGCGGGACGACGACGCCCATGATGTTCTTCGACTCGGTCGTGATTTCGGGGTGTTCCTGCAGCGCGGCGGCGGCACCGCGAACTGCGACGTCGCCCTCCATCGCGCGGGCCATGTTGATGGTCTGTTGTGCGCGCTGGTAATCCTCTTCCAGCCCGGAGCGTACGTCCTGTGCCTGGTCGAGGATGTCCATGAACTCCATGATGAGGCCGTCACGCTTCTTCTCCAGCGTGTCGTGGCCCCGTTCGGAGAGGTCGATGCGGTCCTCTATCGCCATGAGGTTCTTCCGAGTGGGTTTGACGTCCTTGGCCATGTTGGTTGATGCTAGAAACTCGAAGGGGATAATTCTTTACAGTCGAACGCTGCTCTGCGGGGACGGCTCGGGTACTGAGAACCGGAATACTCGCGTCGCTCGCTGTCGATTACGCGCGTGAGAAACAAAAATCGAAGCGGAAACCGCGTTAGTCAGCCGTGACTTCTTCCGCCTGCTCTTCGGGGTAGTACTCCTCGATGAACTCCTCGTCGATACGGTTGAGTTCCTCTTTCGGCAGCATCGAGAGGAGGTCCCAGCCGATGGTGAGCGTCTCTTCGATGCTGCGGTTCGTGTCGAATCCCTGGTCGAGGAACTCGGTCTCGAACTGATCTGCGAAGTCGAGGTACTGGTTGTCCCGCTCGCTCAGCGCTTCACGACCGACGATGTTCACGAGGTCGCGCAGGTCCTCACCTTGCGCGTACGCCGCGTACATCTGGTCGGAGACGCCGGAGTGGTCGGCACGGGTGAGTCCCTCGCCGATACCGTCGTCCATCAGCCGCGAGAGGCTCGGAAGCGGGTTGATCGGCGGTTGGATACCCTGCGAGTTCAGGTCGCGGTCGATGTAGATCTGTCCCTCGGTGATGTACCCGGTCAGGTCGGGAATCGGGTGCGTGTCGTCGTCACCCGGCATCGTGAGGATGGGAATCTGCGTGACGGACCCGTCACGACCCTCGATACGACCCGCGCGCTCGTACAGTTGCGCAAGGTCAGTGTACATGTATCCGGGGTAGCCACGGCGACCCGGCACCTCTTCACGCGCGGCACCGATTTCGCGCAGCGCCTCGCAGTAGTTCGTCATGTCCGTCAGGATGACCAGCACGTGGTAATCCTTCTCGAACGCGAGGTACTCCGCCGTCGTCAGCGCGAGACGCGGGGTGACCGTCCGCTCGACCGCGGGGTCGTCCGCGAGGTTCATGAAGACCACGGAGCGCTCCAGTGCACCGGTGCGCTCGAAGTCCTCCATGAACTCGTTCGCCTCTTCTGCCGTGATGCCCATCGCGCCGAACACCACTGCGAACTCGCTCTCTTCGCCTTCTTCCTCGTCTTCGAGCACGCTCGCCTGTCGCGCAATCTGGAGCGCGAGGTCGTTGTGCGGAAGCCCGGACGCGGAGAAGATGGGCAGTTTCTGTCCACGAACCAGCGTGTTCATGCCGTCGATGGCGGACACACCGGTCTGGATGAACTCTTCGGGGTACTCGCGTGCGTAGGGGTTGATAGCCGCGCCGATGATGTCGTCACGTCGGTCCGGAACGATTTCCGGTCCGCCGTCGATGGGCTGTCCCGACCCGTCGAGCACGCGCCCGAGCAGGTCTTCGGTGACGGGCATCTTCATCGTCTCGCCGAGGAATCGAACCGAGGACTCTCGGTTGATTCCTTCCGTTCCCTCGAACACCTGAATCGAGACGAGGCCGTCGCTCGATTCGAGTACCTGTCCGCGCAGCGTCTCGCCGTCCGGCGTCTCGATTTCGACGATTTCGTCGTATCCGATCGGCTCGTCGACTTCGGCGAACACCAGCGGACCGCTGATTTCCGTAATGGTCTGGTATTCTTTCATTAGTACTTCTCCCTGAGCTCGTCTTTGATCTCTTCTTCGATTTCGCCGATGAAGTCGTCCCAGTCCTCGGCCGTTCCCATGCGGTTCAGGCGCGGGGCGGCGTCGATGGCCGTGATTTCGTCCACCGGAACGCCAGCTTCGAGTGCGTTGAACGCCTCGTCGTTGAACGTCTGGATGGCTTCGAGCATCCGGTAGGTCTTCTTCGGCTCACAGAACATGTCCACGTCGTGGAACGCGTTCTGCTGGAGCCACCCTTCGCGGAGGTAGCGCGCGACTTCGAGCGTCAGCTGCTGGTCTTCCGGCAGCGCGTCCTTACCGACGAGCTGAACGATTTCCTGCAGTTCGCCCTCCTCGTCGAGCACGTCAGTCGCCCACTGGCGCTTCTCCGGGAAGTCGGGTTCGACGTTCTGTTCGTACCACGGGTCGAGCTGGTCCTTGTACAGCGAGTAGGACTCGTCCCAGTTGATGGCCGGGAAGTGCCGCCGTTCCGCGAGGTCGGCGTCCAGCGCCCAGAACGTCTTCACGATACGCAGGGTGTTCTGCGTGACCGGCTCGGAGAAGTCGCCGCCCGGGGGCGACACTGCACCGATGACCGACACCGAACCCTCCGTGCCGTTGATGTTCTCGAACTTACCTGCCCGCTCGTAGAACTCTGCGAGACGGGCGGCGAGGTACGCCGGGTATCCCTCCTCGCCGGGCATCTCCTCGAGACGCGAGGAAATCTCACGCATCGCCTCCGCCCACCGCGAGGTGGAGTCGGCCATGAGCGCGACGTCGTATCCCATGTCGCGGTAG
Source organism: Haladaptatus sp. T7 (assembly GCF_026008575.1). Classification (NCBI taxonomy): domain Archaea; kingdom Methanobacteriati; phylum Methanobacteriota; class Halobacteria; order Halobacteriales; family Haladaptataceae; genus Haladaptatus; species Haladaptatus sp. T7. The sequence goes on from NZ_BROP01000005.1 coordinate 196,813, forward strand.
TACTCCGCGATGGTGATTCCCGTGTAAATGCACGACTCACGTGCTGCCACGGGCATATTCGACGTGTTCGCGATGAGGCACGTCCGCGACATGAGCGGTTTGCCCGTTCGCGGGTCCTCGAGTTCCGGGAAGTCCTCGATAACTTCCGTCATCTCGTTGCCACGCTCACCACAGCCGACGTAGACGACGATGTCCGCGTCGGCCCACTTGGCGAGCGAGTGCTGGGTCACGGTCTTTCCGGAGCCGAACGGTCCCGGAATCGCGGCCGTCCCACCCTTTGCGATGGGGAACAGGCCGTCGAGGATACGCTGGCCGGACACGAGCGGCGTCCGGGGCGTCTGTTTGTCGACGGAGGGCCGTGCTTCACGAACCGGCCACTCCTGTTGCATTGCGACCTCTTCGCCGTTGTCGAGTTCGACGACGGTTTCGGTCACGTCGTAGTTGCCCTCCTTCGTGGCAACCACTTCGCCGCCCTCGTAGTCCGGCGGCACCATCACTTTGTGTTCGATGCTCTCGGTTTCGGGAACGGTCCCGACGACGTCGCCGGGTTCCACCACGTCGCCTTCGCTGACGGTCGGGGTGAACTCCCACGTCTTCCCCTGGTCGATACCGGGAGCGTCGACACCACGGTCGAGGAACGCGCCCATCTTGTCTTCGAGCACGTCGAGCGGGCGCTGTACACCGTCGTAGATGGAGTACAGCATTCCCGGTCCGAGGTCGACCGACAGCGGTTCGCCCGTGTTCTCGACGGGTTCACCGGGGGCGACGTTCGAGGTTTCCTCGTACACCTGAATGGTGGTTTGGTTTCCTTCGATTTCGATGACCTCTCCCATCAGCCCTTCTTCACCGACGTACACAACGTCGTTCATCCGGGCGCCGAGGTCCGTGGCGGTAACGACAGGTCCGCTCACGCTCTGAATGACGCCGTCCTCACGAACGACGTCGCTGTCTGTTGCCTGGCTCATTCGTTATCACCTTGTTCGTCTTCGTCCATAAGGTCGATACCGATTGCGCGCTTGATTTTGTCGCGGAGTCCGCCGCTTCCCGCGCCACCACCCAGCGTCACAAGGGTGGGTTCCACACTCGTCTCGACGTCGTTTCGGACGTTCCGCGAGAGGTGCGTGAGGTCGTCGTCGTGCATCACGATGATGCCCACATCGTCGTCTTCCAGCGTCCGAGAAACAGCGTCGTCCAAGTTCGCATCCTTTTCGTCGTCCGGAACGTTCGCAAACTTCCGGACGCCTGCGAGTCTGAATCCGGTCGTAAAGTCCGGACTTCCGATGACGGCGATTTCTTGGCTCATAGTACCACCAGTTCCTCTTCGATTCGGTCTTCGGACAGTCCCGCTTCGCGTCCACGCGCGATGGCACGGATGTTATCGACTTCGCGCTGTTTGGCGAGAACGTAAGCGAGCACCGGACACACGGATAACGGGTACACGTGTGAAAGGTGGTCGGAGTATTCGAGTAGCGCGATATCCAATGCGTGCTCGAATCCGATGAGGCTGTCGGCTCGCTCAAGCTCGTCCAGCGCTTCGTCAAGTTCGTCACCGTAGGTGCTGTCCCGGACCTTCGCGATCAGGTCGTCGGCATTGCCGACGAGTTGGCTCAACTCGTTCGCGCTGAATATGCGACCCCCTGAGATGTAGTACTCCGAAGGGTCGATGTCCGCACCGCTTCGACTGATTCGAAGCACGTTGCGGATGTTTCGGAAGTCAATCTCCGCCTGTAGGAACTCGATGTACAATCGGTTCGCACGGTTTGCCGTCTCCGACAGTCCGTCCATCAGCCTGTCGTAATAGGCTAGATCGACCGCGTTTTCCAACGGAATCAACAGTCCAGTCGATTCGTAATCCTCGTACGCGGCTTCGAGATGCTCACCGAAAATCGTCCCGTCCAGCATCTCGACGACATCCTCGATGGTGTTCGCTTCGGCCAACCGGTTGAGGAACGCCTCCTCGAACTCTCCGGCGTGAATCAAGTCGTCGCGCACGGACTGCCTGTCGGTATCCGCGTAAATTCCCCGAAGCACCGTCTTGATGTTCCACGAATCGAACTTCCGAAGGTATCGGGCGATGAGGCCGTACAGCTTTCCGTCGGCCCAATCCAACAGGTCGTTGAAGTGCTTCGCGAGGTTGCGGTTCAGCGCGTACTCTACGAGATCGACCCCGTCGTAGCGCGCACCGAGTGCGTTCACCTCGGACTCGTATTCGGTCTCCTCCATGTAGCGGGCGATTTCGCCCGGACCCATTCGCAGGAGCTTCCGATAGTCCTCCTCGTCGAACAGGGCGGCTTTGCGCGCCCTGACTCGCGCGGTGACGTACTCGTAATTCGATGTTCCTTCGGTCGTGTTCATTGCTCGAACAACCGCGAACTGATCTGTTGGAGGTTGTCCTCCCACACGTCTTCCAGAATCGAGTCGAACGTGTTGTTCACGCGAACGCGGGAAGCTTCGCTCTCGGCGACGATGCCGCCGAGACAGTCGTACTCACCCGCGTACTCGAAGTCGTCGTAATCCGCGACGATATCGGTGAGGAGATCCTCGTCGTCGGGTCGTCCGTAGATTCGAACGGTGTTCCCCGATTCGTACTCCTCCGCGGCCGCGTCGAGCAGGGAGCGCGTCAGTTCTTCGCGCTCGTCGCCACCGAGGGTGGCGATGCTCTCTTCAGCGTCGGCGCGCACTTCCTGTAGCACGTCGCGGCGGGCTTCGAGCCGTTTCTGCTTGGCTTCGAGTTTCGCGCTGGAGAGTTTCTGCTCTCGTTCTCGCTCGATTCGGTTTGCAACCTCCTGTTCTTTCTCCGCGAGTATCTCCTCGGCTTCCGACTCCGCCTCGTCGACAATCTCGTTCGCGCGGGTTTCGCCTTCCGTGCGAATCTCTTCCGCGCGCTCGCGGGCCTCGTTTCTAATATCCTCAACTACCGTTTCCAAGCTCATTGATGAAGAGGGTTAGGGACGGTTTAGACAACGAACACGACGACCAGTGCCAGAATCACGAGCGTTTCCGGCAGAACCGTCAGGATGAGACCCGTACCGAACAGATCCTGGTCTTCCGTGACGGCACCGACTGCGGCGGCACCGATACCCCGCTCCGCGTATCCCGCACCGAGTGCGGCGAGACCGACCGCGAGGGCTGCTGCGGCTTCTTTCGGGATTGCGGGTGAAGAGGCCGCCTGAGCGGCATTTTCCTGCAGGAGCGGTGCAACTGTGCTGACGAATGCGAATATAGCTTCGAACATTGATTTGATCCTCTTGTAGGCTCTCTATAGCCGAACAAGTCGTAGTTCGAGTCACTGGATTCTTAAAACTTCCCAAAGCGTTTTGCCCGATTCGCTTGTATCGAGGGCTGTACCCGCTAAATCATGGTACCATATGCCAGTGTCCAGGGCGAAAAGAGGCCAGTCTGGTCGTGAAAGAAGAAAAACGACGGACGGAAACCGCTTAGTCTTCCGTCGTGTACGCTCGGTCGTAGCCGAACGGTTTGTACGCTTCGCCGCCGCCCTCGTAGAACTTGCCGAAGAACTCCACGTACTCGAGACGCACTGCCTGCAGTCCGGCGCTGGTGATACCCAGCGTGAGGACGAGCGCGTGCCCGAGGACGAGGATGAGCAGTCCGCCGAGGATGCCCCCGATGCCGGAGTGAATGAGTCCGGGGAACATGATGCTCGCCCCCTCGTGGTGATGGAGCACGTAATCGGGGCCGTGCGAGAGCATGAAGTGCCATTCCTCACCACCGTGACTTTCGACGGTATACGCGCCGAAGAATAGGAGATTGACCACGAAGGCCATCCCTGCCTTCGCCAACAACACCGCGGCGAGACGGGTGTACGAGAGGACGTTCACGAGCACGTTTAGGAACTCGACTGCTTCGATGGGTTCGCCCACGACGAGCAGGACGAGTCCGAGGAAGAACACGACGAGCCAAATCGAGAACGGGAAGTTAATTCCCGGTATCGTGAACAAGTTGAATGCCGGGAAACCGGTGAACCCGAACGGGAACGGGTTCCCGTTGAAGACGCTCTCCGGCCCGAAGAGGAGACCGGGCGCGCTTCCGCCCGCACCCGAGAAAATCCACACCCAGAGGCCGAACATCATTATTATCCACGACCCGCTCTCGGTCACGGCGTCCGTGAAGCTGTGTTCCAAGTTCTCGACGAAGTCGATTCCCCATCCGATGGTGAGGTGGGTGATACCGGCCAGCAGGCTCAGCACGAGCCAACCAACGGCGAACTCGCCTTCGACGGGCTGGAGCCCCTTGTGGAGCGGCGGCCCGTTGCTGTAGATGGTCTCTCCGAGGATGTGCAACCCGAAGACTTCACCGTACAGAACACCAAACAGCATCGTGAACGCGCCCGCCCAGATGGCGATTCCGCCGAGGCTCTTGATGGCCTCGTTGTCGAACTTCGTGTAGATGAAGTATCCGATGAGGGTGTACAGCGCCCCGTATCCGAGGTCACCGATCATGAACCCGAAGAACAGCGGGAACGTGAGGAACAGGATGACCGTCGGGTCGAACTCGAAGTACTTCGGCCGGTTGATGGTCTGGACCAGCACTTCGAACGGTTTGACCGCGCCGGGGTTCTTCTGGACGACCGGCGGGTTTTCTCCCTCCGTGACGTGGCCGCCGTCCGTGGCGATGCCCGTCTCTTCAGCCTTTTCGAGCGGCGCGTGGTGGCCGCCCTTTTCCTCGTAGGACGCCCGTTCGAGCTCGTCCACTTCGACGTGCTCGCCGACGGCGCTGTCGAGGTTGCTCTTCAGTTCCGCGTACTTCTCCGTCGGAATCCAGCCTTCCGCGACGAAGGCGTTCTCCGTCGTCGCAAACTGGAGCGGCGCTTCCGCCTTCTGGACCTCGATGGCGAGTTTCTCCTCGGCCGCGAGGAGGAATCCCGCGGCGTCGAGCTTCACGTCGTTCAGCTCGTTTTCGACGCCGTTGAGCTTCGATTCGAGCTTCTGCTTGTCGTGTTTGAGCTCCGCGACGTACTCCTCGGGGCTGCCGGACGCGTCGGGGATTTCGAGCGACGCGAAATCGGCGCCGACGAGCGCATCGTCGAGCGCGTCGTCGTCCGCTTCACCCGTCGGATACACGAAGACGGCGACCGTTTGCCCTTGCGTGAACAGTTCGTACTCCTGAACGTCCTCGGAATCCGCGAGCGCGCGCTCGATTTCGTCCGCGTTTCCTTCGCCGACCGCGACCTGTAGATGGTCGTAGCCGGATAGCAGGTCGAGGTCGATACCGAGCGTGGCGAACGGCTCCATCGAGTCGATTCGGTCCTCGACGCTTCGAAGCTTCTCGCCGAGTTCGTTTCGGCGGTCGTCGAGTTCGTTTACCTGCGCTCGGATGTCCTCCAGTTCGTCTTCCAGCGCTTCGCCGGTGACGATTCGCTGCGGTCCGGCGTCCTCCGCGTCCACACCGAGAATGCTCTCGATGGAACGGACGGTGACGAGTTTATCGGATGCTTCGTCCGCACCGCTGACCGGGTTCCCGGGGTCGAACCCGTCCCACGACCCGTCGTAGTTCGACAGGTGGACGAGGTTCAACTCGTGGATGGTCTCGATGACGTCGGACATGACGGTGCGCGAACCGGTCACCGAGATTTTGCTCATCTGTTCAGGTCTGAGCATGCACCGCCTCCCTGAACCTGTCGAGGACGAACTCTATCGCGTCATCGACGTTTTCCTCGGCGCGCGTTTCGAGTGTTTCGCGCTCCTCCTCGCCCTCCGCGAGGAGCTTTTTGCGCTTGGATTCGATGTCGTCCCGTGCGTTTTCGAGTTTTCTCTGCTCCAGTTCTTCGGCCTCTTCGTGGGCTTCCGAGCGGATTTCCTCCGCTTTCGTGCGCGCCTCGGAAATCCGCTCTTCGCGGGCTTCCTTAGCGTCCGCAACGATGTCGTCAGCCTCCGTTTCGGCCTCCTTTATTCGTTCGAGAACCTCTGGCCTCGGCATATACTGTAATCACGCGGAAGGTTGCGCGAGTGGCTATAAACTACTTGCGGAACCATCTCGACCCCTCCACGGGCGAAAATGGTGGGGATTCATCATCGCTCGGTCCCAACCGCCGGATAATGGGTATCCTCGAAGACAAACGTCGAGCACGAATCTTCTACAAGTACCTCTCGAAGGTGTACGACCAAGTGAATCCGTTCATCTGGGACGAGGAGATGCGTGACGAGGCCCTGTCGATGCTCGACATCGACGAGGATGATACGGTACTCGATGTCGGCTGTGGCACCGGGTTCGGAACCGAAGGACTGCTCCAACACACCGAGAACGTGCACGGTCTCGACCAGAGCGTCCATCAACTCGAAAAGGCGTGGGCAAAACTCGGCAAATACGACCCCGTGAGCTTCTATCGCGGCGACGCCGAACGGTTGCCGTTCACAGACGACTCCTTCGATATCGTCTGGTCGTCCGGGTCCATCGAGTACTGGCCCGAACCCGTCGAAACTCTCCGAGACATCCGTCGCGTCACGAAACCCGGTGGGGAGGTCTTGGTCGTCGGTCCGAACTACCCCGGAACGAGCATCATGCAGAAAGTCGCGGACACCATCATGCTCTTTTACGACCGCGAGGAGGCGGACCGGATGTTCCGAGAGGCGGGATACGAGGACATCCGCCACCGGGAGATGGGACCGACGTACGACCCCGATATCGCCATCACGACCGTCGCGCGCGTGCCAGAGAAATAAAACCCCGAGAACGGCGCGGAAATAATAGGCACGACGGTACGAAAACGGGGAACCCCGATGTCACCGCACGGTCGTTTCGATTTCGGCGATCAGCGTCTCGTTCTCCACGATTCGAACGTCTATCTCGTCTCCCGATTCGAGCAGCGGCGCGTTCGTTCCAGCCAGTTCGAGACTTGCGACCTCCCCGGCGCTCCACGTCGAATCCGCCGCGCTGTTGAACGGTCCCGTCGGCCCCGCCCGAAATCCGTCCGCCGAAAAAAACGGGACCGGTGGCTGCTCCTTCAATGGCTCGCCGTTCACGCTAATCTCGATATCGAGTTCATCGACGTCGAGTGATTCTCCCGCGCGATGCGTGAACGTCACTCGATTCGTCGTCGCACTGGCGGACACTCCGATGGCGGCGTGCTTCGGTGCCTCCAGCGACAGTGAATGTACCGCAACAGCTCCGATTGTTCCTGCTACAACGAGCGTAACGACGAGAAGGAGGACGGTTGCGACGACGGGTGAGAGCGCGCGATTCGACACGCCGAGGAGTGGTTCGGTGTTGGTATTTCAACCTTGGCCCTACCCGGCGATGTCTTGCGGCGGCCCGTTCGTCGCGTTCGTTCGGGTAACACCGTACGGGGTTACTGTTACGTTTACCCTCTCGGAGCCGTGTCTCGCCGAGACGGTGAACGTCCGCCGCGGGGAAACCGTTAACAGAATTCCGTCTGAATCGGTCTCTCCGACCTCGTTTTCCCCGATTTCGATAGTGGCTCGAACCGGGTCACCGTTCGCGTCGGTCAGGTTTATCCGCAGTGGTCCGCCCGGATACGTTCGATTGACGGCGAGGTGGAGATCGGTGCTGTTGTTCCGTATGGCCGTGCCGTAGGGTGTGTGGTTGTCTCCGGTGAGGAGCTTGTACTGTATCTCTCGATAGATTTTCTCCGTCCCGCTGTCGAGATACGCCGTGATGACGCCCTGTGGATATACCATCTTGGTTTCCGACACGCCTTTCTTGTACTGTATGTTCGAAGACGTTCCGGGATTCTTCTCTTTTACCCACGGATAGCTGTTCACTGTGATATTGGTCTTCTCCCGCCCCGTGAGGTAACTATCCAAACTGCTGTTTCGGTAATCGGATCGATACGCTTCTCGAACGTATTTGTTTCCGAGTACGGTCGACAACACGGTTCCATCGCTCGTCGTCGCTACGTAGACGTACTTCGAACCGGTTCCACTGCGAACGCTTTCGACCACGTTGTTGCGAACCTCTCCACGGAGGGGTATCAAATCCGCTCGAAGTTCGTACTCGTGTGGCGCGAATTGGATGACGCTTTTCCCCTTCGTTTTCATGTGATCGATCGCGCGGTTTACATCGTCCGCCCTGCTATCGAGCATGGCAAGCCGTTCAACATATTCGCGTACTCCAATCTCCTGATTGTTGAACTGCTTGCTCGCGCTCCGTTCTTTGTTTTTTAGCGACGATAGTTCCAATTCGAGATCGGTTCTAAACCGAGTAAGGAGCTGGTATCTCTCCTCATCGTCGTCCGCATTCGATAGTTTCTCGTCGAGCGTGTACATCTTCTGCTGCGACTGAACCTTGTTCCTGTCCATTTCGAGCGTGGTGCTGAGGCTCAGTGATGAGGTGTACGTCTCGCTCCGTTCCGGCGTTCCGAGGCTCAGGTGGGAGGATGTCTCGTTGAACCCCGGCGGTTTCGCGGGATTGTTCGCACTCGGCTGCGTCGAAGATGCGGGTTGCGAGCCGACTCCGAACGCAGCGGCAGGCGAACAGAAGAGGAGGAGGGCTACTAGTAGGATAGAGGACACCCGGCTCATATCGTTGATTACGTAACTACTCATTAAAATACGTACGGGATTCCGCGTTATTCGATGACCGGACGAAATCGCGCGAGACCTTTTAAATCGTCCCCTGACCTTTTATCGCATAGATGGAAAGTATTTTCTTGTCTGCTTAACCACAGTGGGATATGCGGTCACATTTCGCCCTCCTCGTGGTCCTCCTTTCCCTTTTAGCCTCGGGAACCGCCCTTGCGGCGGGTGATGTGCAGACTCATCCGGCTGCTACCGATTTCGTAGTGGGAGACCGCAGTGCGGTCAACGAAACGCCGACGAACGGGACGACGATACAGATTACGCCACGGGCCAATGGCGACGCTCACTGGAACGTTTCGATGGATTTCTCGCTCCACGACGAAAACGAAACGGAGGCGTTCAAGCGCTTGGGGCGTGATTTCAAGCAAGGCGACAGCAGTGTCGGCTTTTCGGCGGAAACGTTCCGAGAAATCGCAAAACGCGAACAGGCCGAAACCGGTCGCGAGATGAAAATACGGAGCGTCAACCGCGATTACACCGTGAGCAACGAAACCGGTATGCTGACTCTCTCGTTCATCTGGACGAATTTCACCCGTGTGAACGGCGATAAAATCTATCTCGGGGACGCGTTCTTGCTCGACGACGGGGAGTCCACGTGGTTCCGTTCGCTGTCCGCGAACCAAAATCTCTTCATTCACTCCCCCGACGAGTACGAGATTCAAAACTCGAATTTCGGTCACAACAACGGGACGATTACCCTCAGTGGCCCGATGACGATTCGTTCCCCGACCGGCGGTGGTCGCTTTATTCGAGTGACGTACGCCGAAGATTCCCGCCCGGTCGAGCAATCGACTCCACTATTGGCGTATATCGCCGGATTCGTGATCCTCGTGGGAATCGTCGGTGCTGGCGTCTACGCGTTCACCCAACGAGATGGGGACGGACCGGGAACCGATTCCGAACACACGGACGAGGAACCCATCCCATCGACGACACCTGACCCCGACCCCGAACCGGAAGACGACGAACCGAACCTCGAACTCCTCTCCGACGAGGAGCGCGTCGAGCATCTACTGAAACGGAACGGCGGTCGGATGAAACAGGCGACCATCGTCAAGGAGACGAACTGGTCGAACGCGAAGGTGTCCCAACTCCTCTCGGCGATGAGTGATTCCGACCGAATCGACAAACTCCGTATCGGTCGGGAGAACCTCATCACGCTTCCCGGCGAGGACGTGACCGACTTCGACGACGAGTAAGCGCTCGAACGCCGGAATTGGTAAGATTCCCGATTAGTACGGCACGTGCATTGTCGAGCGTTTCGAAAACGTTTACCCACTACCCGGAAAGGAATTGATTATGAAGGTCCTTGTAACGGTAAAAGAAGTCGCCGAACTCGCGGATGACTTCGAAGTGGACGGGACCGAGGTAGACGACCGCTACCTCGAATATGACCTGAACGAGTGGGACGACTACGCCGTCGAGGAAGGCGTCCAGTTGAACGAAGCGGGAGTCGCCGACGAAGTGGTGACCGTCACCATCGGCCCGGAACGCGCCGAGGAGACGATTCGGATGGCGCTCGCCAAAGGCGCTGACCGCTCGATTCGCGTGTGGGACGAGGCGCTCGAAGACCCCGACCTGCTCGACGTGGAGACGAAAACCAAAATCCTCTCCGCCGTCGTCGCGGAGGAGGACCCGGACCTCGTGCTGACCGGTGTGCAAGCCGGAGATGACGCGTTCGGTGCGACCGGCGTTGCACTCGCGGACGAGATCGACTTCGAGTGGGGTGCGGTCGTCAACGCGCTCGACCTGGACGCCGACGAAGGCGTCGCACACGTCCACCGCGAACTCGAGGGCGGCGTCGAGGAGTTGACGGACATCGAACTCCCCGCCGTGCTGACCATCCAGACGGGTATCAACGAACCGCGATACGCCAGTCTGCGCGGCATCCGACAGGCACAGTCGAAGGAAATCGCGCCCAAGACGCTCGACGACCTCGGCCTCGACGCCGACGCCGTTGAGAGCGACCTGAAACTGACGGACATGTACGAACCCGAGAGCGAGAGCGACGCGGAAATATTCGAAGGTGACGCCGGGGAGACGGCCGGGAAACTTGCTGACGTTCTCCGCGAGAAGGGGGTCGTCCAATGAGCGACGTCCTCGCGGTCACGGAACACCGCCGCGGCGAACTCCGCGACGAGAGCTTCGAAGTCATCTCCGCCGGGCGCGAACTCGCCGACGACGCGGGCGGCGACCTGCACCTCGCCGTCATCAGCGGCGACGTCGATTCTTACGCCGACACGCTGAACCGCGACGGTGTGGACACGATTCACACCGTCGAATACGGCGAGGAGTTCAACCACGACGTGTACGCGCAGGCCATCGAGGCGCTGTTCGCCGACCTCGAACCGACGTTCGTCCTCATGCCCAACAGCGTGAACGGACTCGACTACGCGCCCGCGGTCGCCAACAGCCTCGACCTGCCGCTCGTAACCGACGTCATCGGCTTCGAGTACGATGGCGTGCTCACGGCGACGCGCGAGATGTACGGGTCGAAAGTCGAGACCACGGTCGAAGTCGAAGGGGACCAGTTCGCCCTCACGACCCGTGGCGCGGAGTGGCCGGAAGCGGAGGGCGTCGGTGAAGCCGACGTGTCCGCGTTCGACTTCGACCCCGACGAGGATGCCATTCGCTCGACGGTCACCGGTTTCGAGGAAGTCGGCGCTGGCGACGTGGACATCAGCGAGGCTGAGTTCCTCGTCAGCATCGGTCGCGGTATCGAGGAGGAGGACAACCTCCCGCTCATCGAGGACCTCGTGGAAGCGACCGGCGCGACGCTCTCGTCGTCGCGTCCCATCGTGGACAACGGCTGGCTCCCGAAGAACCGACAGGTCGGCCAGTCCGGTTCGCAGGTGACGCCGACGGTGTACCTCGCTATCGGTATCTCCGGTGCGGTTCAGCACGTCGCCGGGATGAAGGGGTCGGACACCATCATCGCCATCAACAACGACCCGAACGCGCCCATCTTCGACATCGCCGACTACGGTATCGTCGGCGACCTGTTCGACGTGGTGCCGGAACTCATCGAGCAGTTCGAATAACGACCGTTTTCTTTTCCGCTTCGGAGTCCGGTGTATGACCGACGAGCGAGAGCGTTCGAACGCGTCTCACGCGAACCGACGTTTCTGTCGGTTCGGGCGGTGATGACAGCGGACTGAACCCGTCACGTATTTGCGTCCGCCGTCCTGAAGCACAGACGAATGGAGTACCTGATGGCCCGCAGGACGCTCGTCGAAGACCGGTTGGAGGAGGTCGTCGAGCGGGTCGAACCACGCGAACTGTCGGAGCAGTTGGCCCACACGGCACTCTCGGGTGGCAAACGGGTTCGGCCGACCGTCGCCATGCTGGCCTGTGAGGCCGCGGGTGGCGATGCCGAGAACGCAGTCGATTTCGGCGTCGGTATCGAACTGGTTCACGACGCGTCGCTCGTCGTGGACGACATCATCGACCGGTCGGACGTGCGGCGCGGGACGGAGAGCGCGTGGGCTGAGTACGGTTACGGCCGGGCCATCATCGCCAGCGACGGGATGCTCGGCGAGGCGTTCGAACTGTTTTCCTCGGACCCCCGCGCGATGGAAGTCGTCGCGGAGTCGATGATTGAACTCGGGATGGGCGAGGCGTCTGAACTCGTCGCCACGCCGTCGAACCAGTCCGAGTACATGGAACTCGCCCGCCGGAAGACGGGCGCGCTGTTTCGTGCCGCCGCCGAACTCGGTGCCATCGCGGCCGACGCCGACCCGGAAACTATCGACGCCTTCGGCGAGTACGCCGAGCGCGTCGGCATCGCCTTCCAGATCCGGGACGACGTGCTCGACGCCACGGCGGACCCCGACGACCTCGGCAAGCCCACTGGCCAAGACGAGGAAATCGGCCGCCCCTCCATCGTCCAAGTGACCGACCTCAGCGCGGCGGAGGCCAACGAACTCGCGCACAAACAGTCCGACGCGGCGCTGGCCGCCCTCGATAGAGTTGACGCACCCGATTCCGCCGCACTGGACTACTTGCGCGACTTCGCCGAGTTCGTCGTCACGCGCGAACACTGAACCGAAGCAGCCGAAGCTGATTTTCTCCCGTTTCTCGCATTTTCTCACCCGCTTTCAGGACGCGCGATTCGGACAGGTCGCGCCATCCGCGCGACCTGTCCGTATGCCCGGGGAGGAATGGGGACCCCGAGGACGGTTCGCGCAACCCGCGCGAACCGCCCGAATGCGGTGCGGTCATTTTCCCTAGCAACTGTCGTCGTGTCCATCGCTGTTGTCACCGCGGTCGTCGCTGTTGTCGTCGTATTCGCCGCTGTTATCGCCGTTTTCACTGTTTCCACACGTACTGCCGATACGGTATCGTCCGCGTTTCCCCTTCGTTGACGACACCCTTATCCGAACTCACCGAATAGAAATCCAACAAGCGTGGCTATCACGGACAAAATCTACGTCAAAAACCATCGGCAGATCTCCTCGCAACTGGAGACGAACATCCCGAAAGGGGCGTTCAAGGGCGCGACCCTCGACATCCTGTTTCAGGGCGACGGTCTCCAGAAACTCGACGAGGCGACGCGGGACCGCGTGCTCGACTTCGCCGAGGACTTTCTGGATTGTGACTGCCAGAGCAACCCCTACTGTGGCTGCCCGGAGCGGAAGTTCATGCGTTACCTCCTCGAACTCCGGGAGGGCGGCCTCGGCCCCGACGCCATCGTGGACGTGATGACCGACGACTATCTGGTGTACGCCTATCCGGGCGACATCCTCTCCTTTTTGGACGACTCGGTTCGGACGCTCGAAGCCGTCGAGGAACTCGCCCGCGTCGAGGGCGACGACTCGATGGAATCACGGTCGCGGCAGAAGAAACACTCGCTGTCGGGCTGAGTTCGGAACCCAACTATCCCAATCGGAACGGTTCGTCGCTCTCCAGTTCGTCGTCCAACTCCTCCAGTTGGATGACTTCCTCGTCTTCCTCGTCGCCGACCTTCGTCTGGAGGTGGCGGACGTACTCCTTGTGTTCCTGTAGCTGTTCGCGGAGGTGTTCGGCTTCCAGTTCGAGGCGCTCGTGTTCGCGGACGAAGCTCTTCGGGACCTCGACTTTCGGCGGGAACGAACTCTCGTCGCTTTCCTCCCCGATCTGATTTTCCGGAACGACTTTGACTTTCCCGTCATGGGCGACCAGCAGATCCACGTAGTCGCGGAACACTGCCGACAGCGAGATGTCGCGCTTTTCGGCGATCTCCCGCAGGGTTTCGAACGCGTCCTCGTTCACCCGGAAGGAAATCGTCTTGTTTTTGTTGCCCATCCTAGCGTATATTAGCACCGTGGCGCTACTTAAGGTTTCGTCAGACGTTGCCACGGCCGCCGTAGAACGACACCATTCCGCCGACTATCTTGTTCTCCGCCCGTCGCAGGTGCTCCTCCAGCGTCCGCCGCTCGACGCCCATCTCCGCCGCGATTTCGCTCGTCGTGGTCTCGCGCGGAATCCGATAGTACCCCATCTCGACCGCCAACACCAACGCCTCCTGCTGACGCGACGAAAGGTCGGGTAACGCGGTTTCCGGCGTGAGAAGCGGTCTGTCACCCGAAACAGCCCTGATTTCGCGCTTCGATTCTATCGTCACCGGAAACGTCGTTACGAGGTCGCGGTACAGCGCTGTCAGGTTCGCCGAATCGAGCGCCAGTATCCGACACCACTTCTCACCGGCGACGTACCGCAACGGCGGGACGAGCAGGCAGTTGTGGCGGGCGAGAAACGACTCCACGGTGTCGGATTCGTGCTCTTTCAGACACGCTTCGGTCATCGCCACCCGTTCGTCGCCCTCGACCAGTAGTTCCTGCACGCCGACGAGCCGTTCGATGCGTTCGAGGACGGCTTCCCCGTCCGGGCCGCTGAGGTGCAACAGGTCGCAGTGGTCGTTACACCACAACTCGACCGCCGTCTCGGTTCCCGCCGTCGCTTCCGCCGGAACGCTCGGCTGTTCGATTCGCATTACGACCTCGTGCATCACCGGGAATTCTCGCCGGAAATATTTAAAGAACCCTCCGAGAGGAGGGTCGTGGGTATTTGCGCCTCGCGTGCATACTACAAGCTAGAAACCGCATGAACGACTCATCGGACCCCGATCACGACATCGGCGACCCGAGCGCCCAGTGGCGCGACTATCAGGGTGCGCCCACCGGGACGGACATCGAGTGCAAGGGCTGGCGGCAGGAGGCGGCCCTCCGCATGCTGAACAACAACCTCGACCCGGACGTCGGCGAGAACCCCAAGGAACTCGTCGTCTACGGCGGGACGGGGCGGGCGGCCCGCTCGTGGGACGCCTACGACGCCATCATGGCCGAACTGCGCGAATTGGACGACGACGAGACGCTGCTCGTCCAGTCCGGCAAACCCGTCGGGCGATTCACGACGCACGAACGCGCCCCCCGCGTCCTCATCGCTAACTCCAACCTCGTCGGCAAGTGGGACGACTGGGAGCACTTCCACGAACTCGAAGCGAAGGGCCTCATCATGTACGGTCAGATGACGGCGGGGTCGTGGGCCTACATCGGTACGCAGGGAATCATTCAGGGGACCTACGAGACGCTGGCGGCCCTCGCGGACGAGCACTACGACGGCGACCTCTCCGGCAAAATCGTCGTCACGGGCGGTCTCGGCGGGATGGGCGGTGCCCAACCCCTCGCCGTCACGATGAACCACGGCGTCTGTATCGCGGCCGAGGTGGACGAGGACCGAATCGACCGCCGCATCGAAACCGGCTACTGCATGGAAAAGACCGACGACTTGGACGACGCCATCGAGAAGGCGACGGAAGCCGCCGAGAACGGCGAACCGTACTCCGTCGGCGTCCACATCAACGCCGCCGACATGCTGGAGGGGATGCTCGACAGGGGATTCGTCCCGGACGTCATCACCGACCAGACGAGCGCCCACGACGAACTGGAGGGCTACTATCCGTCGGGCTATTCCGTCGAAGAAGCCGACCACCTCCGCGAGGAAGACCCCGAAACGTACGTCGAGGAGAGTCTGGACACGATGGCTCGCCACGTCCGAGGCATCCTCGACATTCAGGACGCGGGTGCTATCGCCTTCGAGTACGGTAACAACATCCGCGGACAGGTGAAAGAACACCGCGACATGCAACACGCGTTCGACTTCCCCGGATTCGTCCCCGCCTACATCCGCCCGCTGTTCTGTCAGGGCAAGGGTCCTTTCCGCTGGGCCGCGCTCTCCGGCAACCCCGAGGACATCCACCGCACCGACGAGGCCGTCGTGGACCTATTCCCCGAGAAGGAGCAACTGCACCGCTGGATAGACCTCGCACAGGAGCAGGTCGAGTTTCAGGGACTTCCCTCGCGGGTCTGTTGGCTCGGCTACGCTACGGGCGATGCTCCGGAGGAGCATCGAAACGGAGGCGGCCCTGCCGCCGGAGGCGAAGACGTCCTCACCGAACGCGCTCGCTTCGCCCTCCGAATCAACGAACTCGTCGCGGACGGTGAAATCGAGGCCCCCATCGTCGTCACCCGCGATCACCTCGACGCCGGGTCCGTCGCCAGCCCCAACCGCGAGACGGAAGCCATGCGCGACGACTCGGACGCCATCGCCGACTGGCCGATTCTCAACGCCCTGCTCAACTGCGCGGCGGGCGCGGACATCGTGTCCGTCCACGACGGCGGCGGCGTCGGCATCGGCAACGCGCTTCACGCGAACAACCACGTCGTCCTCGACGGCTCCGAGTTGGCCGCCGAGAAGGCCCGCCGCGTGTTCACCACCGACCCGGGAATGGGCGTGATTCGCCACGCCGACGCGGGCTACGACGAGGCGATAGAACAGGCCGAGAAATCGAACGTCGCGGTTCCAATGCGTGATCGACCATGACCGGACTGAACCCACCGTCCGAATGGCGCGGCACGTCGTCCGATCCGAACGACGAACAGTTCGGCGACGTCGTAGAACCCATCTCGGAACTGGACGACGACCGCCTTTCCGAGTTCGACGCGGTACTCCTCGGCGAACCGTTCGACCACGCCGTCATCGGCCGAAAAGGCGCGGCGGACGGCCCGGCGGCGCTCCGCGAGAGCCTCGCCGGTGTGAAAACCCACCACTTCGACGCCGGACCGGTCGGCAACGTCGGCGACGCTGGCGACCTGATGCTCATGCTCGACTCGGACGAACCGAACGAGGTCACGACTCGACTGCTCCAGCAGGAGGCCCGCATCCTCACGAACCGACTCCACGACGCCGACGCGCTCCCCGTCTTCCTCGGCGGCGACAACTCCTTCACCTATCCGAACGCCGCACCGCTCCTCGAAGATGGTTCGCTCGGCGTCGTCAACTTCGACGCGCATCTCGACGTGCGCGAAGTGCGCGACGACCCGACCAGCGGCACGCCGTACCGTCAGCTGTTCGACGCGGGCCTCGACGCCTACGCCTGCGTCGGCGCGCGCCACTTCGAGACGAGTTCGAGGTACGCCGATACCGTCCGGGAATCGGGCGGCGAAGTCGTCACGGCCGAAGAGGTCGGCGACGATGCCGTCTCCGCCATCGACACCGCGCTGGAGTCGCTGGACGACGTTGACGCGATATACGTGAGCGTCGATTTGGACGTGCTCGACGCCGCGTTCGCACCCGGCGTCAGCGCGCCGACGCCGGGCGGCATCTCCCCCCGCGAACTGTTCCGCATGCTCAGGCTCGCCGCCAGCGACGACCGCGTTGCTGGTTTCGAAGTCGTGGAATGCGCCCCGTCGCTCGACCGCGACGACCGAACGGTGAACGCCGGTGCGCGGGCGATTGCCCACTTCCTCTCCGCCGTCGGAGGTGGCCAATGACCGACTCGGAACCGAACGAAAACGACCTCACCGCCGTCGTCCACGACGCGAAACAGGTCGTCACGGTCGAAGACGACGGGTCCCTCGGAATCTACGAGGACGCCGCAATCGCGGTGGTTGACGGCGATGTCGCGCGTATCGGCGCGACGGGTCCCGTCACCCGCGAGTTCCCGCCGGAGAACGCGACCCACGTCGTCGATGCGAGCGGCAAAGCGGTGATTCCGGGGTTCGTTGACCCGCACACCCACGCGCTGTTCGCCGGGGACCGCTCGGACGAGTTCGAGGCGAAACTGCAGGGGAAGACGTATGGGGAAATCCTCGCGGACGGCGGCGGTATCCTCCGAACCGTCCGCGCGGTGCGGAAGGCGAGCGACGAGGAACTCCTCTCGAACCTGCTCTCGCACCTCGATACGATGCTCGCCCACGGGACGACGACGGTCGAGGTGAAATCCGGCTACGGGCTGGACACCGAAACCGAACTCAGAATGCTCGACGTCATCGCTCGGGCCGACGACCACCACGCGGTCGATGTCGTCCCGACCTTCATGGGGGCCCACGCGATTCCGGAAGGCCGGGACGCGGACGACTACGTGGATGAAGTCGTCGAGAAACAGATTCCGGCCGTCGTGGAACAGGGTATCGCGGAGTTCTGCGACGTGTTTTGCGAGGAAGGCGTCTTCACAGTCCCGCAGTCCCGCCGCGTCCTGAAAACCGGCGAGGAGCAGGGATTGACCCCGAAGGTCCACGCCGAGGAACTCGCGCACATCGGCGGTTCGCAACTCGCCGCGAATCTCGGGGCGACGAGCGCGGACCACCTTCTCTACGCGACGGACGACGACATCGCCGCCCTGACCGACGCCGGTGTCGTCCCCGTCCTCCTGCCGGGAACCGCCTTCGGCCTCGGCGCGGAGTTCGCCGACGCCCGCGCGTTCCTCGATGCGGGCGCACCGGTGGCGATAGCGACGGACTTCAACCCGAACTGCCACTCCCAGAGCATGGGCTTCGCCTCGTCGCTCGCCTGCGTGGAGATGGGCATGACGCCCGCCGAGGCGCTGGTCGCCGGGACGAAACACGCCGCGATGGCGCTCGATATCGGAGACGGAACCGGGACGCTTCAACCGGGTACCCCGGCCGACATCGCGGTCATCGACGCACCGAGCTACGTTCACGTCCCGTACAACTTCGGCGTGAACACGGTCGAGACGGTGCTGAAGAACGGCGAGGTGGTCCATCATGAGTGAAATCGAAATCGACGGCGAATCGCTAACGCCCGAGGACGTCGAACGCGTCGCGCGCGACGACGCGACCGTCTTCGTCCCCGAGGACGTCCGCGAACGGGTCAGAACCGCACGGAAACGCGTCGAACAGGTCGTCGAGAGCGGCGAGGCCGTCTACGGCGTCAACACCGGCTTCGGCGAACTCGTGGACGAACGAATCCCGCGCGAGGACATCGAGACGCTCCAGACCAACCTCATCAGGAGCCACGCCGCGGGTGCGGGCAGGGAACTGCGCCGCGAGGAGGTCCGGGCCATGATGCTCGGCCGGGTCAACGCGCTCGTCAAGGGCTACTCCGGCATCCGCGAACTCGTCGTGGACCAACTCGTCACGATGCTGAACGAGGGCGTCCATCCGGTCGTCAAATCGCGCGGCAGCCTCGGCGCGAGCGGCGACCTCGCGCCGCTCGCGCACCTCGCGCTGGTCATCATGGGCGAGGGAACCGCAACGGTGGACGGCGAACGACTCGACGGTGCCGACGCGCTCGAAACCGCCGGACTCGAACCGGTGACGCTCGCGGCCAAGGAGGGGTTGGCGCTCATCAACGGCACGCAGCTCTCTGTCGGTCTCGCCGCCCTCGCCGTGCGCGACGCCGAACGAGCGATTCGAGCGGCCGACGTCGCCGGGGCGCTAACGACCGAGGTGACGATGGGAACCACCGCCTCCGCCGACCCCGTAATCGCCGACGTCCGTCCTCACGACGGCCACGCGAAGAGCGCGCGGAACGTAAAGCGCCTCACCGCCGACTCCGAAATCGTCGAGTCCCATCGCAACTGCGACCGCGTGCAGGACGCCTACTCGCTTCGTTGCCTGCCGCAAGTCCACGGTGCGGTCCGGGACGCCGTTGCCCACCTCCGCGGCGTCGTCGAAATCGAACTCAACAGCGCGACCGACAATCCGCTCATCTTCCCCGCAGATACGGTAAACAGTCGGGCCAGCGGTGCGGGCGACGCGGCTGTCCTCTCCGGCGGCAACTTCCACGGCGACCCGCTCGCGCTCCCGCTCGACTACCTGACGAACGCCGTCACGGAACTCGCGGCCATCTCGGAACGCCGGGTGGACCGCATGCTCAACCCGAACACGCAGGAACCACACCTGCCGCCGTTCCTCACCGAACA
The DNA here is from genome assembly GCF_026008575.1 of Haladaptatus sp. T7. Classification (NCBI taxonomy): domain Archaea; kingdom Methanobacteriati; phylum Methanobacteriota; class Halobacteria; order Halobacteriales; family Haladaptataceae; genus Haladaptatus; species Haladaptatus sp. T7. The sequence continues at coordinate 216,571 of NZ_BROP01000005.1, forward strand.
CAGCGGGCTGCGCTCGGGCTACATGATCGCCCAGTACACCGCTGCCGCGCTGTTGAACGAAAACCGCTCCATCGGTCGCGCCTCGATGGACAACACACCCGTCAGCGGGAATCAGGAGGACCACGTGAGCATGAGCGCCCAGAGCGCGTACAACGCTCGCCGTGCAGTGGCGAACGCGCTTTCCATCGTCGGTATCGAACTCCTCTGCGGCGCGCAAGCCGCGGAGTTCGTCTCCGACGACCTCGCCCACGGTGTCGGTACCGCGGCCGCCTACGAGGCTGTCCGCGAAGTCGTCCCGCCGCTCGTCGAGGACCGCCCCATCCACGAGGACATTTCAGCGGCCGAGACGCTGGTGTGGTCCGGCTTGCTCGAAGAGCGCGTCTCGAACGCGCTCTCCGAACCCCTCGACTAATCGGCCATCGTCCGATTCGAGTCCGTCGCCGTCCCGATTCGCGGCTTCCCAGTTCTGTCGAGCGCCCACACGCCGTGTTCCTCGCACTCGAACACGCGATGAAAGACGCACGCGGACTCCGCACCGCATTTCGGGCACGGGTGAACCGGTCCTTCCGCCGACGTGTCCGCCCCCATCTCCGCGTACACGTCCCGCCAATCACCGCTCGGTGAGGTTCGTTCGTCGGGCATGGGTCGGTGTGGTGTCGGTTTTATCTCCGCTCGTTTCGTCCGTAATCGAGAGCCGTCGCTCTTCGCGTCGTCTACCCGGCCCCTTCGAAATCGTATCCGCGGTCGAAAGGGTGCTCGTGGAGTTCGCTACTGTGGCGTCGTTTCGCCCTCGGTAGCCGCTCCCTCGTCCGCTTCGTCGCCGCCGTCGTCACCCGCTCCATCGACGGTGGCGAGGCTTTCGAGCGCCCGAATCGCGTTGTCGCGGTAGGTGTCGATGGGTCGCTCGTACTCCTCTTTTGCCATCGCGGCGTAGCGGTTCGTCTCGTCGTCGAACGCCTCGATGCGTTCGAGGGTTCGCTCGGCGGTTTCGACCACCCAGCGGTCCCGCGTCGATTCGTCCACCACGGTGATGGACTCCGGTCGAAGCGAGACGTTCACCGTCCCGTCGTCCATCTCGAACGTCCGGGGTTTCCCGGCGATGGCGACGTAGGCCGGTGCTTCGAGTTCTCGAAGCATGGCCGCGGCGTCCGGCTGGTACTGCCCGGCGTAGACGAAGAACGTGTCCCCGTTCGGGTCCACGACCCGTCCGCGCCAGTATTCGCTGTCCTCACCGACGTCTTCCTTCTCGGTCAGCGTTCCGACAACGAAGACTCGGTTCGCTCGCTCGCCCGTGGGGAGGAGCAAGTAGACCGGTGCGCGCTCGTCGTCCGACTCTTTGAACGTGTAACTCGCGTCGTTGAACTCCGCCGCGAAGGTGCGGCGTGCGACCTCTCGTGTTGGTGCGTTGCTCATGTTACATCGACCTCGCTTTGATAAGCGCCGCTTCGGCATCCACCGGCCCGGAGAGCAGCTCGACGTCGTTCGCGAGCAGGTACCGACCCATCGTCGGTCCCGTCACGCGGTAGTAGTGACCGAGCGTCTTCTCGCGCATCTCGTCGGCCACGACCGTCGTGTCGAGCGCGTCCATCGCCATCTGCTTCGCTTCCTCCAGTTCGATGCCGGTCAGGTTCTCGGTCGATTCCTGATTGAAGATGACCTCGTGTACGTCGAGACCGTCGTCCAAGACGCCCTTGATTCGGAGGTCGAATTCGCCTTCCTGCTCGCCGTGCTCCGAACAGCGGCCGTTTTGCAGGACGCGCGTGCAGTCTTCCTTCGGACACCGCTTGATGAGCCCGCTGCCGGACTGGATGTCCACCAGCGCGCCCTCCATCTCGGTGCTGTTGTCGCCGACCTCGATGTCGGCGTCGAGTTCCTCGATGGTGGTCGTGCGGTTGAGTTTCACCGAATAGCGGCCCTGATACTCGTCCGTAACGACGTTACCGAGCGAGTAGACCGTCCCTTCCTCCAGTTCGGGGAGGTCGGATTTGGCCCATTTGGTGAACTTGATGGTGCCCGTCTCGTCGCCGAGGAGGCCGACCTGGCCCACGGCGTCGCTTCGCGGTTCCCAAAGGTCGACGACCTTCGCGGTGAGGTTCACCCACTCTTCGTCGGTTTCGATGTCCTCGACGTTCACGTCGCTGGTCCCGCCGGTTCGAATGTCGTCGCGTTCCAATCCGGCTTCGTCGAGATAATGGCTGGTGACGCTTCGTCGCGCCTCCTCCATCGGCACTTTGTACTCGTTGACGAGGCTGTCGAGACGCGAGGCTACGTCGTCTACGGTCACGTCGAGATGGTCGGAGAACTGTTCGTGTATTTCCTCTGCGTGCTGTCGCACATCGGTCATGGTTGCTCCGTCTCCACTTCGTTTTCTATGGGAGACATGCCGTGGTTGGTTCGCAATAGTATAAAAGGTTACGTGGGAGCAGAGCGGAAGTGAAAACGGCTCGTTCGGGCCGCTAGACGCGCTATTGGTGGGATTTCAACCGTCACGAACTCACCGTCTTCCTCTCGGCGGTTGTTTTGCTCCACCGAATCGGGTTAACCTTTCATTCCCCCACCACCAAGAGGGAGGTATGGACGACCGCCTCGACCGTTTCCTCCGCGTCAAACTCCGGAAGGTGGGAAAGAAGTACGCCGAAACCCGTCAATCGGCGAACCGCCAGATAGAGGAGGCGAAGGATGCGTACCGGAACGCTCACGATACCGTCCTCGCCGATTTGCCGCGGGACGAACACGGCCGGGCCAAAATCGTCTGCCGAAGGCACGTCGACCGTCGGGCAGCGCCGATAGACCAGGAGGGACGGCCGAAGTGTTTCGACCCGGACCATCCCGCGTGCGAGGGATGTGTCGAAGACATCCGCGAAGGGACCATCGAGACGTGGTGAGACGACCGATGATGCGACGGCCGTTGAACGGACGGTTCGATTTCGGAATCAAAGGCTACGTTGAAACGGTCAGATAGCAGGGGAAAAGTCGAAATCGGGACCCGAAAAGATGTGGTGTTTACCAGATAATTAAAAGTTCTGCCATATTCTATGGGTTCGGATTCGGCGGACAAAACGCTTCTAACTCTTTCAATCAGGCGAAATAGGTCTGGCGCTTGGAACTTCCTTCAAATAGCCAACACAATTTATATGGTTAGCTATCGAATATGTATTCGGTGAAGTTCAAATGAGCACTGAAGTACAAAGCGGTGCGGAAATGGTATCGGAGACCACCGAACAATCGTGGCGTGCTTCGATGGGGGCCGGGGCTATTATCGCCGTAATCGGCGTACTCGCCATCTTAGCGCCGTTCGCGGCCGGTGTTTCGCTATCGATTCTACTCGGAGCGTTGCTGGTCGTCGGGGCGCTGGTTCACATCGCACGCGCCTTCTCGGGTGGCTGGAAGCGGTTCTTCGTGCAGGGACTGCTCGCGGTCATCTACGCCATCGCCGGAATTTCGCTCCTGGCGAACCCGGTCATCGGACTGACGACGCTGACCATCCTGCTGGTCGCGTTCCTCGTCGTCGATGGCGTCCTCGAAATCGTCATGGGGTTCCAGGCCCGCGGCAACCGGGGCTGGGGCGCACTCGTCGTGAGCGGCGTTCTCGCGCTGGTGATTGCGGGGCTGATCTGGGCCGGATGGCCCGCAACCGCCGTCTGGGCGGTCGGCCTCCTCTTCGGCGTGAACCTCCTCGTCAGCGGCGTGTCGATGATGTTCATGGCGCAGGGCACCCGAACCGAAGCCCGCGAGGGGACGACCCCGGAAACGGAACCCCGCGGCGCGGCCTAAACACGCTTTTTTTTACGAACGAGAACTCGACCCCGACGTTCCGATGAGAGGAATTTAAACGCCGGAGGGTCCTGCGCAGGATATGGACCGCCCGCTCGTCGCACTGATTATGGCTGGGGGTACCGGTACCCGACTCTATCCCGCGAGTCGAAGCGACCGACCGAAACAGTTCTTGTCCCTCCTCGGAGACGATTCGTTGCTCTCCCAAACCGTGAACCGCGCCGGTTTCGCCGACGAAATCTTCGTCTGCACCGCGGAGACGCACGCCGACCTCGTTCGCGAACACGCACCCGAAGCAGGCGTGCTCGTCGAGCCCGAGCCGAAGGATACCGGTCCGGCGCTCGTCTACGCCACGCACCGAATCCGCGAGCAAGTCGGCGACTGCATGCTCCTCTGCTTGCCGAGCGACCACTACATTACGGGCGACTTCGAGACGACCGCTCGCCGGGCCGCGTCAACTGCAGTCGAAACGGAGGGGGTCGTAACGGTCGGAATCGAACCAACTCGTCCCGCGACAGGATACGGATATATCGAACCGGGACACGATTACGGAAGCTATTTTGACGTTTCCCAGTTTAGAGAGAAACCCGACAAATCGACCGCCGAACGCTTCGTCGATGAGGGTTTCTACTGGAATGCCGGTCTGTTCGCGTGGACGCCGGACGCGTTCCTCCGGGCCGCCCGCGACTCCCCCCTCGAACCCCTCGTCTCCGCGCTCGAAGACGGCGACCCCGCCGCCGGATTCGACGCCGTATCCCCCACGAGCGTGGATTACGCCGTGATGGAGCGCACCGACGACGCCTTCGTCGTTCCCGCCGCGTTCGAGTGGGACGACCTCGGTTCGTGGGACGCGTTCGACCGGTTCGATTCGTCCACGAACGTCGTCCTCGGCGACGCGTTGACCATCGACGCCACGGGGAATATCGTGGCCGGAGACAAACACGTGAGCCTCGTCGGCGTTGACGACCTCGTGGTCGCGGCCTACGACGACCGCGTGCTAGTCGTGCCGAAATCGGAGGCCCAGCGCGTGCGCGAAGTCGTCACGAAACTGCGCGACGACGACCGTTTTTGATCGGCCGTCAGATTTCTGCATTCGCGTCCCGAATCCGGCACGCTATGGCCGACACGCTACGCGTCAAGTCCGTCGAAACGACGGACGAGTACATCCACGTTCGATTCCGCGACCCGGACGTCTTCGACACGATTCGAACCCCCGATTGGGCCGCCGACATCGCACGGGACATTTCGAACGGGGCAGAGGTTCGAACCGGCAAACGAATCGGCAGTGACGAGTGGGAAGTCCAGAGCGTCCTCATCGAAAAGCAAGCGGGCACCGAGAAAGCCCGTGACGAAGCGAAGGAAATCGCGCAGGAAATCGAGTCTTAGTACAAATCGCAGTAGTGGAACTCGCCGTCACCCACCGCTCGGGTAACCGTCTCGCCGACGTCGACCGAGAGCGGCGAGTCGAACGTCGGCCCGTCCCAAACGAACGTGTGAAACTCGCCGTTTTCGCCGCAGGGGTCGACTTCTTCGGGAAGGTCGGCGAGGAACGCCTCGTCCAACTCCCGTCCCGCAAACGATGCGTCGAGCGTGCCGCCATCGACCGTAACGACCGTCGCGCGGAACCCGGCGTCGAGGAACGACCGAATCTGCTCGTCGGTATCGGGATTCCAAACCGGCCAACAGCCCTCGATGGCCGTTTCCGCCAGTCGCTCTTTTCGATACGCGCGGATATCTTCGAGATAGAGGTCCGCGAAGGCGATGCGCTCGATTCCGCGCGCTTCGTACTCGTCTACCACGCTCGCCATCCGTGCGGCGTACTCCTCGTTCGAACACTCCATCGGGAGTTCGACGTATCGAATCGGAATCCCGAGCGCCTCGGCTTGCGCGTCGTACAACTCCCGGCGCACGCCGTGCATGCTGCTCCTGCCGTTCTCCGAAACCGTCGTGAGCAGTTCGGTGACGTGCGGCAGTTCCAACAGGGCGTAGGCGGCGTCCTTGCCGCCGCTCCACGAGAGCACCGTGTTCTGTTGCGCCGTCATTAGCTTCGGAGTCGTCCGCCGTCGATGGGAAGCGCGACGCCGTTCACGAAACTCGCCCGCTCGCTGGAGAGGAACGCCACGGTGTCTCCGAGTTCCATCGGGTCGCCCACGCGACCCATCGGGATGTCGCTCGCCCAGTCCGCCAACCCTTCCTCGTAGCTGTCGTACTCGCCGCGTTCGAGGGCGGCCTCCACGAGGTCCTGAATCCGCGGCGTTTCGTGCGCGCCCGGAAGCACGGCATTGACGCGGACGTCGGGCGCGAACTCCTGGGCTTGCGTCTGCATCAACCCGATGACGCCCCGCCGAACCGCGTTCGAGAGGACGAGTCCGTCGATGGCCTCCCGAACGCTCGTCGAGGTGATGTTCACGACCGTTCCCGCGTCGCTTTCTACGAGGTGCGGATGTGCCCGTTTCGTCAGCCACACCACGCTCATCACCAGCAGGTCGTAGGCGGCGTACCAATCGCGCTCTAAGGTGTCGAGAAACGGCCCGCTCGGCGGTCCACCCGCCGAGGTGACGAGGTGGTCGAGTCCGCCGAACTCCTCGACGGTCGCCTCGACCAGCGCCTCGATTTCGTCCGGGTCGGTGATGTCCGTCGGCACCGCGAGCACGTCGCCGCCGCCGAGGTCGGCGATTTCTTCTTCCGCGCTCGCCAGTCCGTCCTCGCTCCGCGCGCAGATGACGACGTTGGCTCCTTCCCGCGCCAACGCCTTCGCGCTCGCCAAGCCGAGGCCGCTCGAACTCGCCGTTACCAGTGCCGTATTACCCTCCAGTCCGAGGTCCATACGTTCGCATCCGTGGGAACCGCTAAAACTCCTCGGGACCCGGCCGTCTGACCGTTACCTCGCCGTCGTGCGTCACGCCGATGAGCAGGGCCGTTCGAATCGTCCGCCCCTTCACCGCATCGCCCGCCTCGTCGCTGATTCGCTTCATGAGTTCGGGAGCCGCGTGGTTCACCTTCACTCCCGCCTCGTCGCACGCTTCGTACACCCGCGACGGAACGTCGTAGAGGTCGCTGTCGGATTCGACTTCGATTCGAACCGGCGCGCGGAGCGCCTCCGCGAACGCCACCGTTTCGCGCGCCTTGCTGATGTTCTCCCGAGCGCTGGCTTCGATGCTCGACACGTTCGCCCGCGAGGTACCCAGCCGGTCCGCGATGGCCGCCTGTGCGGTGTCGCGCTCGCGGAGCGCGAGCACTTCCGCTTGTCGTCGGGTCAGAACACTCGTCTCCGCGTCGAATCCCGCCCGTCGGAGAATCTCATTCACGTCCAGTTGCTCACTCATTTCGTACCTCCGACATATATCGGCTTACGCCCCCTACCCGCAAATGACTGTCCACTCGTTGGTTTATCCGCCCCAGAAGTTGTCTCGACTTCCAAGGTGTTGTCGCCGTTCCGCTTTCCTGTCGTCTTTCGTCTCGGCATCGCCGTCCGCGGCTTCCTCGCCGCCTTCGTCCGTTTCCTCCGACTCCATCGGCAGCCGTTCGATAGGATCTGCGAGCGCGTGATTTCCCTTCACGTTCGTGATCTTCACCTTGGCGCGGGCGTCGGGAAGAATTCCGTCGACGAGAACGATGAACCCGTCTTCGGTTCGACCGACGCCGGAGCCGCTTTCGTGAATGTCGTCGATATCCACGACGACTTCCTCGCCCGGCTGGACCGGGGCGGTCTTCAACTCGCGGATCGGTTGGTTGTAGTGATTGCACCATTCCGCGCCGCCGCGGTCGCCGTAGTGATGACATCCCATCCCGTTGATTCGTTCTTCGAAACTGGGGCAGTCATCGGCGAGTGGACAGTCCGGCATGCTACAGGCTATAGCGGCGCGTGCCTAAACACTTCCGCAACCTTTTCTTGCGGTCGGGAACCGAATCCGGTGCAAACCGCGCCGGATTCGGTCTACCTCCCTGAGAAAAGGTTGATCAAAAGCACCGGAAGACGTTCCGGCTCACTTCGTTCGCGCGCTGCGACTTCCGAGCTGGTTACGAACGCTTTGCGTTCGTCACATCCCGAAAATCTCCGATTTTCGAGGACTTCGTTCGCGCTGCTCACGAAGACCCTCCTCACCCCTTCCCGTCGCGTCCGAAGACTCGCGTTCGCTCGTCTTCGACGCGCCTTCGAGGGGTTCGTCGGCCCGGAAAATCTCCGATTTTCCGGAAAAGTCGCTAGTGACTAGCGGCTGTGTCACCGGTCGATTCCGGTGGTTGCGTTACCCACCGTTGCTCTCGTGTTCTTCGTGTCCGTCGCGTATCTCGAAAATAGCTACAAAAATCGCTCGCGGAACTTAGGCCAACGGCGTCCGCTCGACCACTTGCCCGTCGTAGGTCGGATACTGCTCGACGATTTCGCCTTTCTCCACGTCGCCCTCCTCTATCATCTCCTCCAGCAGCCACCACGCGACTTCGATGTGGTTCGATTTGACGGTGTAGAACTCCTCGGGGACGCCGAGTTCGGCGAACCGCTTCTCGTCGGCCCACGTCTTCCCGTAAATCAGGGTACCGTCGTCCGTCACGTCGTCGAACTCGCGGCGAATCTGTCGGGCCATCCGCTTCAGGCGGTTGCGGTGCTGGGCGGCGTCCTTGAACACCGAGGTACAGAAGTACGTTCGCGGGTGGTCACCCATCACGTCGAGGATGTCCTCCTTGGACCCATCGACGGCGGACATGTGACCCTCTTGGAGTTCGAATCCCTCGGCCTGCATCCGGCGGTAGTTGCCCTGGGACATCTCGAACTCGTTGATGTTACAGAACTCCGCCGCGCCCTCGTCGAGGAAGTCGAGGAACTCCTCTTCGGCGCGGATACCCGGAATCTCGAACGCGGGGGTGAGTCCTTCCTCGCGGGCGATGTAGAGGATGTCCTCCCACTCGGTCCCGTGAAGTTCTCCCCACTGTTCGTACGGCGGATGGAAGCGAATCTCGTCCAACCCGGCCTCCGACAGTCGTCGCATGTTCTCCCGCCCGCCCGTGATACCGGTGTAGAGGTGCGTGTGGTGGTCCTCGCCGAACTCGTCTTTGAGAAGCGAGAGGTACCGACAGGTCTTGTTCATCGCCTCCTGCGGTTCGCCACCAGTGATGGACGTGCCCAGCGCGTTCATGCGCTTTGCCTCCGTAATCACGTCCTCGTCGTCCTCGACGAGGCGCTCGTTGGCGTACACGTCGGTGACGTTCTTCCGGTTCTCACCGAGGGGGCAGTAAAAACAGTCGCGCTGGTCGCAGTAGCCGTAGACGAAGAGAACCATCTTCCCTCCTTCAGCACACTGTTCACAGCCCTTGGAAATCATTCGTTGTACCGTTTTACCCGTCGAGCCTCAAAAAGCGTGCGAATCTCGCTTTCCTCACCCGCAGACCGTCCGCAGCAGGCCGTTCATCATCGACCACATCGCGTCGGAGCTCGATTCGAACACGCGTTGGCCGTGCGCGCTTCCATCGACGGTTTCCAATCGCTTGGGGTTCGAAGCGGCGTCGCGCATCCGCTTCGTCGTTTGCACGGACTTTTCGTCGCCGCGACTCACGACGAACAGCTTCCAGCCCTGCATCTCGGCGGCGGAATCCACGCCCGCTTCCGGTGAGACGACGAGCGTCCCGTCCACCGTCCCCGACTTCGCCTGTGCGTTCGCGCGAACGACGGCGCTCGCGCCCGCACCGGCACCGACGAGGAGGACGCTTTCCACGCCGACCCGACGTCGAAGGTAGCGCACCGCCGCGAGAACGTACTCCGGTGCTGCGTCCCCGTCCAGATTCAGGTCGATGGGGAGGCAAGTGTGACCGTCCTCGGCGAGTCGCTTCGCTTGGGGAAGCCAACTCTTCCTGTCGAATCCCTTTCCGTGTGCGAAGACGACGCCGCACTCGCCGTCGCCGAGCAGCGTCCCGCGAACAGACGCTCCGCCTTCGGTCACGAACTGAACGTCGCCACCGTCCGCTGGCGGCGCGGTTCCGGTCGTGGTTTCGTTGGTCGTCGTCTCGTCTCCAGTTGTCGTTTCTGTCGTCGTCTCCCCCGCGTCGGTCGTCCCATCGGCGGTCGTCGTTCCGGTCGTCGTTCCACCCCCCGTCGTCGTCCCGCTTCCCGTCGTCGTTTCTGTCCCTGTCGGTTCGTCGTCACCGGTGGACGAACAACCTGCGAGCGTTGCCGTCGCTGCGACCCCGACCGCGTGGAGGAGGCGGCGGCGTGTCGGCGTTCGAGTCATCGGTCGAAAACTCCCGTATGAGGCCATTATTATACGCGGGCTAATGTCGGTCGAACGACGGCAAACGCACCGTTTAGACCGTTTATTCCTCCACCAATCCTATTTTATTACTTAACACTGGTGTCTATTTTACATCGTGCGCTCTTCGTCTGTTCCACTGGACCACCTCTGCACCTCGGGCCCTCACTCCCGAAAACAGTTAACCATCCGCCGCGTACGCACCGCCAATGCTGCTGGTGTTGTGCGTGGACCTCGACGACGACCTCGGCCGGAAGACCCACTTCGACACGCCGGTCGTCGGTCGGGATAACGTCGAGGCCGCCGCCGTCGCGCTCGCCACCGCGGACCCGGAGGACAGCGACGTCAACGTCATGTTCGAGGGAGTCCACCTCTACGACCGAATCCGGTCCGACGAGAGCGTCGAAGTCGCCATCGTCACCGGAAACGACGGAAGCGACATCGGCGCCAACCGGGAGGTCGGCGAGGAGGTGGACACGGTGCTCGCCAGCCTCAGCACCAGCGAGGAGATAACGACCGTCATCGTTACCGACGGCGCACAGGACGAGAGCGTCATCCCCGTCATCCGCTCGCGCATCCCCGTCGATGGCGTCCGCCGGGTCGTCGTCCGGCAGGCACAGGACTTGGAGTCGATGTACTACACCATCAAGCAGGTTCTCGACGACCCCGAAACCCGCGGCACGATTCTCGTCCCGCTCGGCATCCTGATACTCATCTATCCGCTCGCGCTCGCCGCCGACCGGCTCGGCATGCCCGGTGGTGCCGTCTTCGGTGGCCTCTCCGGCCTCCTCGGCTTGTACGTCCTCTTTCGCGGCCTCGGCCTCGAACGCGTCGTGGACCGCCTCGCCGAGAAGACCCGTCGGAGCCTCTACTCCGGTCGCGTGACGCTCATCACCTACGTCGTCGCCGCCGCCCTCCTCGTCATCGGCGGCGTCAGCGGCGTCGATACCCTCGAAGCCATCCGCCAGCAGAACGACGGCCGGAGTCTCGGCGCGCTTCGCGTCCTCGCGGCACTCATCTACGGTGCCGTCGTGTGGTTTTCCGCGGCGGGCATCACCTCCAGCCTCGGTCAAATCACCGACGAGTACCTCGCCGACGAGTTCCGGTGGCGCTACCTGAACGCGCCGTTCTACGTCCTCGCCATCGGCGGCGTCCTCTACGCCGTCAGCGCCTACTTCCTGAGCCGCGCGTCGCTCGAATTCCTCGCCGGAATGCTCACGGCCGGAACCCTGCTCGGCTTGACGAGCACGCTCGTGTTCGCCATCGCCGAATCCCGCTATTCGAGGTCAGGACAGGCGCGAGCGAGCTAGAAATATTGTTTCCGCGTCCCAACTTTCCGGGCGGCGCGCGCTGACGAGGCGACGTGGCCTCTCTCAGCCACGTCGCCTCGGTGAAGTCGTGCGAGGGATGACGGAGGGAGCGTTAGCGACCGGAGAAATCGGTTGGGGAGGGTGTGGCGTGCGAGGGTTCGGAGAACCCTCGAAAACGAACGGCAACGCCGTGAGCACGCGGTGCGGTTGCGGTTTCAGTGACGTCTGTACTTGCGGTCCCATGCAAATCAAATACGATTCGCCGGTTCCGGTGAGTTACATGAAGTCCGCGATTCCGGACTGCTTGTTCTTATCATTTTCAAACACGCTCTCCAACGAGCGCTCCAGAATCTGAAGCCGCTGTTTCGTGTACTCGCGGCAGTCGTACTCGTCGGCAACCTGAATCGCGGTGTCCATGTACTTGTTCACCGAGCCTTGATGAACCGTCAGGTTCACCCGGCCGCCACACTCCCGGCAATCGCCCGAGAGCGGCATCCGGCGGTACTTCACGCCGCAGTCCAGACAGCGGGTTTCCTGGCGCGAGAACGCGCGCAGGTTCCCGATGAGGTCGGGCAGGAAGTGCCCCTCGATGACGCGCTCGGCCACGTCGGTCTGGTCCACCGCGCGGGTCTTCCGGGCCAGTTCCAACTGGGCGTTCATCTTGTCCATCATCGACCCGAGGGTCTTGTACGCCGAGAGGTCCGGCCCGAGCGCGATGTTCGAGGTGTCGTGGGTGTGCCGGAACCCGGTGTACTCGCGGTCGGTGCCCAGATACTCCTCCGCGATGGTGATGTCCACGTCCTCCGGGTCCACCATCTCCAGCGTCGCCTCGTAAAACTCGCGGGGATACCGGTCCACGATGTCCATGTTGTGCGCCTCGTCGTCGATTTCCGAGGGGTCGATGCGCGAGGACATTACCAGCGGCGCGTCCATCTGCCCGCCGCGCTTGTCCGGCAGGAACTCCTTCGAGAAGTTGAGCAGGCCGTCCATAAGGAGCATCACGCAATCTTCGTCGCCGTCGCACTGCTTCGTCGCTATTCCGTTTGCGACGAGGTTGTGCGTGTCTCGAACGGTGACACAGTACGTGTTCGAAATCTCGGACTGAACGATTTCGACTCGCGTTACTTCGTCGCGCTCGAAGGAACCACCGTCCGCAACTGCTCCTGAACTCGTGTCTCCCTCCGAGAATCTGGAACCTGCTTCTCCGAGGAAACCGGGAACCGAAGCGCCGGCTTTCAGTTCTCGCGCTTCGATTTCTTCGGGGCCGTTTCCGCTCCACCGAAGCATCGAATGGTCCGGCGTCACCGTAATTTCCCGCCCGCTTCGCGTTTCGATTTCGACCAAGTGATTCGGAGCCGGATGTTTCGAAACCGCTTCGATGGGTTTTCGAACGACGTTCCCATCCTCGTCTATCGACGGCACCAAAACCTCGCAATCGAGTTCTTGGACGAGTGCACCCAAATCATCCTCTCTCGGGTTTTCCAACCGCTCTTCGACCAACTGTCGAATTTCGTCATACCGCCACTCGTCGTCCTGGTCCCGATACCACACCTTCGTCTCCGGATGGAAGCAATTCCGCCGTTTCGCCGCGTGGAAGTACGGATGTGCGTATCCCACCGCCGCGCTCGTGAAGCCGATGACGCGGCCGACGACGGCGGCGGAGGTGTGGGGTGCCATCCCGAAGACGAGTTCCCCGACCAAATCGTCGCGCTCGTCCATGTCGTAGAACGGTTCGAGGCCGTAGTAATCCTCCAGCAACTGGTCCACGAAGTCGGCGGTTTTGAGCAGGTGGGTGGCCGCGCCGTCCGAGAGCACGATGTCCTGTACCCGGAGTTCTACGAGTTGGTCGTCGTGCTGGAGTGGTTCGCCGTGGATGTCCTCCTCGTAGCCGAGTGCGCGGAGTTGCCCCGGTTCCACGTCCAGTTCGGACGCCCTGACCGAGGTGACGGGAAGGTCGGTCATGTCGTAGCGAATCGTCCCGTCCTTGAACGCGCTGACGCCGTGTTTGGCGCGGAGAACGCCCTTCTCGATGGGTTCGGGCGTCTTGTGCGCCGAGGTGAGTCCCTTGACGCCTTTGAGCGTGTCGAAGACGTTCGGGCGCTCGCCGACCGATTCGAGCGCGCCCCGGAACTCGTCGTTCATCTCTATCGTCTGCCACTCGACGCTCGTGGCGGGGACCTCACAACGGGGGCACTCCGCCCGTCCCGCTTGGTCCGGTTCGACGCGGGTTTCACAGTCGGGACAGCGGTACACGGGATAGGTGTTGCCGCCGCACTCCGGGCACAGGCATTTGAACGTCTCGTGCCCGCACTCTTCGCACTCCCGACGTCCGATTTGGACCTCGATTTGCCCGCGCTTCCCGGACATGCCTTCGGTGTGGGCGGCGGCTTTCGCCACGTCGCGCTGATCGCCGCCCGCTTCGCCGAGCGGGAAGAGGGTGTGTACCGCGGGACTCATCTCGCGCTTTTCCGACTTCTCCGGCCGTCCCATCCGGTTCCCGATTCGCGTCGGTGCGCGCTCCCGGACGGAAAACGGTGCGACTTCGTTGACCGCTTTCACGGCGTTGTCCCCGGGTTCGTTCTCTCCCCACTCGCGCGCCTCGTCTGATAGTGATTCCCACGCGCGCGTGAGGTCCGCGTCGAACCCGACCGACCGAACGAGGGGTTCCCAGTCCGGTATCTCCAGGACCTCGCCCTGTCTGTGTTCGACGAGAAGGTGTTCGAGCGCCGTTCGAACCGTCTCGGTGTTCGAAAGGACGAGTCGCCCGTCGCGGACCTCTCCCGACTCGACGGCTTCGGCCAGCGCTTCGAAGTCCGTCACCGAAATATCGTGCCAGAGGTAGGTGTACTTCGGATGCAGCGGCGCGTCGTACTCCGTCGCCCACGCTAACGCCTCCGCCGCCGAGGGGTCTTCGAGGTCGATGTGGGGGTCGTCGCGCATGGCCTGTACGTCCGCACCGGCGTGTTCGAAGTCCTGAACCCACCACTCGAACACGTAGGATGCGGGCGGGAGCGGGTGGTTGTTCTCCACGAACTCGCCGTAGTTGACGAGGTATTCGCCGAGGTCGAGAATCTCCTCGACGCCGTTCCTGATTTCGAGCGCCTCGTCGGTGTCGTCGATGCGGCGCACGTCCCCGTTCGCCAACCTGACGGTCGGCCCCTCGATGGTATCGACGGGGATGACGCCGCCCGCTTTCCCGGGCCGCTCGGTCTTGATTTGCGTTCCGGTCGCGAGGAAGTCGTCCACGAGGTGCATCGTCGCGGGTTGAACCCCCGCGGTCGCAAAGCCGTGGTTTCGCGCCCGTCCGTAGCGAAGGCGGAACCCGCCGGGCCTAGACGGGTGGGTGAAAACCGGACGTCCGGCGATGAGGTCGCGGAGGAACTTCGTCGCCTCCTCGACGCGGGGTGGACCGTGTAACTCGTGGTCGCCCTCGGCCTCGCTTTCCGCTCCCTCTTCCTCCTCATCGTCGTCGGCGTCGTCGTCCGCGTTCGCGTCGTCTTCTTTCGATTTGCCGTCGTCCTTTCCGATGGTGCCGTCGATGAGGTCCTGCAACCACGGCCAGTCGATTTCGTCCAGATTCCGCGTGTATCGCTGAATTTTCGGCGCTTTAAGCGCGATACCCTCCGCGAGAACGAGACACATTCCGCCCCGGGCGCTGTTGGTATCCACGCGGTCCAGGTCGCGGAACCCCGAAACCTCCTCGTCGCCCGTCGCTTCCCCGTCCAGCATGACGGGCATGTTCTTGGCGATGAACTTCGACTCTTTGTCCTTCGGGGAGTACTGCAATCCGGTCTCGGAATCGTAGAGGTTTATCTCCTCGGCGTACCGCTCTATCTCGTCGTCACGCGCCTTGTACTCGCCCAGTCCGATGAGCGCCCGCGTGTAGTCCGCGACGAGGACCGAAAGCGCTTGTGCGGTCCCCCCCGCGGAGCGAATCGGACCGGCGTAGTAGACGTTGACGAACTCCGTTCCGTCGTCGTTTTCGAGGAGTTCCACCCGGTCGATTCCCTCGATAGGTGCGGCGACGACACCCTCGGTCAACAGCGCGACTGCCGTTCGAACCGCGCCCTCGATTTTCCCGGCGCGCGTCTCGTAATCACCGACGTTGCCGTCCGCGAAGTCCTTCGCCAGTTCGAGGGCGGCCTCTTCGCGTGACATCTCGCCTTCGAGTTCGCGGACGCGTTCCGCGACGTTCTCGATTCCGAGGATGTTCTCCACGCGGTCGGCCATGTCCTGTGCGACCGGTATCTCGACTTCCGGTTGCGGGTCGCCGCTGCGCTCTTTAGCCGCCTCCGCGACGTCGAACGCCTCGTCGAGCCGCGACTCCAGTCGCTCGAAATACTGCCGGTCTTCGTCCCGCATGTTAGAGCCAGAGGTCGAGGTCGGTCGGCTCGTCGTGTTCCCGGACGAGCGGTTCCTCGAACGTCCGCATGTACAGCTCCCCGGCGAACACCGTCGCCGAGTCGAGGTGCCCGGCGACCGCTTGTCCCGACCGGCGGGAGAGGACCGCGTGCGTATGCGCGAACGGCTCGCCGTCGAGCAGGGAGACGTTGCCCACGCACGAGGCGACTTCCAGCGGTTCGTCGAACCGGACCTCGCGGTACTCCGTTTCGTCTTGGTCGTAGAACCACACCTCGGCGTCCTGTACCGCGCCCATTGCGATGAACCACGCCGCGTCTACGTCCTCGTCGTCGGCCAGTGATTCGATCTCTTCGCGCCAATCCGCTCCGTGTCCGAGTCGGGCAACGAACTCCTGTTCCCCGGCGACCTCCCGATAGTCCATGTCTGCATGGAACTTCGTCCGGGGACAAAAAAGGTTAGTATCGCCCCGTCAGTTCTCCGTTCCAACGAACGTATGCATCGCTTTCCCGAGTACGGTGCTCCTTTCTTGTCAGTCTTATAATTGGTTCTGACGATGGCTCACCGAGGAGTGAAAAACGTGGAGTCGTGGTGAGAGGGCTGTTCGCGGACCGCGGCGGTATGGGGGACTATCGCCAGTTCGGGAGTGCGGCAGTGTCCGATACTCGCATGCAAATCCACGCGTCGTCGCGTGACACATCCGCGATGACGAATCGTTCCGTCTCTCCGTCATCGTCCACCGAGGCCATGACCTCGGAGTCGTTTGCAAGCGACACCGACACTGCTGCCGTATCCGGCGTCATACTTTGAGAATGAGTACCAAGGGATATAAGGCCACCGAAACGATGATACCTACTCTCGTGATGCTGTGATTTTCCTGAAAAATCGGGTAAAATCGGCGACAATGATGTATTTCACGAAAATAGCACCACGTTACCCGGTCGATTTTGCCAACGTATCACTTTCTCCGGACTTTATTCTATTCTAATTCTCTGTAAAATAACTTGGTGATATAAAAGGAGAATCGACCTTGGACTGCAATAAACCACCTGTTTAAGACCGTAACGATGCCATTCTCAAGCGGTAAGTTTATCCGCTGTGATACACAAGCCGAGTGTGGATGACAGATACTGACAACCTGACCCGTCGGCGGTTCCTACAGGCAACTGGGGGTGCGGCATCCGCTGTCGCACTTGCTGGCTGTACTGGTGGCGGTGACGATGACAACGGTAACGGCGACGGTAACGGCGACGGTAACAACAGTAGCGGCAACAAGCTGCAACTCATCAACTCGACGATGACCACGCTGGACCCGGTCAAGGCGGCCGACACGGCGTCCGGAACGGTTATTCAGCAGGTCTTCGACTCCTTGATGAACTACCCGAACTCGGAGATTGCCGTCGAGAAACAACTCGCTAAAGGTCACGAGGTTTCCGACGACCAGAAGACCTACACCTTCCACCTCAAAGAGGGCGTCAAATTCCACAACGACAAGGAAGTCACGGCGAAAGACATCGTTTACTCGTGGCGCCGTCTCGCCGAATCGAAGAACTCCCGTCGGCAGTACTTTATTCTGAGTTCCATCGGCGTCAAACACGAGACGACGACGAAGACGTACAAGGACGACGAGGGCGAACACGAACTGACCGTCGCAAAAGCGAACTCGCTGGCGCTCAATGCGAAGGACGACTACACGCTCGAGATGACGCTCGAAAAGCCGTTCCACGCCACGCTCGAGATGCTCGCCTACACGTCCTTCGCGGCAATCCCCGAAGGCATCGTCGGCGACATCGATGGCTACGACGGCGAGATGAAACATAGCAAGTTCGCCACGAAGAACCCGATCGGTGCCGGTCCGTTCAAGTTCGACCACTGGAAATCCGACGTTTCCGCGGAAGTCACCAAGTTCGAGGACTACCACGGTGACGTGCCCAAGGTCGATGGCGTTCACTGGAAGATCTCTTCGAACTCCGAGGAGATGTACACCTACGGTGTCATGAACCAGAACGCGGACATGGGGTACGGGAGCAACTTCATCCCCACCTCGAAATACGACCCCGGCAAAGTCAGTGACACCAGCACCGACGACCTCGGTCGAACCGTCGGTAAGTACGGTCCCATCCAAGGGAACACGTTCGATTACCTCGGTGTCTCGACCATCAACACGTACTACATGGGCTTCAACACGGAAGCGGTTCCGAAGCCCGTCCGACAGGCTATCGCCTACGCTGCCAACCAGGAAACCATCGTCGAAGAAGTGTTCAAGGGCCGTGGTGCACCGGCGTACCACCTCACGCCTCCGATGATCTACCCCGGCGGCGCGAAGAAGTACGAGAGCCACGCCAAGAACAAGTATCCGTACAGCTACGACGAGTCCGACCGTGACAAAGCGAAGCAGATCATGGAGGATGCTGGCTACAACGAGAACAACAAGTTCAAGTTCACCTTCACGGTCTACAAGTCCTCCTCGACGTGGCCCAAGCTGGGCAAGCGCCTCCGCGCCCAGCTGCAGGCGGCACACATCGAGATGGAGATCCAGAAGACGGCGTTCTCGACGCTGCTCCAGCAGGGTCGTCAGGGTAAGCTCGAGGCCTACTCGCTCGGTTGGGTCATGGACTGGCCCAAGCCGGACAACTTCCTCGGTCTGCTCTACCCGCCGCTGACCGACACGTCAAAGGACTCGCCGCAGTCGTACACCAACTGGTCCGGAACGCCCGCAGCGAAGAAGGCGACGAACGCGTGGGATACGATCCAGAACAACACCGGTCCGACGGACAAAGAACAGACGGCTCGAGAGAAGGCTTACATCAAGATGGAAGAGGCCAACTGGGAGGACGTCACCTTCCTCAACATGTACCACGGTCTCTCCGAGCGCTTCTCCTACGAATGGGTCGACGCACCCAAGTACGGTGGCGCCGACTACAGCCGTCAGATGTACAACAACGTCAAACTTAGCGAACGGAAATAATCAGGACAGTTCGGCGTTCATTTTTCTTTAAACGTCCCGTTAGTGGCGTCTATGTCCAAAAATTCGGGGTAATGGTATCGCAAGACATAATGAGAGGAACGCGAAATACGTACCCGTATCAGCCATGAACGCGGTTACCATTGGGTGCAACCTACCGCACGACACGACCACGCTTGAACAGGAGGTGAACTGACAGTATGAGCCGATGGCGCTACCTCGGTCGCCGTCTGTTACTGTCCATTCCGATCCTGATATTCGGGATGACGATTACGTTCGTCGCCCTCCGTATGGGTCCGATCGACCCCGTTGGGGCCATTCTCGGTCCGACAGGCGACCCACAGGCATATCAGCAGATCAGGAATCAACTCGGCCTTAACAAGCCGTTATGGGCACAGTACATCGACTACATGATCAACATGGCCACCTTTAACCTGGGCAAATCGTGGGTGCTTCAACCCGACGTGAGTGCGTACTCGATCATTCTGGACTACGCACCGCGAACCATCTGGTTGGGTTTCTGGTCGGTGCTCATCGCCGTCTTCGTGGGTATTCCCCTCGGATTCTACGCCGGACTGAACCCGAACTCGTGGAGCGACTACGTCGCTTCGTTCGGCGGTATCGTCTGGCGTGCGATGCCGAACTTCTGGTTGGCGGTCATCTTCATGTCGGTCCTATCACTCTCCGAACAGGTTCTGTTCGGCTTCGACTGGCAGAATTGGCTCGTCCATACGACCGTCACCGGCGTTCCGTTTCAGGATCCCAGTAACTTGACCAACCCGCACGACCTGCTCGCGGCCATCAAGAAGATCGCACCGGCGGCCATCGTCCTCGGTTCCGCGTCGATGGGGAACGAGATGCGTATCGGTCGGACCGCCGTGTTGGAGACGGTGAACTCCAACTTCATCGAGACGGCACGCGCGAAGGGCGTCCCTCCGCGCTCGCTCGTCTGGAAACACATCTTCAGGAACGCGCTCATCCCGCTCGTTCCCATCATCACAAGCGAGGCGTTCCTGCTCATCGGTGGTTCGGTTCTCGTCGAGTCGGTGTTCGGCATCAGCGGTATCGGGCAACTGTTCTTCGATGCGATTACCCACGGTGACCTACCGCTCGTGGGAGCGCTGATGTTCATCTTCATCCTGCTCGTCGTGATAATCAACATCGTACAGGACATCCTGTACACCCTCATCGACCCCCGCGTCGGCTACGATGGAGGCGCGTAATATGAGTTCAAATTCGACCATTCGAGAAGAACGTCCCCTCCGTGAACGAATCGCAGACAACCCACAACCGGCCACGCTGTGGCTCGCCGGATTCCTACTGCTAATCGCGGTCGAATTCGGTGCGCTCTCGGGCATGATAATGTCGTTCCCGTGGGCGGCGCTGATGGACAAACTGCCCTTCCTCAAACCGGTCGCCGCGCCGTTTGCGACCCTCGGCGACGCGCTGGCGAACCTGCCGACGCTCCTTTCGAGGGAGATATTCGACAACACCGGATGGCAATCGCCACAGGGCGGTTGGAAGGGAACGTTCCTCGGACTCTCCCCGGCCATCGTTTGGACGATTCGGGTTACGCTCATCTACGCCTATTCGCTCGTCTTCCTGTACTGGATTTGGCGTGGCTACCTCACGTTCCGGAAGCACTATCGATACGCCGACTGGACTCCCCGTGACGACATGATAAACCGATTCCGCGGTCACACGTGGGGTCTGTTCGGGTTCGTCATCGTCTTCATGTTCGTCGTGATGGCGATTTTCGCACCTGCACTCGGAACGACGACGGTCGAGCGCAACATCAAAAACCCGTACTCCTACGAGGTTAACTATCTCAACAAGGACACCGGGCAGGTCGAGAAAGTCAATATCGGTGACGCTAATGCGGGTTCGACATCGGAAGGTCCGAGCGGAAACGTCGCTCCGATGACCTACGACGATTACGGCCGATGGCACCCGTTCGGGACGTTACCGTTGGGGTCGGACATGTTCACCTTCATGGTACACGGTGCTCGCGTGTCGATGTTCATCGGTGTCACTGCTATCTTGGTGAGCGGACTCATCGCGACGGCGTTCGCGCTCCTGACGGCGTACTACAAGGGTCTCGTCGACCTCGGTGCCGTCATCATCGGTGACTCCATCATGTCGATTCCCCGTCTCCTGTTCCTCATCTTGCTCTCGTACGTGTTAGCGGACACCTGGATTGCGGACGTCTACAACGGCGGTTTCCTGCTCGCCTTACTGTTCGCCGGGACGGGATGGCCGTATCTCTGGCGTGCGGTGCGCGGTCCCGCGTTCCAAGTGGCCGAACAGGAGTGGATCGACGCGGCGAGGAGCTTCGGACAGAGCCCCGTTACGACCATGAAAAAGCACATGGCACCGTACATCCTCGGCTACCTGCTCGTCTACTCCTCGATGACCCTCGGCGGCATCATCATCGGGGTTGCGGGACTGTCGTTCCTCGGCCTCGGTATCAACGCCCCGACGCCCGAGTGGGGTCGTGCGGTAAGTATGGGACAGGGCTACGTGGCGGGTCCATCGTGGCACATCTCGTTCATTCCGGGTGTGCTCATCGTGCTCGTCGTCACCGCCTTCAACGCGCTCGGCGACGGCATCCGCGACGCGGTTGACCCGCAGAGCGAAACCGGCGAAGACGCCGGTGCCGAAGTTGCGGCGACGGGAGGTGGCGCATAATGGCATCGAGTCAACACCCCTCGTCGATCGCCGACAGGGAACCGATGCTTCGCGTCGAGAACCTTCAGACGGCCTTCTTCACCGACAAGGAAGTCATCCGCGCCTGTGACGGCGTTTCGTTCGACATCAAACCAGGTGAGACGGTCGGCGTCGTCGGCGAATCCGGGTCCGGAAAGAGCGTCACCGCACGCTCCATCATGGGACTCATCAAGTCGCCGGGTCGCATCCTCGATGGAAGTATCCAATTCAAGGGCGAGGAACTGACGACGAAGAGCGAAAAAGAGTACCGACAGATTCGCGGCGGCGACATCGCGATGGTGTTCCAGGACCCCCTGACGAGTCTGAATCCCGTGTACTCCGTCGGAAATCAGATCAAGGAGGCGCTTCGCCTCCACCAAGGGATGACGGGAACGGAAGCGACCAAGGAGGCCATCAACCTCCTCGAAGCGGTCGGAATCCCGGACGCCGGACGACGGGTCCGCGAGTACCCACACGAGTTCTCGGGTGGGATGCGCCAGCGGGCGGTTATCGCCATGGCGCTCGCGTGCGACCCCGAACTGCTCATCTGTGACGAGCCGACGACGGCGCTCGACGTGACGATTCAGGCCCAAATCCTCGAACTTCTCGACGAGCTTCAGGAGGAGCGCGACCTCGCCATCATGTTCATCACCCACGACATGGGTGTCATCGCGGAAATCGCTGACCGCGTGAACGTGATGTACGCGGGCGAAATCGTCGAGAGCGCCCCCGTCGTGGAACTGTTCGAAAATCCACGACACCCCTACACTCGGGGGCTTCTTCGAAGCATTCCGGGGAACAACCCGGACGCGGACCGCCTCGTCACCATCGAGGGCGACGTTCCGACGCCGAACGAACCGGCGACGTACTGCCGGTTCGCCCCCCGGTGTCCCGAAGCGTTCGATTCGTGCGACAAAGTGCATCCGGTACCCGTCGCGGTCAACGACGATTCGGAGGACCACGCCGCGGCGTGCTTGCTGTATCCGGAAGACGTATCCCAATCAGAGGCCATCGACGTGCACCGAAATGCGGCAACCGAAAGTGAGGATGAACTATGAGCGAAGTACAGCAGAGTAAATCCACCTCTGTCTCGGAAGGCGAGACGCTCGTCGAAATCAACGACCTGAAGACCTACTACGGCGACGGCGGTCTCATCGATTCGACCCCCGTGAAGGCGGTCGACGGCGTTTCGCTCGAAATCAAACGCGGCGAAACGCTCGGGCTGGTCGGCGAATCCGGCTGTGGCAAATCGACGCTCGGACGGACGCTCATCCAGTTGGAGGAAGCGACGTCCGGTGAGGTGCTGTTCGACGGCACCGACATTACCGAACTGTCGGGACAGGAACTCAAAAACTGGCGACGGAACAGCCAGATGGTCTTCCAGGACCCCGAATCCAGCCTCAACGACCGGATGACGGTCGGGGAGATCATCCGCGAACCGCTCGACGTTCACGATTGGAAGACGCCGCGCGAGCGCCGGGAACACGTTCGAGAACTGCTCGACGTGGTTGGGTTGCAACCCGAGCACTACTACCGCTATCCGCACCAGTTCTCGGGTGGGCAGCGCCAGCGCATCGGCATCGCCCGCGCGCTCGCGCTCGAACCCGAGTTCATCGTGCTGGACGAACCCGTCTCGGCGCTGGACGTGTCCGTGCAGGCCCAGATTCTCAACCTGCTCGAAGACCTGCAGGAGGAGTTCGGCCTGACGTACCTGTTCATCGCCCACGACCTCTCGGTCGTTCGGCACATCTGTGACCGCGTGGCGGTGATGTATCTCGGTCACATCATGGAACTCGGTCCGTCGGACGAACTGTTCGAAGAACCGAAAAATCCCTACACGATTTCGCTCCTGTCGGCGATCCCCGACCCCGACCCGACGAGCAGTCGGGAACGCATCACGCTTCGAGGAACGCCACCGAGTCCCCGCGACCCGCCGAAGGGATGTCCGTTCAGCACGCGCTGTCCGATGAAGATTCGGCCGGAGGAGTTCCGGGACGCGGACGACGACCTCTGGCTCAACATCGAGATCTTCCGCGAAGTCGTGCGCGCACGAACCCGCGCGGACCGGTCGGTGACCGACCAGGTGAAGGAACTGCTCGGCATGGAGACGCGCTTTTCGGACATCGGCGAGATTCAACAGGAGTTGTTCGCCGATATCGACATCCCGCGCGACATCGAACAGCACATCGACGAGGCGACGGGCTACATCGAGAACAACGACGACCAGCAGGCCCGCGAGTATCTCCGCGACGTGTTCGGAAGCGTCTGTGACTCCGACTCGCCCGGCGACAACGTGGTGAGCAATTCCGGTCGCTTTAGCCACTGTCACCGCCACCTCGACGAGTACGACGAACCAGACGAGTTCACGCCCTACGCGAATCGGTAATGGCTGCACCGGACCGGTCTCCACGGCGGGCACGACAGGCGCTCGACGCACTCGTCTACGCCATCGCAGTGACCGGTGTGGCGTTCGTCGGCGGCGGCCTGGTAAGCTTCCCGCTCGGCGGCGGGCTGGTCGGCGTGAAGTACTTCCTGTTTCTGATCGGCTTCCTGCTGTTCGGATACGGTGCGTGGCAGTTACGACCCGACCGTCCGTGGGACGTGGATAAATCCGACGGCGAGATAGAGATCGTGCGAAACGATACCCGGGGCGAGGTCATCGGTTCGCGCGAGGAGACGCGGTTTCAAGCTACCGTGCAGCGACTGCCGCCGCTGTCGTGGTATTCGATTCCGCCCGAGGAGCGGTTTTCTCCCGGTGCGAAGCTGTTTCTGGCGAGCATCGCGATTCTCCTCGCTTCGTTCCTCATGGAAGCCGTGTTCGGCGTTGGCGCGTAGCAACAGTTTTTACCGCTTCCGCGCCTGAAGTCGCTGTATGCCAGAAACCGGCGACGAGGAAGGCAACTACGCCGAGCGAATCGCGGCGAACGCCGATGCCGAGAAGGATGCGTGGGGGATGACGCTCGAAGACATGAACGCGATGGCGGACGACCTCGAATCGGAGGGGTGGGACGTCGTTACCGTCCCCGCCAGCCACACCGCACCGGAAAACCCGGATGCGGGCGACACCGACCGGTTCGGTTTCGTTTACGTCATCCCGGACAACTACGCCGAGGACTTCAGTGAAGCGGTCGAAGCGGGGACGTTCCCGAAATATCAAGTTTTCCGCAAGGAAGTCGGCTCCCGCGTGTTCCAGCTCACGCAGTTCCTCGACCCCGACACCGAAACCGCGATTCTCATCGCGGGCTCCTACGAGATGATGCACGCGCCGCCGCTCGTCAAAACGGCGATGGAAGAAGACGAGATGTTCAGTCACGTCCAGACGCTGGACGGGACGGTTCACGGGTCGTTCCGGCACGACGACTACACGAAATTCTTCCCGGAGCCGGAAAAGTACGAAGACTACGTTGTGGAAGCGAACGTCGGAACCGACGACGAATAGTCACCGTTCGTCGGTGTCCCTCTGTCTCACCTCGATTTTGCATCCGCGCATCCGCTTCTCGTCCCCCCGCGCTTCGTAGGGTACAAGAAGGGTGAAGCCGTATCCGGCGGATATGAACGTTGCCGAAGCGATGACACCCCGGTCAGACGTGGTTACTGTCGAGCTTCCGGGCACGCGCGACGATGTGCTCGAATACTTGCAGGAACGCTCGTTTTCCTCCGTTCCGGTCGTCAAGCAGACTGACGACGGCGAGCAGTACCGCGGTCTCATCTCGCGCGATGACCTCATCGAGAACCCCGACGAAGACCAACTTGCGATGCTCATGCGCGACGTCGCGACGACGACGCAGGACGCGTCCGTCGAAGACGTCGCCAAATTGATGTTGGACGAACGAACCCGCCGCGTCCCCGTCGTCGACGGCGAACTCGAAGGAATCGTCACCGTCACGGACGTCGTTCGAGCGATAGCCGAAGGCGAAGCCGATGGCGACACGGACGTCGGCGAACTGGCGAGTCCGGACGTCAACACCTGCTACGTCGACACGCCGCTGAGCGTCGCCGAACGCGAAATCTACTACGCGAACGTCCCGTACGCTGTCACACTCGGCGAGGACGGCGAGATGAGCGGCATCCTCACCGAAGTCGATATCATCGACGTCGCCCACGTGGTCGAGGGCGAGGACGACACCGGCGGCAGTATCGCAAACGAGGACGACGCGTGGATGTGGGAGGGAATCAAATCGGTCGGCAACAGTTACATCCCGACGCGAAACGTCCAGATTCCGTCCGCCCCGGTCAGCGAGTACATGACCGACGACGTGGTGACGGTTTCGAAACACAAGACCGCGCGCGAGGTCGCACAGATGATGCTGACGAACGACATCGAACAGGTTCCCCTCGTCAGCGGCGACCTCCTCGTCGGCATCGTGCGCGACGTGAACCTGTTGGAGGCGCTTAAATGACCGGCGAGTTGGTCGAACTCGCCAAGCGTCGTGGTTTCTTCTTCCAATCGTCGGAAGCATACGGCGGTGTGTCCGGCTTCTACGTCTACGGCCCGCAAGGTGCGGCGCTGAAGCGAAACATCGAGGACTCGTGGCGCGACCGCTTTCAGGTACGGGAGGGCCACCGGGAGATAGAAGCACCGACGGTGATGCCGGAACCCGTCTTCGAGGCGTCGGGCCACCTCGACACTTTCGACGACATGCTGGTCGAATGCCCCGAATGCGGCGAGAGCCACCGCGCAGACCATCTCATCGAGGACAACACGGACATCGAGGATGCGGAAGCCATGCCGCTTTCGGAAGTCGGCGACCTCATCGCCGAGTACGACCTCCACTGTCCGAGCTGTGAGACGCCGCTGGCGGGCGAGCCGGTCGAGGATTTCAACCTCATGTTCGAGACGGACATCGGTCCCGGCTCCGGCCACCCTGGCTATCTCCGCCCCGAGACGGCACAGGGCATCTTCGTCGAGTTCCCGCGACTCAAGGAGTACGCCCGCAATCAACTCCCGTTCGGTATCACCCAAATCGGCACGGCCTACCGGAACGAGATCAGCCCGCGGAAATCCATCATCCGCGTCCGCGAGTTCACGCAGGCGGAACTCGAACACTTCATCGACCCCGAAACCGACGAGCCGCCGCTTCACCGCGTCGAGGACGTCGAAGTGACGCTGTACTCCGCCGTCGAACAGAACGACGATGACGGCGACTACCTCCGAACGACCATCGGTGAGGCGGTCGAGGAGGGCATCATCGCCAGCGACTGGGTTGCCTACTACCTCGGCGTCGGTCAGGAGTGGTACGAACGAATCGGCGTGGACATGGACCGTTTCCGCTTCCGACAGCACCTCGCGGGCGAGCGCGCCCACTACGCGAGCGACTGTTGGGACGCCGAAGCCGAAATCGACGGCGACTGGATAGAGATTACCGGCTACGCCTACCGGAGCGACTACGACCTCTCGAAGCACGACAAGTACTCCGACGAGGATTTCACCATCTTCCGGCAGTACGACGAACCGAAGGTGGTCGAACGGGCGACGGTCGACCCCGACATGAGCTATCTCGGTCCGGAGTTCGGCGGCGCGGCCGCCGACATCGCCGAGGCGCTCCAGACGCTCGCGGAGCGCGACCGCACCGCCTTCGACGGCGACGAGGTGACCGTGGAAGCCGACGGCGACACCTACGCGATTCCGGTCGAGAAGACCGGTTTCAGCGTCGAGGAAGTCAAGGAGTCGGGCGAACACATCGTTCCGCACGTCGTCGAACCGTCCATCGGTATCGGCCGCGTTCTTTATACCGTCCTCGACCACGCCTACGACACGGACGAAATCGAGGGCGAAACGCGAACCCGGCTGTCGCTCGACCCCGAAATCGCGCCGACGACGGTCGGCGTCTTCCCGCTCATGGACAAGGACGGCATGGGCGAGACGGCCAGAGACATCGCGGCCGAACTCCGAAGCCACGGCCTCGATGTGGTCTACGACGACTCCGGGAACATCGGCCGTCGATACCGGCGACAGGATGAAGTCGGCACGCCGTTCTGCGTCACCGTCGATTACGAGGGTCTCGAAGACGACACGGTGACGCTCCGCGAGCGAGACTCAACCGAACAAGTTCGCGTCGCCGTCGACGACCTCCCGAACCTCATCGCCGACCTTCGGAGCGGCGAGCGCGCCTTCTCCGAACTCTAACCGTGGCGGGTGAAGTCAAGCGCAGGCTGGTACACGTCAGCGGAACCGGATTTCCGGCGCTGTACCTACTGGGCTTGCTGACGTGGGAGCAGTTGCGCTGGCTTCTTCTCCTCGGTTCCGCGGTCGCGCTCGCACTCGAAATCATCCGTCTGTTCGTCGGCCTCGACTGGAAGATATACGACGAACTCACGCGGAGTTACGAACAGGACAACCTCGCGGGTTACGCCCTCTACTTCTTCGGCATGACCGCGACGGCGTGGGTGTTCGAACCGCGAATCGCCGTTCCCGCGATGCTCATGCTGACCATCGCCGACCCCATCAGCGGCCTCATCGGGTCGGGCGAACTCGGCATCAAGGCGGCCCACACTTTGCTGGTGACTTTCGCGGTCTGTCTTCTCATCGCATCCGCCTTCGGCCTCCCGCTTCCCGCCGCCGTGTTCGGTGCCGTCGCTGCGACGCTCGCCGACGGCGTGAAACCCGTCATCGCGGGCTACGTCATCGACGACAATCTCACGATTCCCATCGGTGCCGCCGTGGCTATCTTCGTCGGGTTGCGGTATCTGCCGATGCTCGTTTGATCATCCGTAGCCGTACTTCGGGAGGTCGTCATCGCGCTGCACCTGACCATTCTCTCCCTTGGCGAGTTCGATACTCTGACCGGTTTGGAGACGACGAACTGTCGAACACTTCCGTCGAACGACTGCTCTCAGACAGAGGAACAGCATCCGAACGACGTAGCGGAGGTGCTTTACCATTCGATTGGCGGGTTTGGTCCCGTTTTGTCTTATAAATCTTCGCCGACCACTTTCACTCCGCCACACGAATCCTTTAACCGAATGACGACCAAACTCACGACGAATGGCGACCACGGACGCTGCAACGAACTACGTGGAACACCCCTATCTCTCGCCCTCGTTCATCGAGCGGCGACTCTATCAGATTCAACTGGCCGGGACCGCGCGGAACGACCACACGCTCGTCTGCCTCCCGACCGGACTGGGGAAGACGACGGTCAGCCTGCTCGTGACGGCCGAACGATTCGACGACGTGGGCGGGAAATCGCTCCTCCTCGCGCCGACGAAACCGCTGGTGAACCAGCACGCCGACTTCTATCGGGAAGCCCTCTCGATTCCGGACGAGGACATCGTGGTCTTCACCGGCGAGGTCCGCCCCGACGAACGCTCGGAGCTTTGGAAATCGTCGAAAGTCATCATCGCCACGCCGCAAGTCGTGGAAAACGACATCGTGGGCGGGCGCATCGACCTCGGACCGGTGACGCACGTCACCTTCGACGAGTGTCACCGCGCGACCGGCGACTACGCGTACAACTACATCGCGGAGCGCTACCACGCGGACGCGAACGACCCGCTCGTTACTGGAATGAGCGCATCGCCGGGCGGGGACAAGGAGTCGATTCTGGAGGTCTGTGAGAACCTCGGACTGCACGAAGTCGAAGTGATGACGGAGGAAGACAGCGACGTCTCGACGTACACCCACGACACCGAAGTCGAGTGGGTTCGCGTGCAACTCCCCGACGAAATCATCGAGATTCGGGACGCTCTGAATGAGGTCATCTCCGACAGATTGGAGCGCCTGAAGGACCTCGGCGTCATCAACACGACGCGCCCCGACGTCTCCCAGAAGGACCTGAACAAGGTCCGGGGTCAGTTGCAGAAACTCATCGACAACGACCAGTCGGAGGGGTACCAGGGCATGTCCGCGCACGCGGAGGTGATGAAACTCCGCCGGGCGGTCGAACTCGCGGAAACCCAGAGCGTCGAATCTCTCCGTCGGTATTTCGAACGCCAGCGCAACTCCGCCCGCTCGTCGGGCGCGTCGAAGGCGAGCCAGCGCATGGTTTCCGAGCCGAAAGTGCAGGAAGCGATGCGCAAGGCGGTCCAGTACGAGGGTCGGCATCCGAAGTTTCAGAAGGTCAGGACCTACGTCGCCGAAACGCTGGGACTGAACGACGGGGAGCGTATCATCGTCTTCACCGAATCACGCGACACAGCGGAGACGCTGACGGACTTCTTCAACGACGAACTCGGAAACCAGTTGACCGCCCGGCGGTTCGTCGGGCAGGGCGACAAGGACGGCAGCGACGGGATGACCCAGAAGGAACAGCAGGACGCCCTCGACAAGTTCCGGGCTGGCGAGTTCGAGGTGCTCGTCTCCACCTCCGTTGCCGAGGAGGGTCTGGACGTACCGGAAGTCGATTTGGTACTCTTCTACGAACCCGTACCGACCGCGGTGCGGTCGATTCAGCGCAAAGGACGGACCGGCCGACAGGCACAGGGACAAGTCGTCGTCCTTCTCGCCGAGGATACCCGCGACGAGGCGTACTTCTGGATTTCGAAGCGTCGGGAGGACGAGATGGAAGAAGAGCTACGAAAGCTCAAAGGCGTCGCCAAGGAAGTCGAGGAGGAACTGGACGATTCACAACAGACGCTCGGGTCGTTCGGCGGCGACGGTGACGGCGGCGGAAAGACGAGCGAGGTGGGCCACGGCTTACAGGAGTTCGAGACGGGGGCGGCGGGCGACACGGACGATGCCGAGGACGGTGCGGGCGACGGGGGGTCGGAACCGGATGGCGTCGTTGCGACGGCGCGCAAACGCGATAACTCCGATGCCGTCGAAATCGTCGCCGACCAGCGCGAACTCGACGCGAACATCGCCCGCGACCTCTCCGCGCGCGAAGGCGTCGATGTCCGCCTCGAAACGCTCGCGGTCGGCGACTACGTTCTGAGCGACCGAGTTGCCGTCGAGCGAAAGTCGGTGAGCGACTTCCTCGATACGCTCGTCGGGAGCGACCGCTCGATGTTCGAGCAGGTGGGGGACATGAACCGCCACTACGCCCGCCCGGTCGTCATCATCGAGGGCGACGGACTCTACGAGGAGCGAAACGTCCACCCGAACGCGATTCGGGGTGCGGTTTCGTCCCTCGCCGTCGATTTCGGTGCGAGCGTCCTCCGAACCGAGGACGAGGCGGACACGACGGACCTGCTCGAAGTCATCGCCACCCGCGAACAGGAGGTCGCACAGCGCGAGGTCTCCGTGCACGGTGACAAGCACGCGAAGACGCTCGCGGAGCAACAGGAGTACGTCGTGGCCTCTATCGCGGACATCGGGCCGGTGACCGCTCGGGCGTTGCTCTCCGAGTTCGAGACGGTTCAAGCCGTCATGACCGCCTCGAAAGACGACCTTATGGAGACCGAGGGGGTCGGCGAGATAACCGCCGACAGAATCCGCGAGGTCGTTTCGAACGAGTACGATCCGTAAGGCTGGCTTACCGCAGGACAGGAGTGGTGTTTGATACCTAATGGCACACTGTCGGTCATCACGGCCTAAATCCGCTCTTTCGACGCTCATACGGTGACGATGACGGCGGATAAACGGGGTGAACGGTCGGGACACGTTAAACCCTCCCTGCCGTTTACCCGGATGAGAGTAAACTATGTTACCTCGCCTCATGGGGCAGGATGACGATGAGGAGCGGACAGTCGAACAGTGGTACGGAAAGCCACAGCACGAGATGGCCCCTTCGACCAGCGAACAGGAACTGTACGGTGACCCGCAGCACGACGTAGCAGACGGAGGCTCCCCGCCGGATTTCGACTTGGACCTCGGGTACACGTTAAACTGGTTCGACCTCTCCGAGGAGTTGGACGCCGACGTCGAACGCCAGTTGCTTACGGAACGATAGTCACCGGCACCGCCTCGGAGCGAACTATCTTTTCGGCGGCGCTGCCGAGAATTGCCCGGTCGACGGTTCCCGACCCGTGATGGCTCATGATGACGTGCTCGTAACCGTTCTCCGTCACCAGTTCGAGGACGTTCTCGCCGACTCGCTCTGCCGGTCGGAACTCCAGTCGCATATCGGTCGAGAGTTTCGGCTCCGACTCGATGTCCGCCGACTCGAGGACGTCACGAGCACGTGAGAGTATCTCGTCGGTCGCGGATGTCGCCTCGTCGGAGAAGTGCACGACGTGGAGCGTGGCGTCGAACTTCCGAGCGAACTCCGCGGCGAACGCGAGCGCGCGAAAACTCCCGTCGGAGCCGTCGATAGGAACCAGTACGTCCATGGGGAGACTGTCGGCCGGTTTCGGCTTAACGATTCGCCCGGTCGAGCGCGGCGAGCGCCTCCGCCGCCTCACGCGTCGCGGCCAGCAGTTCCCGCGAATAGCCGACATCGTTCGTGCCTTCCGCCTCCTGTGCAAGGGCCGTCAGCTTCCGCACCAACGCCTCCCGCGCCGCCGAAAGGTCACCCGTTCCCGAATCCTCGTCCGTTCGCGTTCCCGCCGCTCGCGTTCCCGCCGCCCGCGTCTCGGGTTGTCGTGCCCGTTCGCTTCGATTCTCCCCTCCCGTCTGGCTCGGGGGTGCACGCTGAGACTGACGCGGAACGCTTTGCGGTGGCGTCGGCGACTGTGCGCGGTTCGGTTCCCGCGACTGACCCGTTCCCGGCGATTCCGTCTGTGCGTCTTCCCCGCCCTGTCCGGGCGATTCGACCGCAATCTCGCTCGCTTCTTCGGCGGTTTCTGTTCCGGCGGTCGCATCCGTTCCGTCCCTCTCCGCCGTTTTCGCCTCCGTGGCTTCTGCCTTCGACGCTTCGTTCCCGGCATCTTGGCAGGTCGGGCAGAACTCCGTCCCGTTCATTCGGAAAATCGGGTCGCCGCAGGTGTCGCAGTGTTTCCCCGTCATCGTCGCGCCCTGCAACAGCAGTTCGCTCATCCGTTGGGTCGATTTTCGCTCCTCCTTTTCGTTCTCGTACTGCTGGCGGAGCTTTTCCCGCTCCGCTTCCTTATCGAAATCGCTCATGAACGGACAGAGACTGTCCAGACTCTTGCCCCTTTCCCTCGTCTTTCGCCCCGAGATTTATATACCAAATCGCGGCCAGAATCACCGTGTCGAAGATACCGTTCACCGAACTCGAAACCGTGGCGTACTGCCCACGGAAGGGCTACTATCGGCGACAGGACGACATCGAAATTCCGGATCTCGTTACCGAACGGCGACGACTCGCGTTCGAATACGACCGCCTCCTCGATGCCCCCGATTCGGAACTCGCCGACCGTCCACTGGAAGTCCCACCCGCCCGATTTCGCGCGAATCTCGAACGCGCTACCGAGTTCGATGCGTGGGACCACCTCCGCTCGCCCGCGACACGCGACAGACTGGTCGAAGGGAAGGACTGTCGCGGCATCGTCCACAAAGTCCTCGTCCGTGACCCGCCGATTCCGTCGATGGTGTTCACCGGAACTCCACCAGAGACCGGCGTCTGGGAACCGCAAAGCGTCCGTGCGGTCGCCGCTGCGAAGGCGCTCTCGTGGGAACACGAGCGACCTATCGAACACGCCTTCGTGGAGTATCCGGCGTGCGGCGTCGTTCGGAAACTTCGCCTCTCGACGCGACGGAAGGCGACGTATCGACGCGCCCTCCGAACCGCTCGCGCGCTCGACGGGCCGCCGCCGCGGTTGACCAACCGGTCGAAGTGCGATGCCTGCGAGTACCGCGCCGAGTGCGGCGTGAAAACCCGAACGCTTCGCTCGCTACTCGGCGGCTAGCCACGCTTCGATTTCGTCCGCGTTCTCCCCGCGCCGGAGGATTTCACCCTGCTCTACGTTCACCACGGTGCTTCCGGTTCCGCCGGTTTCGCCGCCGTCGATGACGCATTCGGCGGCGTCCCGTATCTCGTCGTCGAGGTCGTCGATGCGCGTCACGCTCCCTCGGCCGCTCACGTTGGCGCTCGTGCTGGTTATGGGCGCAACGTACCGGAGAAGGGACAGCGCGACCGGTTGGTCGGGAATTCGAACGCCGACGCGCGACCGTCCTCCGGTGAGTACGTCGGGAACGACATCGCGTTTCTCACAGAGTACGGTGACCGGCCCGGGGAGAAACGCCTCCATGAACCCCAGTTCCCGCTCGGTCGGCCGAACGTAGTTCCGCGCGGTTTCGACGTCGGGAACCGCGAGCGATATCGGCTTATCGCGCGCTCTTCCCTTCGCGTCGAACACCCGCTCTATCGCCGTCGCGTCGAGCGCGTCGGCACCGAGGCCGTACACCGTCTCGGTCGGATAGACGACGAGGTGACCGTCCCGCATCGCGGTTGCCGCGCGTTCGAGTTCGTCTTCGCTCACGCCGTTTCCATCGCTCGCGTCTTCCATACCCGGGTGTTGTCGCTCCACGCGAAAAAAGCGTCGCGTCGTCCTCAACTGCTCGCTTCAGTCCTCTAGCGCCTGCTCCACTTCGTCGTAGTCCGGGAAGTCGGGCCACTCGGTGGCGACCCACGCGTACTCGACCGTCCGGTCTTCGTCCAGCAGGAATATCGCCGGTCGCGGTTCGCTGATGCCTTCCATTCCGTCCAACTCGTGCTCGATGCCGTACGATTTCCCGACGTCGTTCGCCGGGTCGCTGAACAGTCGGTACTCCATCCCGCGCTCCTCGATGAACGTCTTGTGCTCGTACGGGGTCGAAATCGACACGCCGACGATTCGAACGTCGTGCTCGTCGTCCCACGCGCGGTCGCGCAGTTCGTTCCACACGTAGGTCGCCGGGAACGCGCCGTCCATGCCGTGAAAGACGAGCAGCGTCCGTCCGTCGTCAGTGATGTCGGACAGAGAGACGTCCTCCCAGAGTTCGGCATCCACGAGCGGACGCGTGAAGTCCGGTGCCGTTTCGCCCACCTCGGGATGGTCCGACGGTGGCAGTTCCACGACCTCGAAATCGACCATTATTCGTCCCCTCCGTAGGTGTTCTCGATGTACTGGACGATGTTCGCGCTCTCGCTCATCGTGACGCCCGTGTTTTCGTCGACGATGGCCGGGACGGTCCGCTTGCCGCTGATGCGCTTGACGACGTTGCGGTCCGAGTGCATCGGTTCGACGAATCGCGACTGGTAGGTGATGTCGTGGTCCTGCAGTTTGCGGACGACGCGCTCACAGAACGGACACGCCTGCAATCGGTACAGCGTGATGTCCGGTTCTGTCGTCTCGGTGCTCATAGTCACCGATTGGGACGAAACGTCCGTAAGGTCTTCGTTCTCGGCAGTTTCGCTCAAAATTTGGAACAGCACAAGAATAAAGAGTTAATCCCGCTGACGCTCAAGGTGGGTTATTGAATGACACTCTCCCCGACACTCATCGCACTTTCACAGACTGCGCCGCTGAATAGTCTGTTCAGCATCAATCCCTCCGAACAGTTGACTCTCTGGGGTGGGATCGCCTCCGTTCTCCTCCTTCTCGTACTCTCTGCGTTCTTCTCCTCCTCCGAAATCGCGATGTTCTCGCTCGCCAAACACCGCGTGGAAGCGCTCGTGGACGAGGGCGTCGACGGCGCGAAGACAGTGGATTCGCTCAAGAGCGACCCGCACCGCCTGCTCGTGACGATTCTCGTCGGTAACAACATCGTCAACATCGCGATGTCCTCGCTCACGACGGCGCTCGTTGGCATCTACTTCGACAACCCCGGCGCGACCGTCCTCATCTCGACGTTCGGCATCACCTCGCTCGTCTTGCTGTTCGGCGAGAGCGCGCCGAAATCCTACGCCGTCGAGAACACGGAGTCGTGGGCACTCAAAATCGCAAAGCCGCTCAAATACTCCGAGTATCTTCTCCTGCCGCTGGTCGTCACCTTCGACTACCTGACGCGGGCGGTCAACCGCGTCACGGGCGGTCGCTCCGCCATCGAAACCTCGTACGTCACGCGCGACGAGATTCAGGACATGATCCAGACCGGCGAGCGCGAGGGCGTCATCGAGGAGGACGAACGCGAGATGCTCCAGCGCATCTTCCGGTTCAACAATACCATCGCCAAGGAGGTCATGACGCCGCGCCTCGACATGACCGCCGTTCCGCAGGACGCGAGCATCGACGAGGCCATCGAGACGCTCGTTCAGTCGGGTCACGAGCGCGTCCCCGTCTACGAGGGAAGTCTGGACAACGTCATCGGTATCGTCACGGTGCGCGACCTCGTGCGCGAGAAGAACTACGGCGAGACGAAGACAGACGGACTGAAACTGAGCAACCTGATTCAGCCGACGCTCCACGTCCCCGAGAGCAAGAACGTGGACGAACTGCTGACCGAGATGCGCGAAAACCGGATGCAGATGGTCATCGTCATCGACGAGTTCGGAACGACGGAAGGGTTGGTGACGATGGAGGATATGGTCGAGGAAATCGTCGGTGAAATCCTCGACGGCGAGGAAGAGGAACCGATAGAGCGCGTCGACGAGGACACCGTTATCGTTCGCGGCGAAGTCAACATCGACGAAGTGAACGAAGCCATGGAGATCGAACTCCCCGAGGGAGAGGAGTTCGAAACCATCGCCGGGTTCATCTTCAACCGTGCGGGCAGGCTCGTGGAGGAGGGCGAGGACATCGACTACGAGGGCGTCCGCCTCCACGTCGAACAGGTCGAAAATACCCGCATCATGAAGGCTCGAATCACGCGGTTGGACGAGGAAGTCGAGCCGAACACGATAGAGGAAGGCGTCGAATCCGGCGCGGAATAGAGGTCGCTGTTCTGTTTTCGGTCGGTACGAAAAATCGGCGCGCGGACTCTCGAACGACAGTCAACAGTCTAACAGGATAGTCAAAACGAGACGTTCGTTTCCATCCCGTCCGTCGCGTCGTCCAACCCGTCCTGTTGGATGTCACTTGTCATTCTATCGGATATCTCTCTGTCTTGTAGAATGTTCTCGAACTCGTTGATATACTGTTGGTTCACTGTTCGCGCCTCGTCTTTCGCCTCGATAACGCGACGGTAGCGCCGAACGGTCGATTCGTCGGTATCGAGTTCCGCCGCGCAGTCGGCGGTCGTCGCGCCGTCCCGGACGAGCGTCCGAAGCGTCTCGATTTCGAACGGTGCGTCGGTGTCCGATGGTCGAAAAAGATGGAGGTCGATTCGGGCGCTGGCGACGTCTTCTTTGAGCGATTCGTCCCCGAGTTCGTCGGCGATTCCGTCGTCGCCGTCCCCGGCGTAAAATCGCCGAACGACCGTCCGTAGCTCCTCGTCGGTGAGCGGGGTATCGAAGTCGTATCGCTCGCGCATCTCCGTCACGACGGCGAGCAACTGCTCCTCGACTCTTTCTTCCGTTCCGAGCGAGCCGTGCGTCTCTTCCTGTCTTTCCGTGACTGTCTCCTCGTCGGTCATATCGAGGAACATGTCACGGAGTTCTTCGGTCTTCTTATTCATAGCGCGTACCTCATGCCGGGAGTCTATAAAAACCTGTTGGGCGGTGGGTGAAATTTCGTTCCGACGGTTGAAACAAGCCCGGCCGTCAACCGAAGTCATCATGGTGGTTGACGAGCGACCCTGTTCCATGTCCACTGAAACCGGCTCCGTCGAACTGGTTGGCGAGCAAACCGTCGGAAACATCGCACGAACCGCGCTGTTCGCCGCCATCGTCGGCGCGTTCGCGCAAGTCTCGTTTCCGAATCCGCTCGCTCCCGCCATCCCCGTCACGCTCCAAGTGCTCGGCGTCTTTCTCGCCGGAATCTTCCTCGGACCGCTCTGGGGGTCCGCGTCGCTCGTTCTCTACCTCGTCGCCGGTGCGGTCGGCGCGCCCGTCTTCGCCGGTGGATCCGCCGGACTGGTCGATATTTTCGGCCGATTGACGAGCGGCTACCTGCTCTCGTATCCCTTCGCCGCGTTCGCCATCGGCGCAATCGTCCACGACGGACTGACGCTCCGTGACCCGAAGCGCGCGGGTCTCGTTCGTCTCGTCGGCGGAATGGTCGTCGGTACCGTCATCATCTACGCCTTCGGGACCGTCGGATTCTCCTACTTCGGCAACTACGGACTCACCGAGGCGTTCATGCTCTCGGCGGTCGCTTTCATCCCATTCGAGGCGTTCAAAATCGCCGCCGCGGTCGGCATCGTTCGGAGCGACCGCGTTACGGCCGAATGAAACTCGAACACTGACCGAATGATAACGACGCAAAATATCGTCCACCGCTTCGGCGACGCGGTGGCGCTCTCCGGCGTTTCGCTCACGATTCCCGACGGGGAGTTCGTCGTGATTTCCGGCCCGAACGGGAGCGGCAAGACGACGCTCGTCCGGCATTTCAACGGCCTCCTCTCGGCCGACGAGGGGACCGTTTTAGTGGACGAGACGCCGGTCGAGGAGAACCTCGTGGCCGCCCGAACTCGCGTCGGCATGGTGTTCCAACACCCGCGAGACACCTTCGTCTCCGCGACCGTCGGTGCTGACGTGGCGTTCGGCCCGGAGAACCTCGGCCTCCCGCGCGAGGAAATCGACCGTCGCGTCGAAACGTCCCTGTCCGCGGTCGGAATGGCAGACCGCAGGGACGCGCGCATCGACACGCTCTCGGGCGGCGAGTGCCAGCGCGTCGCCATCGCGGGCGCGCTGGCGATGGAACCCGCCCATCTCGTGCTGGACGAACCGTTCACCGGACTGGACGGCCCGGCCCGCGAATCCGTGGTGTCCCACCTCGAAACGCTCTCGACGTCGGGGACGGGCATCATCGTCGTCACTCACGACTTGCGGGACGTCTGGTCGCTCGCGGACCGCGCGGTCGCGCTTCGTGACGGGAAAATAGCGGTCGATGGGTCGCCCGAGGAGACGGCATCCGAACTCGCACGCATCGGCATCCGGACGCCATGACGCTCGCCTACCGTTCGACGGGGGCGTTCGCGGAACGACTCGACCCCCGCGTGAAACTCCTGTTTCAAGCGGTCTTCGCGGCCGTCGCGCTCGCGCACACGACCCCCGTCGGACTCGCAACTCTGACGCTGGTGGTCGCAGCGGTGTTCCTCGGGGCGGCCACGTCTCCCGTGTGGGTGCTCCGCGAGTTCCGCTACCTGTTCCCGTTCCTCGTCGGTGGCCCCGCGTTCGCCGCGCTCACGCTCGGCCCGCCGTGGGTGGTGCCGGGGGATGCCGTCGCGCCCGCGCTTGCGAGCTATCGCGTGCTCCTCGTCCTCTGTGTCAGCGCGGCCTACGTTCGGACGACGCCTGTCCGCGAGTCGCGCGCGGCGATTCAGTGGCTCGTTCCCGGTCGCGTCGGCCAGTTTCTCGGGATGGGCGTCGCCTTCGTCTTTCGCTTTTTTCCGGTTCTACAGGCGGATTTGCGGTCGATTCGGGACGCGATGGCCGCCCGACTCGGCGACGAGCGTTCGCTGACCGACCGGATGGAACTCGTCGGCGCGGCGGGGCTGTCGCGGGCGTTCTCCCGCGCCGATACGTTCTCGCTCGCCCTCCGCGCTCGCTGTTTCGCGTGGAACCCGACGCTTCCCCGTCTTGCGGTTTCGTCCGCGGACGTGCCCGCCGTGTTTCTGACCGCGGCGCTCCTCGTCTGGGGGGTCATTTAAACTACAAACAGATTTTTTATTCTCGCACGACGGCGGCGGGACGGGTGGGTGGCAAGATTTAAGCAATTCGTCTCCTCCTGATAAAACATGGCAATCTTCGCGCTCGCGGAGGCGGCGGGTACGACGCGCCCGACGTTCTGGAGAATCGGTCTGACGGGCGAGGCGATATTCTATTACCTCGCCGCCGTGACCGTCCTCTTTTTCGTCTACGGCGTCTACAACCGCTTCGCGCGGTACACCGACGGCGAGGAGGACTGGTTCGACCGGTTGGACGACCTACCGGGACGGATGACTCGTGCGGCGAAAACCGTCATCACGAACGAGAAGCAGTTCAACCGCGACCTGTACGGCGGGTTGATGCACTCGTTCATCCTGTGGGGCTTTTTGACCCTGCTCATCGGGACGACCATCCTCGCCATCGACATGGACGGCTATCGAAAGTTCACCCACTACTTCCTCGGCGGCGAGAAATCCTTCTTCGTCGGGAGTTTCTACCTCGCGTACTCACTCGTGATGGACGCGATGGGACTGCTGTTCGTCGTCGGCATCTCGATGGCGCTCTACCGGCGCTACTGGGTCCGTAACGAACGGCTCTGGGGCAAACACACCGGCCGCGAGGACGACCTGTTCATCTGGACGCTGTTCCTGCTCGGCGTCGGCGGCTACCTCACC
Source organism: Haladaptatus sp. T7 (assembly GCF_026008575.1). NCBI lineage: Archaea > Methanobacteriati > Methanobacteriota > Halobacteria > Halobacteriales > Haladaptataceae > Haladaptatus > Haladaptatus sp. T7. The sequence continues at coordinate 256,048 of NZ_BROP01000005.1, forward strand.
GAAGGCGTTCGGATCCTCGGCACCAGCGCGGTCCGAAACGTCGATTTCGAGACGGTCAGCTTCGTCGGCTGGTTCGTCAAGGACCTGCTCTCGGCGGCGGGCGTCACCCCCGAGATGGCGATGACGTGGTACCCCGTCACGTGGTGGGCGCACGCGCTCATCGCGCTCGTCTTCGTCGCGGCGATTCCGTACGCCAAACCGTTCCACATGCTGTCGTCGTACGCCAACGTCGTCACCCGCGACGAGAAGGCGGGCAAGCGACTGCCCGGCGTCCCCTCGGACGCCAGCCCCGACGAAATCGGCGCGAGCTCCATCGACGACTTCTCGTGGAAACAGCTGCTCGACCAGGACGCCTGTACGAAGTGCGGCCGCTGTTCGTCGGTCTGTCCCGCAAAGGCGTCCGGTCGCCCGCTCGACCCGCGCGACGTGATTCTCGACCTGAAACAGTACCGCGAGAACCTCGACATGGGCGGCGACGAAAAGCCCATCATCACCGACGGCGGTTCCAGCGTCATCGACAGCAGCACGATGGAGTCCTGCATGGCCTGTATGGCCTGCATGGACGCCTGCCCGGTCGAAATCGAACACCTCTCCTCGTTCACGGAGATGAACCGTCGGCTGACCGAATCCGGCCAGATGGACGTCAACGTGCAGGACGCGATGATGAACGTCTTCCAGAACGGCAACGCGTTCGGCGACCCCGAACGACGCCGTCCCGAGTGGACCGAGGAACTCGACTTCGAGATTCCCGACGCCCGCGACGAGGACGTGGAGTTCCTCTGGTACGTCGGCGACTACCCGTCCTACGACGAGCGCAACCGCCGCGTCGCCCGCTCCTTGGCGACCATCTTCCACGAGACGGGCGTCTCGTACGGCATCCTCTACGAGGACGAACAGAACGACGGCAACGACGTGCGTCGCGTCGGCGAGGAAGGGCTGTACGAGATGCTGGTCGAGGACAACGTGGCCGCCTTCGAGGAGTGCGACTACGACAAAATCGTCTGCACCGACCCGCACAGCTACAACACGTTCAAAAACGAGTACCCGGAGATGGACGAGGACTTCGACTCCCCGGTGTACCACTACACGCAGGTCGTCGAGGAACTGTTCCAGTCCGGTCGTATGGGCCTCTCGGGTACCGAACTCGACTACACGGTCACCTACCACGACCCGTGCCACCTCGGGCGCTACAACGACGAGTACGAGGCACCCCGCGAAATCGTGAAAGGAACCGGCTGTACGCTGGACGAGATGCCGCGCAACCGCGCCAACTCCTTCTGCTGTGGCGGCGGCGGCGGCGGCCTCTGGATGGACTTCGAGGAGGACTCGAAACCCAGCGAGGAGCGCATCCGCGAGGCGCTCGAAGACACCGACGCCGGGTCCGGCGTCGAGAAGTTCGTCGTCGCCTGCCCGATGTGCATGACGATGTACGAGGACGGCCGGAAAACCGGCGGCTACGAGGACGACATCGAAATCGTGGACGTGGCCGAACTCGTCGTCGAAGCCCTCGGTGCTGAAGAGAAGATCAAAGTCTCGAACTGAGCTTTCCGTTCTCGATTTCTGTTTCGCTCGTCGATTTTCCCGACAGTCAGCAGGCCGACCAACCGGCAGGACGCGCGGCGCGGTCGATTCGCACCACTCGTGCGAATCGACCGAGCGACCGGGGAGGTATGGGGACTCCGAGGGCGGGCGAGGTTGCGGAGCAACCTCGAAAGCGAACGGTGAAATTGCCGAGCATTGCTCGGCAGTCAGCCGGACAAGTCCGGCGAAATCGTGAGCAGTGGCGGCCGTGCGGTTCCGGCCGCCCGTCCGCACCCGGTGCGGTTATGTTCCCTAGCAACTGTCGTCCCGATATCCGTTCCAACAATCCTCGAATCTCTCCCCGAAGAACGCTGAATCCTGACGACAACCGACTTTCGTTCTTCTTCAAACGATTGGAACCATAACAACTATCCGAAGCGAATCCGATTGTGCGAGCGATGAACTCCCTCCTCGTCGGCGTGGCGGTGTTCAGTTTCGTCTCGCACGTAGTCACGCTCTACGTTTGGTATCTCCGAGACAAACCGCCAATCGCCCTCATCACGTGGGCCGCATACGCGCTGTTCTGGGCATACCTCGCCGTCACGGCGTTCTTCGAACTGGAGTTCGCCACAGTCGGATTGGCGGTCCTCCTCGTGGTCGTTCTCTCGCTTACGGCCGTTCTCCTCCATCATCAGTGGACAAATGACCGAACGCAGTCCGCCTGACGCGACGACCTCGACCGGGTACTGTTTCCTATCGACTGTTCCTATATCCTCCTTCGAAGTACTATTTTCGATGAAATTCTACTGAATATTACTGTTATCTACTAAATCATACTGATTCGCACCATTACGCGATAGCGACCAGCGTTTCCTCCTCCCTGTCAGTGCTCTCCGTCCTCGTGCTCCCGCGCCGCGCCGACGGCACGCGCGATGAGACCGGCCTGTCCGCCCGCCACGAAGCCCGCGTCGATGTTCACGGTGGAGAGCACCGTACACGACTGCAACATCCCCGAGAGCGCCGCCTCGCCGTCGCTCGCGTGGCCGTAGCCGTTCGACACCGGTAGGCCGATAACGGGGGTGTCCACGAGTCCGGCGATGACCGTGGGGAGCGCGCCTTCGCGCCCCGCGGCGACGACGAGGGCGTCCGCCGCGCGGAGGGCGTCCACCTCGTCCAGCACGCGGACCAGGGACGCGACGCCCACGTCGTGTATCTCCTCGACGGTCGCGCCCATCTCCGACGCGATGACCGCGGCTTCCCCGGCGGGAATCGCGTCGCTCGTGCCCGCGCTGACGATGCCGACCGTCGCGTTCACCTCGGGCGGTTCGAAGGTCGGCGCGTGGGCGACGAGGACGTTCGCTCGCGTTCGAACCCGCACGTCCGCGTCCGGGTGGTCGGCGTCGAGCCTCCGCTGGACCGCCCCCGCGTGGTCGTCGTCCACCCGCGTGACTATCGCTCTGCCCGCGGTTTCGACGGCCGTGGTTGCGAGTTCCGCGATTTCGCTCGGCGTCTTTCCGTCGGCGAGTATCGCCTCCGGGACGCCGCGACGCCGCTCGCGGGCCGCATCGAACCGTCCGGCCCCGTTCGTCGCGTATCCAGATAACATTGCCTCCGCTTCGGCGACGCTGGTTTCCCCATTCGCCACCGATTCGAGTAGTTCGCGCATATTCGCCACTCTGTGGCCCTCCTACTCCTGTCTGTCGTCCGCGGTCAATCTACTTTACTTCACTTAAAGCTTTTGGCGGCATCGACAGAGTAGGTCACATTCTTCGACTCGTGGCTGTTCACCGCATAATTTGGGAAGCTTTATTAAGCGCGCTACGGAACGTCAATCCTGTATGGCAGACCTTATTGTCAAAGCGGCTGTGAAAGAAGCGCTCGACGACAAAAACGTTGCCTCGGACTTCTACGACGCACTCGACGTTGAAGTCGAGGAACTCCTCGAGGACGCTGCACGACGCGCAGAAGAGAACGACCGAAAGACGGTCCAGCCGCGCGACCTGTAAAAACGGAACTCCCTTCATTTATTTTTTCGCCGTCCAGCGACAGCGTTCGACGCACCAGCGGTCGTCTCGGCGGGTCTGACGACCCCCCAACGGCGTTTTCCAGCTCTCTCGGGCGCGTTCCGACGCTCTTCGTTACACTCGTCTCACGTCTACACCGTCGTCGTTCCCGGCGTGTATCTCGTCGGCCATCCCGACGAACAGTCCGTGTTCCACCACGCCCGGAATCGCCGAGAGGTCGGCCGCGAGGTCCCCGGGCGAGTCGATTTCTCCGAACTCACAGTCGAGGACGAGATTTCCGTTGTCGGTCACGACCGGCCCGTCCTTTCGCTCCGCGTCGCGCAACGTCGGGTTCCCGCCGAGACGGCGAACGTCGTCGGCCACCGTCGTCCGCGCGGCGGGTAGCACCTCGACCGGAACCGGATGGTGCAGCCGTTCTGCCGCTTTGCTCGGGTCCACGACGACGAGAAACCGGTCCGCCGCTCCGTCCACGATTTTCTCCCGAGCGTGCGCCGCTCCACCGCCCTTGATGAGGTCGCCCCCGGCGAACTGGTCCGCGCCGTCGATGGCCACGTCGATTCCCGACACGGTATCGAGGTCGGTGAGTGGAATCCCCTCCTGCTGTGCCAGTTGCCGCGATTGGAACGACGTCGGCACCCCGCGTACGTCGAGGCCCGAATCGACCATCCGACCGAGTGCTCGAATCGCGTGAGCCGTCGTACTCCCCGTTCCAAGTCCGACTACCATGCCGTCTTCGACCGCCTCCGCCGCGCTTTCGCCCGCGTTTCGCTTCGCCTCGTCGCTTCCACCCGTCGTTTTCATGTTCGTGGAAATCGGTGCGGCCCGGAAAAAGGTTGCTAGCGCGTCCGCGAGACTTCCCCTGATAAATAAACTGGACGTTCGAACCGACAGCTACAGGCCCGCTTCCCCGTTACGTCCATTCGGATGTGGTTCCCCACATTCGGGAGGATGGGGTTCGGTTCCTCTTGTAGCCTTTCGCCCGATTCAATCCTCGAACGGGAGGGTTCCGGGCTCCTCGACGACTACCCACCAGTGGTAGTCGGCTTTGGGATGTCGCCGCTCCACGTGTTCTCGCAACTCCTCGCCCTGTTCGAAGTCGCGCCCACAGAGGTTGCACCGGTGATGTCGTTTTCGAGCCATGGGGCTAGAACGCCGTTGAACCGCTAAAACTCGTCGTCCGTTCGCGCGTCGGTAACCGTCGTTTTCTGCACCGCCCATAGCACTATTTCGCTCGCTGTCGTAGCCCCGGCCATGACACGCGAACAACTGGTACACGCGGCGGAGGAACTGAAACAGGCCAGCGCCGATACCACCGGCGAGGTCAAAGAACGTCTCGAATCGCAGGCTGACTCCCTCCACTCGCTCGCCGAGACCGACCACGGCCCGGACCACGGCCGACTCGACCGCATCATGCACGCCCTCTCGGAACTCGAAAGCGACGTTGACGAAGAAACCGCGAAACGGATCGACAGCGCCTACGACCACGTGAAGGCCCACCGCGAAACCGTCAGCGGCGTTTAAAACTCCCTCGCTCAGCAGACCGGTTTCGGATTGACGCCCATCGACTCCAGCGAGTCGGTGTACTCCTCGTAGGCGGCGGTAATCGCGCCCTCGGCGGCCTTTTTTGCTGTCTCCCAGTCCTCGTCCGAGTGACAACGCTCGCCGAGGAGCGCGAGCGTGTCGTCCAACTGGTCGCCGAGGTCGCCTTTCAGGTCGCGGAACAACTGAGCCGTCATCGGGTCGGCCTGTCCCGTGAAAAAGCCCGTCATCTGCTTTTTCGATTTCTCGCTCGCCAGCGTCCGCCCGACGAATCCCCCGAGGCGCGCGGTGGTGTCGTCCAGTCCGCGGAGGTACTCGTGGAGCGCGGGCACGTCTCCGACGTCGTGGTCGTCCACCTTCCCGGACACACGCTCGTAGTGGTCGTTCTCTACGTCCGCGATACCCGCGAACAGTTCGCTCGCGTCGGTGTCGTCCTCGTCGTCTGCCCACCCTTCGAACGTTCGGGCGGCCGCGTGTTCGGAGTCGGCGGCGGCGCGGAACACTTCGTCGGCGTCCATCTCTCCGTTCGTCGCGGCGTACAGCGACTTCGAGGAGCCGAGGCGCGAGAGGGCGGTTTCGTTTTCCTTGCGGACGACTTCGAGAAATTCCTCCGAGTTCATGCGCCACGGTACGAAGCCGTTCGGCTTGTAATCACCGACGTCGGAAACGCTCGGTCTACCGCATGTCGTCCAACTCGACGAAAACATCCGCGTCCGCGGTTATCCAGCTCGCCATGCGTTCGAGGCGGGTGGCTTCCGTCGGGTAAATCGTACACCGATTCGGTTTGCCGTCGTACTCGACCACGACGGAGGACAACTCGAAGGACTGCGGGGCGGCGACGTTCTGTTCCGGTTCGGACGGCTTGTCGACGGTATGGAAATGTCCGGTCATGGTGTCCTCGTGGGGCGTCCCGACGACGCCGTACTATTGAGATTCGGCCCGCTCTCAATAATCCCTGCTAGTTGTTCTCCATAGCCCTCGATAGCGGTCGGTATCTGTCGGCCGTCTGGGCTATCGGTGTTTAGGTCATCGACCGCTTGGGATGTTACTGCCATGGGGTGTATCGGCTCGAAGAAAAACGGGTCGGTCGTTTCGGTCGTTGTGGTCAGTTTCCGGTTTCGATGGGCGCGTCCACGAGGTTGCCCCACTCGGTCCACGACCCGTCGTAGTTGGCGACGTTGTCGTAACCGAGCAGTTCCGAGAGTGCGAACCACGCGATGGACGAGCGCTCACCGATACGGCAGTAGGCAACGACCTGCTGGTCGTTGGTGACGCCTTCACTCTCGTACAGGTCGCGGAGTTCTTCGGCGGACTTGAACGTCCCGTCGTCGTTCACGGTGGCCGCCCACGAGATGTTCGATGCACCGGGGACGTGGCCACCGCGCTGGGCCGTCTCCTGCAGTCCCGGGGGGGCGAGGATTTCGCCGCTGAACTCCTCGGGCGACCGAACGTCCACGAGGGGGACGCCGCGGTCGATGGCTTTCTCCACGTCGTCGCGGTACGCGCGGATTCCCTCGAAGGGACCGCGGGCGTCGTAGTCGACTTCGGGGTACGACGGTACCTCGTCCGTCGTCGGGAAGCCGTTTTCGAGCCAGTAGTCGCGCCCGCCGTCGAGGAGGCGCACGTCGCGGTGGCCGTAGTACGTGAACTGCCAGTAGGCGTAGGCGGCGAACCAGTTGGAGTTGTCGCCGTACAGGACGACCGTGGTGTCCTCGGCGATTCCGTGTCCGCCGAGCAGGTCCTCGAAGTCGTCCTTTTCGAGGATGTCGCGCGTGGTCTGGTCCTGCAGTTGCGTTTCCCAGTTGATTCCGATTGCACCCGGCGCGTGGGCGGCGTCGTAGGCTTCGGTGTCGACGTCGACCTCTACGAGTCGATAGTTCGGTTCGTCACTTTGGAACTCGTCGAGGTGGTCTTCCACCCACTCGGCGCTGACGAGAACGTCCTTGGCGTAGTCGCTGTCGCTCATGCGTCCCCTTCTTCCCGTGCTCCGGTTATATTCTTGTTACTGCCGGAAGGTTCCGCCTTCTGTCGAGCTTCCCGGCAAAAATCTCCGCAAGTTCGGAGCGGATTCCCGACTACCCGGTCCCCGGTGGGTGGTGAACCGGACGCGACGACCAACTATCGGCAATATCGGCCGGTATCTGCAGTCAGAAGCCGGATTCGACGGTACCCGGAGGGCTAAGACGCTGGACTCGGTACCGGGGACCGATGCACGAGAACGTCGTCGTCTCGGCGGAATGGCTCGCCGACCGACTTGACGAGGTACGAGTCGTTGACGTCCGCGACGCGTGGGAGTACGACGGAATCGGCCACCTCCCCGGCGCGGTCAACATCCCGTTCGACGCCTTCCGCTCGTCCGACGCGGACGACGCCGGAATGCTCCCCGGTGTCGAGGCGTGGGAGGACCTCCTCGGAAGCGCCGGTATCGACGAAGACGACACCATCGTCGCCTACGACGACATGCACGGCGTGTTCGCGGCGCGGTTCCTCATCACCGCCGAACTGTACGGTCACGACCGACTCCACCTGCTCGACGGCGACTTCAGTTCGTGGCAACGCGACCACGAGACGACGACCAACGCGCCGTCGCCCGACCCCGTTTCCTACTCGGCCCGTGACTCCGAGGGCACCACGCTCGTCGGACGCGAGGCGGTCGAAGCCGCCATCGACGACCCTGACGCCGTGCTGGTGGACACCCGCGACCCGGCGGAATTCGCCGACGGTCACCTCCCGGGTGCCGTCAACGTGGACTGGCTCGACCTCGTTGACGACGAGAGCCGCGGTCTGAAATCCCCCGACGAACTTCGTGAAATCCTCGAATCCAACGGTGCCATCCCCGAAAAACGCGTCATCCTCTACTGCAACACCGCCCGGCGGATTAGCCACACCTACGTCGTCCTCTCTTCGCTCGGCTACGACGACCTCGGATTTTACGAGGGGAGTCTCACCGACTGGACCGCGGCCGACGGCGAACTCGAACGCGAGTGAGAGCGGTCCAAGTGGGAACGCGATGGCGCTTCCCCGTTCTCTTTTTCGCTCGTTTTGTCTATTTGCCAGTCAGAAAACGGCCCGCGACGAACGAAGCCCGGTTCAGTTTCCACCGCGGTAACGGGCATGGAATCCCCCGTAACCGCCAATACCGAACGGTATCGTGTACGCCCTCGTGGTGAGCCGTGATTGCCCGTCTGACCCTAACGACGATAGTTTTCCATTGGTCACTGAAACAGTCGCGGCCATTTATCTTCGGTTCCGGCCTATAGCCTGTCGCCCCGGGAGGGGGGAAAAGGGATGACTGTGAGAGAACAACAAGACGCAGAAAACGTCGAATCAGAAGAACGTCGCTCGTTTATGAAGAAAGGTGCGCTCGCAACGGGCGCACTCGCGTTGGGCTTAGGTAGCGCCGGGAGCGCCTCGGCGCAGGGCCGAAACGTGTTGGTGTACACCTACGACTACCACCCGCAAGTGGAGTTCCGGGTCGTCAACTCGTTGGAGCAAGCCACTACGGTTCGCCTGCTCCAGCGCCCTGGCGGCGGCAACGTGCCGGAGATCAGCCAGCCGGACGACTACGACGGCTACATCATCCGCTACCTGCTCGGTGGCGGTGGCGGTGACGGTCGAGGTCAGATCACCACGTTCGTCTTCGGCCGCAACCTCTCGCTGAGTCAGGGTGACACGCGTCAGTTCAGCGGTGACGCGTCGATCTTCAGCAGCACGCTCAACCTGCTCAGCACCAGCCTCCGAAGCAGCTAATCGATTCGACGTCGCATTGGGGGGTAACAACGACGCGGTTCCGTACCCATTTTTTGGCCGTCCGTCGGAGCCGACGGTACTGTTACGGACAACACGACAGATTTCGATACCTCGGAGCACACATGAGAGACGAATTCGATACCGAGCCGCCGTCGACGGACCGCTCAGCCGATTTCAGTGCCCTCGTTCGACCGTCCGCCCAGCCATCCGGGAGCGTGCTGGTGTTCACCCGCGATTTCTATCCGAACGTCCCGTTCCGAATCGTCTCCCAACTGCCCGCGTTCATCACGGTGTCCATCCTCGACGAACCGCCCGACGATGTGCAGGTAATTTCGCAACCGGACGAGTACAACGGCTACGTCATCACCTACGAGTTCTACGAGACGCCCGTCTTCGTCTTTCTGTTCTCCCGTCGCTACCTTCCGACGGGAGGCCGATTTCGATTCGCGGACGACGCCACGTACTTCAGCGCCAATTTGGACCTCCTCGAAGTGTCCGTGACGAGGGTGGAGTGAGAGGACACTTCTTGGCGTACTTCGGAACGCGATGGTTGAGGGGCCGTATCGGATTTCATATAGCACCATTTGATTCATCCGCGGGTTTCACCCGCGTTCCCTATCCGGATGGATGATGCGCTCTTCCCGACATCACGTCCGTTAAGTACCACCGACTACAACCACCGAGTAATGAAACGACGAACCTTCCTTACGGCGAGCGCGACGGGACTCGCCGGACTCGCTGGCTGCCTCGGGAACTCCGACGATGCTGGCTCCGGCGGTGCGGGTTCGACCGGCGACCCGACCGCGACGACCACGGCACAGACCGAACTGAGCGGCACGCTGAACGTCGCAACGTACAGCGCGCTCGTGGACGCACCCAGTTCGTCGCCCGGCGCGTGGTTGAAAAAGGAGTTCGAGAAGGAGTACCCGAAAGCCACCCTCCAGTGGCAGACCCCGGAAAACGAGGTCAACTACTTCATCCAGCGGAAGGCACAGGGCGTCGGCATCGACGCGGACGTGTACGTCGGCCTAAACGTGGACCAACTCATCACCATCGACGACAAACTCGGCGGGAAACAGCTGTTCACCCCCATCGCCGACTCCCTCTCTAACTACGGCCACGTCAAAGAGGGATTGACGTTCGACCCGAAAAACCGGGCCGTCCCGTACGACACGGGCTACGTCAGCCTCGTCTACGACGAGACGAAGGTCGACGGCCCCGGAACGTTCGACGCGCTCACGAAACCGAAGTTCGAGGGGACGCTGTTGACCGAGAACGCCCAGCAGGCCGCGACCGGGCGGGCCTTCCTCCTCTGGACGATTCACCAGATGGGCGAGGATAACTACCTCGACTACTGGAAGCGACTCTCGAACAACGACGTGCAGATTCTCGGCTCGTGGGACGCGGCCTACACCGCCTTCTCGAACGGCGAACGACCCATCGTGGTCTCTTACTCCACCGACCAGGTGTACGCCCACCGCGACGGTGCGAACCTGAAGAAACACCAAATCGGCTTCCTGAACGGACAGGGCTACGCCAACCCCGAGGGGATGGCGAAGTTCGCTGACACGGACAACTCGAAACTCGCCGACGCCTTCCTCGACTTCATGCTCTCGAAGAAAGCCCAGTCGAAGATTCCGACGCTCAACGTCTCGTTCCCGGCGACCGACTGGGCCGAACCGGGCGCGGAGTTCGAGAAGTACGCCAAAGCCCCGGAAAAACCCGTCACCTACTCCTACGACCAACTAAAGGGCAACGTGGAAGGATGGGTTGATGAGTGGGCGCGCCAGATTGCGAGCAAGTAGATGAACCCCGGGCGCTGGCTCGAACGACACACGCTCTCCCTCCTCGGCATCGTCACCAGCGCCGTGCTCGTCGTCTTGTTCTACTACCCCGTCGCCATCGTCTTCGCTGACGCGGGGGGACTCGACGCCTTTCTCGACGTGCTGACCGACCGCTTCTACCTCTTCGACATCTTCGGCTTCACGGCGTATCAGGCCCTCCTCTCCACGCTCGCCAGCGTCGCCCTCGGTCTCCCAGGCGCGTACATCCTCGCGCGCTACGAGTTTCCGGGCCGTCGCACCATTCGTTCGCTGACCATCCTCCCGTTCGTCATGCCGTCCATCCTCGTCGCCATCGGATTCGTGGCGATGTTCGGGCAGAACGGCCTGTTCAACGACGTGGTTGGCGTTATCGGCCTCGGCCCGTACTCGCTGCTGTACAATCTCCCCGCCATCGTCGCGGCCCACGCCTTCTACAACGCGCCGCTCGTCGCTCGCGTGACGAACGCGGCGTGGGAGAGCGTGGACGCCCGCGAGGTCGAAACCGCGCGAAGCCTCGGTGCCGGACGGTTTCGCGCCTTCCGAGACGTGCTCGTCCCCCAACTGCTCCCCGCGATTCTCACCGGCGCGCTCCTCACGTTCATCTTCACGTTCATGTCGTTCCCCATCGTTCTCGCGCTGGGCGGATTCCAGTACCAGACCGTCGAGGTCTGGGTGTACGCGCTCGTCCAGCGCCTCGATTACTCCGAGGCGGCGGTCCTCGCCGTCCTCGAAACCACTCTCTCGCTCGCGCTGACCTACGGCTACCTCCGGTACGAGGCCCGCCAGAGCGCCGTCTCTCGGGCCAGTAGACCCCTCCCGCGGAAACGCCTCTTTTCGGGCGACGGCGGTCTCGCCGAGACCCTCGAACGGGCGGGCGTCGCGGTGTACCTGTTCGTCGTCCTCGTCCTCTTTCTCGGCCCGCTCGTGAGCACCGTCCTCGAAAGTTTCACCGGGCCGTCCGGGTTCACCCTGCGATACTACGAGTTCCTCGTGACGCGGCAGGTGTCCGGCGCGTCGTTCCAGACGAAACCCGGCGTCGCGGTCCAGAACTCCTTGCTTTTCGGCGTCGGAACGCTCCTCGTCGCGCTCCCGATGGGCGTCGTCATCGCCGTCCTGACGCGGGCACGGAAGAGCCGCATCGTGGAAGCCGTGGCGATGGCCCCCCTCGCCGTGAGCGGCGTCATGGTTGGATTGGGCATGCTCCGCGGCCTCGTCTTCGGGATTCCCATCGCCGGAACGCGGATACGGGTCGGCGGCGCGGTGGCGATCGTCGCGGCCCACGCCGTCGCGGCCTATCCCTTCGTCACGCGCAACGTCTCGCCCATGCTCGCCGGAATCGACCGGCGAACCGTCGAATCGGCGCGGGCGCTCGGCGCGACCCGCGTCCGCACGCTGGTCGATATCGAACTGCCGCTCGTGGCGGTCGGTCTCGCCGCCGGAGCAGCCTTCGCGTTCGCCATCAGCATCGGCGAGTTCGACTCGACAGTTATTCTTGCTACGGGGAGTAGCAGTTACACGATGCCGGTCGCAGTCGAACGCTTCCTCGGCAAGCAGACCCTCGGGCCAGCCACGGCCATGGGCACCGTCCTGCTCGTCGTCACCGCCGTCAGTTTCGTCATCATCGACCGCCTCGGCGGGAGGTGGGAAGGTGGTTGAACTCCGCCTCTCCGGCGTCCGCAAGGAGTACGACGGCGTGACCGCCCTGAACGACGTGTCGCTTCGCGTCGCCGACGGCGAGTTCTTCACCCTCGTCGGCCCGTCCGGATGCGGCAAGACGACGACGCTTCGTGCCATCGCTGGCTTCGAGGACCTCACCGCCGGAACGGTTCGGTTCGGCGACCGCGAGATGGCTGGCGTGCCGCCCGAAGAGCGCGGCGTCGGTTTGGTGTTCCAGAACTACGCCCTGTTTCCGCACATGACCGTCGCGGAAAACGTCGGCTACGGCCTCCGCTTCCGCGACCCGCCGGGTGCGATGACGGACGAGGAGCGCGTCCTCGACCTGCTCGAACTGGTCGACTTGGACGGGTTCGAGGGCCGCGACCCGGACGAGCTATCCGGCGGCCAGCAACAGCGCGTCGCCCTCGCCCGCGCACTCGCTCCCGGTCCCGACCTGCTCCTGCTGGACGAACCGATGAGCGCGCTGGACGCCCGCCTCCGCGACGACCTCCGCACGCAAGTCTCTCGCATCCAATCCGACCTCGGAATCACGACGGTGTACGTCACGCACGACCAAGAGGAGGCGCTCGCCATCAGCGACCGCGTGGCCGTGATGAACGACGGGCGAATCGAGCAGGTCGGCCGCCCCGAGGACGTGTACCGCCGTCCGGAATCCCGCTTCGTCGCGGAGTTCGTCGGCGAGAACAACCTCTTCTCGGGCGAGACCCGCGCACACGAAACGAGGGGGTCGCTGGTCGCCGTCCGCGGCCACGAGTTCCTCGTCCCCGGTTCGACCGCCGACTCGGTGACGTTCTGCGTTCGCCCCGAGGCGCTCCGTCTGGGCGGCGGCGAGAACGCCTTTTCGGCGACCGTCGAAACCGTCGAGTTCCTCGGCGAGGCGTTCCGCGTCCACCTCGATTGGGACGGGAAACCGATCACGCTTCGCGTGCCCGAGGCTCCGGACGACGAGCGCGTTCGCGTCGGCTTCGACCCCGACGACGTGCACGTCATCGACGGCGGGACGGCGGACATCGTAGAGCAGCGATAGCCACACGACGGTCGTCCCGTACGAGGATTGTCCCCGGTTTTCGAGCGTCCCGTCGCCGTCGAGGTCCCATTCGTAGGACACGACCTGGCCGTCCGGGTCGGTCGAGTTCGCGGCGTTATCGACTCGTCGTTTCGGTGGTATCGGTGGTGAACGTGCCGTCGGTGGTGTCGCTCGTAAACGTCCCATCGGTCGTATCGGTCGTGAATCTGCCATCCGTCGTAAACGTCCCGTCGGTCGTCTCCGTGGTGAACGTCCCACCGGTTGTTTCCGTGTCGAAGGTCCCTTCTGTCGTCTCCGTCCCGGTCGTTCCAGTGGTGAACGTCCCGCCGCCACCGCCGAACCGCCCCGACCTATCGATGTCCCCGCGCATGCTGTCGGGATGGTACCGGCAGCGGTACCGCCGAATCCGATCTGTCGGCTCGAACGTCAACGTCCGTGTTTCCCCTCGTTTCGACGACGAGTCCGTTCGGTAGATTACTTGGCCGAAATCGCCGTTTTTCTGGCCGAGTATCTGGAACTCGTGTCGCTTTCCGTCGAGGTTGATCCAGATGACTTTGTATCGCTCGGTCGGAATGAACCCCAGCGTCGGGTTGCGCCGTCCTTCGATGACCTTCGGTGCCAATCCGAGCCAGTGACCGACCCGTGCCCCGAGGATGATGGTTCGACGGGACTCCTGTCCCCCGTTGCCATCCGACTGGTTCGTCGTGCTCGTCGTATTCGACGTCCCGTTCGTGGTCGTCGTTCCCGAATCGGTGGTGTCCTGTGCGGTCGTCAGTCGTCCGAGAACGCCGAGTCCCGTCAGCGCACCCGCCGTTTTCAGGAGCGTCCGGCGTTGTGATTTGGGTGTCCCTGTCATATGTCTCTCCGAACGAGGGACACCGCCTCGACGCAAAAAGCGCGCACACCGTTCGAACCTACAACTCGAACTTATCTCCTCGAAACGGTCGTTATTCTCCTCAATTCCTGTCCCAGAACCGCTCCAAGCCGAACGAGAGCATGTCCGGACTGACCGGCTGGAACTCCTCGCGCTCCGTTTCCGGGAAGAACTCCCGAACGCTGTCCCACGACTCGCGGGCGTAGCGGCTGTCCACCAGCACGCGAATCCCCCGTTCGTCCGAGCCGCGGATGACTCTGCCGAGCGCCTGCCGCGCCTTCCTGACCGCCGGGACGGTCAGCGCGTAGGTGAAGCCGTCGCCGAACTTCCGCTCGTAGGCGGTTCGCACCGCACGCGTCCGCGGACTGGCGGTGTTGATGATGGGAACCCCGCAGACGACTGCCGCGCGGAGTCGGTCCCCGCGATAATCGACCCCCTCCGTCAGCGTTCCGCGAAGGCTCGTCACGAGCACCTTCGACTCGCCGCCGAAGAACTCGTCCTTCAAATCCTCCGTCGCCTCGTCCGCGCTGCTCTCGTCCAACAGCACCGGTTTGTCCACGACGCCCCGAAGGTGCTCTGCGGCCCACGTCGCCTCCGCGTAGTTCGGCATGCCGACGAGGACGTTGCCCGGCGAGCGCGCCACGTCCCGAATCGCGTCCGCGTACACCTGCCGTTCCGGGGTTTCCTCGCCCGGTGCGCCCCGGTTGTCGTAGGTGAACTTCGGGGCGTCCACCGCGAAGCTCTCGCGGTTCGACTCGGGGAAGTTCAGGCCGAAGGTCCGCTCCACGACGGGCCTACCGTCGGCTTCGAGATGGCCGAGTCCGGACACCTCCTCGAAGATTTCGAGCGGTTCGAGCGTCGCGCTCATCAAAATCCCGCCGCCGAACTCCCCGAGTTGTTCGCCGATGGCACCGCTCGGCACGCAGTTCTGCATGGCGAGTTGCGCGTTGTACGCTCGTCGCCACGAATCGTCGGGTTCGCGGTCGTTCCACGTTCGTTCGAGGACGATTTCGCGGAAGTACTCCTCGTGGTCGTTGCGGTACCACTCGCCGAGCACGCGCCCGGCGGGGAGCGCGGCGCGCTCTCTGTCCTCGTCCTCCGCTTCGTTGAGGATTCGCGCCACAATCGCGCCGACCGCCTCCGCGCGAGCCCACGTCCCGCCGTCGTAGCCTGCGTCCGCCGCCCATTCGGAAATCTCGTCGGGTTGTGGGACGGTCGGGTCGCGGAGCGGTATCTCCTCGTCCGGCAGGTCGGTGAGATTCGTCTTCCACCCGCGGTGTTCGCGCTCCAGATGGGCCGTCACGCGCCGGTCGAGTTCGTCGCGTAAATCGCGGATAAAATCGCGGGTGTCCTCCAGTTCGCGGAGCGTGACGTTCGCGTCCTCCAGTTCCGTCCGAACCAACTCCGCGTCGGCGGTGGTGTGTTTCGCGTCTCGGTCGTCGAATTTGACGGGTTGGATGACGCGCGTGAGTTCCGATTCGGCGTCGCGGAGCGTCGAATCGCCGACCGACTGGCTCACGAGGTCGCGGACGCGCGGTTCCAGCATGTGGGCTTCGTCACAGACGAGGAAGGTGGAGTCGTCCACCAGCGCGCCCGTGAACGTCGCCGTCGTCACCGGGTCGAAGGCGTGGTAGTAATTACCGACGACGACCTCCACATGGCCGAGGAGCGCCCCCATCATCGAGTGCGGGCAGGTGCCCCATTGGACCGAATTGGCGACGAGATCGGCGGGTTCGATGAGTCCCATGTCGTCGAAATCGAACGGAACGGCCTCTATCGGGTCGCCGTCCTCCGGCATGTCGTCCAAAAACTGCGCGTAGAACGGGCAGTACTCCACGTCGTTGTACTCGGGCATCTCGGGTGGGTACGGCGTCGGCTCGCCCGCCGTTTCGAGGAACGACGCGCCGCTTCTCCGTTTTCCTGAATCTGCCAACCCCGTCTGCTGGCTTCGGGCTTGGGACGCGAGGTTCTGGGCCGTCACCGCGCCGCCCTCGCCGGTCAGGTCCCGGGTGCGCTCCCGAAGTCCCTCACAGCGGTCGTACACCGTCTCATCGTCGATGTTCCCCGCGTTCTCGCGGCTGTAGGGGCAGACGTCCGCCTTCCCGACGAGCGTCATCGCGGAGATGGGTTTCCAATCGTCGGGGAGGTTCGCGTTGATGGTCTTCAGGTCGGTTTCGAACTGGCGGAGTTGCTGTTTGACGCTCGTGAGGACGAACACGCGTTCGTACTGACTGTCCGGGTCACGTACGAGGTCGAGACCGGCCGTCAGCGCCAGCATAGTCTTGCCAGTCCCGCAGGCACCTTCGATGACGGTGAAGCCGTCGTCGCGGGCGGTTTCGATGGCCGTCTCGATACCGTCCCGCTGCTCGTCGTAGGGCGCGTCGTGTCCGAATATCGTCCGCCAGTCCGGCATCATTCTGTTTCTGTTTCCCCCCTGCTTAGGGCTGTTGACCTGAGGTGGTCCCGTCTCGGTATTTAAACCTAAGCACGCGGCGGAAGTGATAGGGGAAAAAGGGACGAATTGGTGTGCATAGGTAGTGACGCGACGACCTTAGCCGAGAAGTAGGCCGAGACCGATGACGGTGAGGATGACGCCCATCACCCGCGTCCACAGTACTTTCCATTCCGCCGGTTCGACTTCCGATGAGCGTCGTTTGCTTCCGATGGCGTCCATCTGTTCCTGAAATCGCGCAAATCCGTACGGTTTTGCGGCCTGTGCGATACCGAGGAGGGCGATAAAGAGTCCAAGTGGATTTCCCATACGTCCTCTCGGTTCGCGTTCTCGGGTAAATTCTTTGTGGAGAATTGACGTTTTTTCCCTCGATCTCCTGCTCCCGGCGCGACTGGCGAAGGACGGAGCGTTTACCCGCCGCGAACGAGTACGCCACGGTATGACCGAGTTCGAGACCACGGAGACCGACTGGCGCGAGGAACTGCTCTCCACCCGGGCAGAGAAAGACGACTTCTTCGGGAGTCACCCGCAGTCACCGATTCCGCCGGGGGAACGAGACGATTTCGACGGCCTGTCGTACTTCGACCCGGATGCCGACTATCGCGTGACGGCGACGGTCGAGCGACACGACGACCCCGAACCCCTCGACCTCGAAACGACCGCCGGGCCGTCACAGCGCTACCTGCGGACCATGACGCTCCACCTCGACGTGGACGGCGAGGAGGCCTCGCTCGCGGTGTACCAGCAGGAGGGGCAGGACTCGCTGTTCGTTCCGTTTCGAGACAAGACGACGGGGCAACAGAGCTACGAGAACGGGCGCTATCTCGAACTGTACCCCGACCGCGAACCGGCCGACGGAGACGAAATCGTCGTGGACTTCAACCTCGCGTACTCCCCCTTCTGTGCCTACAGCGAGACGTTCTCGTGTCCGCTCCCGCCCGAGGAGAACTGGTTGGACCTGCTGATTCCCGCGGGCGAAAAGACGTGGGACGACCACTGAGCGTAGCACGACGACCTGAGAACCGACGTTCTCCACCGGAAATGAGGGGGGTCGCCGAACCGTGTTTTCCGATTCATAAAACGAATCTGTTCACACGCAATCGAACAGTGTTGTTTGAGCATATTGTTGTGGAATCGGTGAACAAATCTTTGCCATCGACGAATTTGGGTCTGATTTTGGAAAGCATATTTATGCGCTCACCGAGAAGGTTCAGTTGCCGACGAGGTAATCGTCGGCTGACAGCATGCCAAACTGTGACCACTGTGGCGCGCACGTCTCGGAACGATTTGCGCGCGTCTTCGCTGACGAATCCGGTTACATCCGCGCTTGCCCTGCTTGCTCGGCGAACGCAGGTATCGCCGAGGTGGCACGAGAGCGTGCGCAAAAAGTATAGCCCGCTGTGGCTGAACGGGGGCGGAACCGACAGGACAAAGACGAACCACGCGAAGCCTGTCAGGTGTGACCGACCACTGGGTTTACGTCGTCGAATGCAGTGACGGCACTTTTTACACCGGCTACACGACCGATGTCGACCGCCGGGTGGCGGAACACGACGCCGGAAACGGGGCGAAATACACCCGCGGCAGGACGCCCGTTACGTTGCGCCACACCGAGCGATTCGAGTCGAAATCCGCCGCGATGTCCCGCGAATACGAGATAAAACAGCTGCGCCGCGCGGAAAAGGAACGTCTTATCGACTGAGAGTTTTTCGAAACCGGTTTCAGTCGTCCGCCGCCGCTTCCCCCGCCTCCGTCTCGTCGGCTTCCGCCGAGGTGACGTCGGGCGTGATGAAAGCGTATTTCGCGGCCTGTTCGCCGAGTTTTCGCGTTCGCTCTTCCAAATCCTCGTCCTTGAACTCGCCGTTCTCGAACTGGTCGTAGGCCTTCCGAATCCCGACTTGGTGTGGGAGCACCCACCCGTGGACGCCGCGAACGGTGATTCGCATGTGGTCCAGCGTGCTGCCGTAGGAGCCACCACCTGCGACCGCGAGCAGGCCGACGGTGGTATCCTCGAACTCGTCGAAGCTACAGTAGTCGTGGACGTTGCGGAAGGCGGCGGTGTACGACCCGTGGTACACCGGACTGCCGAGCACGACGGAATCCGCTTCTCGAATCTTCCGCGTTATCTCCTCTGCATCCTCCGACATCTCCTCGTCGGGGTCGAATATCGGGAGGTCGTACTCCCGAACGTCGATGAGTTCCGTCTCGGCCCCTGCTTCCGCGGCGGCGTCGAGGACATGTTTCAGGGCTGTCCGCGTGTGACTTCCGTCGCGCATGCTGCCGCATACCGCGACGACTGTCGGTTTGGGTTGCATTATTCACTTCGTTGGGGCCGCGAACGTTTAACGGGCTTGTTCCGTCCCGGCCGTCGTTGGTGCCGCTTGACCTGTCCCGGTTCCCAGTGGCACGTCGATGCGGATACCGCTCGTCTTCGTCTCATGAACGGGAATTCACGTCGAGTTCACAAAACGGTTCCCGAAAGCGCGCTTTGGTTGGGTGTTCTACACTTCTCTGGGACCACGCCACACGGTGGTTTTTTCGACCCCGGCGGTGACGAACGATGTATGGATACGCCGATTTCGTTCGGAACCGACGGCTGGCGGGCGACGCTCGACGAGTTCACGTCGCCACGAGTGCAAATCGTAGGCCAAGCGGTCGCCGATTACCTCCGCGAAGTCGAGGACCGTGCGGGCGAGACGGTCGCCGTGAGCTACGACGCACGCGAAACGTCGCGCGGATTCGCGGAGGACCTCTGTCGCGTCCTCGCCGCGAACGGGTTCGACGTGCTCATCCCCGAGCGGGACACCCCGACGCCGATTCTCGCGTGGACGCTCGTGGACCGCGACCTCGCGGGCGGACTGATGATAACCGCCTCGCACAACCCGCCGGAGTACAACGGCGTGAAGTTCATCCCGTCCGACGGCGCGCCCGCCCTCCCCGAAGTGACCGACGAGATAATGGCCCGACTCGCCGAACCCGACCCGCTGCCGGAGTCCGAACACGGCCGGGTCAGCGAGGAGGACCTCGTTGCCCCGTACGCCGACCACGCCTTCGACCTCGTGGACGCCGACTTCGAGGATCTCTCGGTCGTCTACGACGCCATGCACGGGAGCGGCCGCGGCGTCACCGACGAACTCCTCGAAGAAGCGGGTGCGAGCGTCGAATGCCTCCGCTGTGAACGGGACCCGGAATTCGGCGGGTCGTCGCCGGAACCGAGCGAGGAGAATCTTCAGGGACTCGTCGCGGCGGTCGAGGACGGCGACGCCGACCTCGGAATAGCGAACGACGGCGACGCCGACCGCATCGCCGTCGTCACGCCCGAACGCGGCTTCTTGGACGAGAATCTCTTTTTCGCCGCGCTGTACGAGTACCTCCTCGAAGCCGACTCGGGGTCGGCGATTCGCACCGTCTCGACCACGTTCCTCATCGACCGTATCGCCGAGAAACACGGCGAGGAGGTCCACGAGACGCCGGTCGGGTTCAAGTGGGTCGCACAGGCCATCGCGGACCACGACGCGCTCGTCGGCGGCGAGGAGAGCGGCGGGTTCACGATTCGCGGCCACATCCGCGAGAAGGACGGCGTGCTCATGGCGCTCCTCGCCGCGGCAATCGCGGCCGAACGCCCCTTCGACGACCGCGTGGACGACCTGCTCGCCGAGTTCGGCGAGATACACCAGAACAAAATCAGCCTCGACTGTCCGGACGACGAAAAGGAGCGCGTCCTCGCCGACCTCGAAGCCGAACTCCCCGACGAGGTTGCGGGTCTCGACGTGGCCGACGTGGTGACGAAGGACGGCTTCAAAATCCTCCTCGACGACGGGTCGTGGCTCCTCGTCCGCCCGAGTGGAACGGAACCCGCGATGCGAATTTACGCCGAGGGAGAGAGCGACGACCGCGTTCGTGACCTCCTCGACGCCGGGACGGAACTGGTCGAACCGCTGATTTAGGCCTTCATCGACTTACTTTCGGACGACGCGAAGCGCCGACTCGATGGCGTCGGCGAACGTCGTCACCGCCCCCTCGCGCGTATCGAGGCTCAGATACGGCTCGATTAGTTCGAGTTCCATCAGGTGGAACTCGCCGGTCTGCTCGTCGTCACCGCCGTCCCTGTTGTCACCTCCGACCCTGTTGTCACCGCCCTCCCCGTCGTCACCGCCCCGTTCGAGACCGTCCACGCGAGCGTACGGGAGGGAAACGGGGTCGATGTCCAGAATTTCGCACGCCGTTTCGAGCACGTCTCGCGCCTGCTCGACGAGTTTCCGCGGCGGATCGTAGGCCTCCCCCGTCCCGCCGTACCTGTTGTGGGCGCGGAAGTCCCCGTCGGCGGGATAGCGCCGCCGCGCGTGGCTGAACTCGCCGCCGAAGAAGACGAACGACCGCTCCCCGTCAGCGATTCCCGGCGCGAACTGCTGGACGAGCACGCCTCGGTCGGCCACGAGCGTCTCGAACTCCTCTTGCCGGTCTGCCGCCTCGTCAACCGACGTGCGCCACGCGTTCGCCGAACTCGTCCCGATGGCCGGTTTCACCACGGCTTCCTGCCAGCCGTTTTCCCGAAGCACCGTCCGAAGGTTTCCGTCGCTCCCCCGCTCTACCCATGCCGTCGGAAGGATACCGACGCCCTCCGCGGCGAGTTCGCGGAGGTAGAACTTGTGCATGTTCCAGCGAACGACCGCGGCCGGATTGAGTAGCGTCACCCCCGCCTCCTCGACTATTTCCGTCCACTCGCGGAAGGCGTCCGGTCGGATGTGATAGTTCCAGCACGAGCGGACGAGCGCGACGTCGAAGCGCGACCAATCGATATCCTCGTCCGTCCAGATGACGGGTTCCGCCGCCCAGCCACGGTCGCGTAACTCGGCCTGCACGGAACGTCCGTTTTCCGACAGTTCCGGTGCCCGCTCTCCCGTGACGATGCCGAGGGAGCGTGACTCCTGTCTGACCATTACGTCGAACTACCGAACGAACACAGTAAAGCGCTCCCGAAACTGCATTTTTGTAACAAATACATCAATTGGGCGTCGGGAGGACGCCGACCTCGCAACCTCCCACCGACCTCCGCCGCTCCCGTTCAGTTGAACGACAGCACGTCGCCGGGATTGAAGTAGTAGAGCGCGGCCAGTCCGACGCCGAACAGGGCGACGAGAAGGCTCAATAACTCGCCGGTCGCGGCGTCGAACCCGTCAGCGAGCGCGTAGTACCCCATCGCCAGCGCGAACGCCATCCAGATGAGCGAGAGACGGCGGCGTTTCGTCTCGTCCATGGTCGTCGTTGGCGAACTCGCGGTATCAGTCTTCGCTTTCGAACCGTCCCCACAACCGTCCGTCCCCTTCGGTTTCCCCGTCTGGATCGCCCTCGTCCCGCTCCGCCATCTCCTCGATTTCGAACCCCAACGACTCGTAGAACGGCCGCACCTTCGGCGCGAAATCGGCCGTCAGCGCTCCCTCGCGTTCGACGGCCGCCGCTACCAGTTCGCCGCCGATTCCCTGCCCCCGCCGCGCTCGCCGCACCGCGATTGCCTCGATGTGGGTCGGTCGGCCCGCCGCGGCGTCGAGCACCGCCGCGCCGAGGAGTCGCCCTTCGTCTTCCGCTACCAGCACGTCCCCGGACTCGATTTTCTGCTCGACTGCCGCGGCGTCGATTTCGAGCATCGCGCCGTTCACGATTCGCAACACGTCGAGGTGGTCGTCCCCGGTCGCGGCCCGGACGGTCATCCGCCCTTGATGAGCCGGAGGATTTTCACGTGTTCCGCTTCGACCGGTTGGTCCTCCGGAACCGGCCGCCCGTCCACCATCACGGACACCTCGTGTGGGCTCAGGTCCACTTTCGACACCAAGTCGGCGTAGGTTTCGTCGTCCACGTCGAACTCGTGGCTCCCCTCGCCGACCACCTCGACGGTCACGTTCATTGCCGTGTCTTACCGTTCTCGGCCCTTGAGCGTGTCGAAGACGACGACTTCGAGTTGGTTTCGCCGAAACTGCGACGACCTCGATGAGGGCTTCGAAAGCCCCCGCCCGCTCGCGGTGGGGTGTCGTTAGTTTTTCTATGACTGCAACGACAGACGTCACTGAAACCGCCACCGCACAGCACCGCACCGCGTGCTCACGGCGTTGCCGTCGTCCTGCTGTAGCGTGCGCCGGTGTCGTTCGTTTCGATTTCGATGAGTAGCACCGCGTCGGCTCTCGAACAATAGATTGGTCAGTCGGCTGGCGTCTCCTCGTCGGTTCCCCTGCGCGTCGTTTCGACGTACTCCGGCGTGCTCCGCCGTCCGCGGTAGTGCGCCCGGAGCGCCATCGCAAGCGCGCCGAGTCCCAGCAGGAGGACGACGAACTGGACGATGCCGCCGACGATGGGTATCCGGTCGAGGACGGCGATGACGAACAGGCCGAGCACCAAGCCGATCCACCGACTTCCCTCGTCCGCCAGCGAGAGCAGCCAGACGCCGACGGTGAACGACCCGTACACCGTGGCGATCCAGAGGAAGATGGCGAAGATGATTGCGCCGAGAATCGAGATGGGGATGCCAATGAGGGTCACGGCGAAGACGAGGAGCACGATGGGGATGAGGACGAGCAGGAGGAGGCCGACCCCGACCGAAAGCACCGGGTCGGCTCGCCCCCGGTCGGCGACGCCCTCAGAGAAGCCGGGGAACGCCGCCAACAGCACGATACCCAAGAGGAGATTGACGAAGAAGCCGTACACTGCGCCGACCCAGTTGGGCACTTGCGGCACGGGTGCGGGACCCGCGTCACCCAGCGATTCGTCCTGTCGGACCGTCCCGCTGACGGTCGCCCCCTGTTGGCGGTTGAACGTTTCCGTGTCGTAGACGAGGTTGCCGCCGACGTTCGCCGTGTTGGCGAGCGTGAGCGTCTCGCTCGCAACCCGCGCGTTCCCTTCGACGGTGCCCGCGATCAGGGTGTAGCCCGCCGCGCCTTCGAGGGACCCGACGGTGGCCGACTGGGCGATGGCGAGGTTGCCGGTCTGTGCGTCGACGGTTCCGGTGACCGTCCCCTCGATTCGGACGTTCCCGGCGACCGCCGACACGTCGCCGTTGACCCGGCCGCTTTGGGCGACGAGGACGTTTCCGGAGAAGGCGCTCAGGTCGCCATCGACCGTCCCGCGAATCACGACGGTTCCGCCGGTGGCGGTGAGACCGTCGCGGACGGTTTCGCCCTGTTCGACGACGACCGTTCCGCCGGTTCGTGTCTGTTCTGCCGCCGCCGTCGCGGGCATGATGGCGAGCAGTAGCACCACGACGAGGATACTCACGTGTGCACGCATGGGCCGGTTGTCGGCGTCCGACAGGATAGTAATTGAGTCGTTGTCGCGGAGAATCGTGCGTTGTTCGCCGGAATCGCTGGCCTAACCGGCCGTTCTCCCGACGGGAAATCGTGAAGCGCGGGCGTGGAGTCTCGGGGACTTTAAGAACGATAGGTGCCTCTGCTGGACCATGAGCGAGGCCGACGCGGAAACCGTCCCCGGACGTGGAACCATCTGGGTCGAGAAGTACCGGCCCCAAACCCTCGACGACGTGGCGGGCCACGACGACATCACGGCTCGACTGAAGAGCTATATCGAGCGGAACGACCTGCCTAACCTGCTGTTCTCCGGGCAGGCGGGCATCGGGAAAACGACCTGTGCGGTCGCCATCGCCAAGGAACTGTACGGCGATAGCTGGCAGAGCCACTTCCTCGAACTGAACGCCTCCGACGAGCGCGGTATCGACGTGGTGCGCGACCAGATCAAGAACTTCGCCCGCCACGACCCCGGTGCGGTCGATTTCCAGATCATCTTCCTGGACGAGGCGGACTCCCTGACGAGCGACGCGCAGGCCGCCCTCCGCCGCACGATGGAGCAGTTCTCGGACAAGACGCGCTTTATCATGTCGTGTAACTACTCCTCGAAAATCATCGACCCCATCCAGTCCCGGTGTGCGGTGTTCCGCTTCGGCCCGATTCCCGACGATGCGGTCGCCGGGTACGTCCAGTACGTCGCCGACGAGGAGGGTATCGAAACCACCGACGACGGTATCGAGGCGCTCGTCTACGCCGCCGACGGCGACATGCGCAAAGCCATCAACGCCCTGCAAGCCGCCGCCGTCATGGGCGAGCAGGTGGACGAGGAGAGCGTCTTCGTCATCACCAGCACCGCCCGACCCGAGGACATCAAGGAGATGGTTCGACACGCCATCGACGGCGATTTCACCCGTTCCCGTTCCATCCTCGACGAACTGCTCACCGAGCGCGGCATGGCCGGTGGCGACATCATCGACCAACTCCACCGCTCGATTTGGGAGTTCGACTTGGACGACGACGACGCGGTGCGCGTCCTCGAACGCGTCGGCGAAGCCGACTTCCGCATCACGGAAGGTGCGAACGAGCGCGTGCAACTCGAAGCGATGCTGGCGTCGCTGGCGCTCGATAACTGATTCCTCGTCGCTATCTTGTCACCTTTCTATTACAAAACTAGCTGACCCTTTCAGTCGGATTTTTTACGTCTCGGTACACTCCACGGAGTATGGTTCGCACAGTCCCCACGAGCGTTGCTCTCCAATTCGAACTCGAACGGCCGGAGGGCAGTCGATGAGGCCCGCCATCGAGACGGACGGACTGACGAAGCGATTCGACGATACGACGGTCGTTTCGAACCTCGAACTGACCGTTCCGTCCGAATCCGTCTACGGCTTCCTCGGCCCGAACGGTGCGGGGAAGACGACGACGATGCGGATGCTGACGACGCTGACGCCGCCGACGAGCGGCACCGCACGCGTCGCGGGCCACTCCATCGCCGACCGGGACGCCGTCGTTCCGCACATCGGTTACATGCCCGAGGAGCCGCCGCTGTACGACGAACTCACGGCCCGAGAGCAGTTGCAGTACATCGCCGGGCTTCGTAACGTTGAGGCCGACGACCGAATCGAGACACTCCTCCGTCGCTTCGACCTCCTCGACGACGCGGACGAGCGCGTCGGCACCTACTCGAAGGGGATGAAACAGAAGACGGCGCTGATTCAGACCGTCCTTCACGAACCCGACGTCGTGTTCCTCGACGAACCCACGTCCGGTCTCGACCCGCGTGCCGCCCGAACCGTGCGCGAACTCATCTCCGAACTCACCGCCGACGGCATGACCGTCTTCCTCTCGACGCACATCCTCCCCGTGGTCGAAGAGCTCGCCGATACCGTCGGCGTGCTGTACGACGGGTCGCTCGTCGCCGAGGACTCGCCGGAGCGACTCACCCACCGCGCCGAGAAAGAACAGACGCTCGAAGACGTGTTCCTCGACGTGACGAGCGAGGAACCCGCTGCGGCACCGGTGGAACGATGAACTGGAGCCCCGGGCGGAGCGTTCGAATCGCCCGCATGGAGTACCGCCGGAGTGTCCGTGCCATCGGAAAGAAGCCGATTCAGATGCTCGCCTTCGGGCTGTTCGCCCTCATCTTCATCGGCGTTCCGACCGTCGCCGGTTCGTACCTCGCGTACAAATTCGGCGGCGAACTCGCCACGACGGACCTCCCGCTGTTGGAGGGTGCGCGCGGCGGTATCGCCGTCTGGTGGCTCATGGTCACCGTGATGATAGCCTCGCGCGTCATCGGCAAAACCGGCCGTATCGACCAGGAAGCGGGCATGTTGACGACCGTTCCCGCCCGCGACGTGGTTGGCGGACTGCTCGGCGCGGAACTCGCCCGCGTGGTCTCCATCGCGGCGATACCGCTGCTGTCGATAACCGCGGCGTTGAGTCTCTCCCTCGGCACGCCGCTCCCGTTCGTTACCATCGTCCTCGCCCTGCTCGGACTCGTCACGACGGCCCTTCTCGCTGGTCACATTCTCGGCCTGCTTATCAAACTCGCGCTCGAACGGTCGGAACTCCTCGCCCAGTACAAATCCGTCCTCGCGGTGCTCGCGTTCGGCATCTACATGGCCGCGGTCATGAGCAATGCGCTCGGCACGGTCATGGCCTCGCTCGCCGAGGTGTTGCAGAACGCCCCGACCGCGTGGCTCGGCGACGTGCTCGTTCTCGGAATACCCGGCACGTCGCCGTCGCTCGCGCGGCTCGGCGGCGCGGTCGCCCTCGTCGTCGTCGGCCTGCCGGTCCTGTTCGCGCTCGACGTTCGGTTGGCGACGCGACTCTGGTACGGCGACCGGGTGCAACCCGAAAACAAACAGTACGACTCCAGCGAGTCGAACGCCGACTTCCTCGCGGCCATCGCGTCCAAACCGACGCGCTCCGTGGTCGCCAACGTCTGGCGGCGAACGAAACGCTCGCCGATTCGACTCCTCTACGTCGTGTACCCGGTGTTTCTCGTCTCCGGTCCGATTCAGGAGGCGGTCCAGGCGGGTCACGTCACCGAATCGTTACCGGTCGTCGTCTCGCTGTACGGCGCGTGGGCCATGGGCGGCGCGACGCTGAACCCCCTCGGCGACGAAGGTTCGATGCTGCCGGTAACGCTCATCTCGTCCATCCGCGGCAGGGAGTTCATCAAGGGACACGTCCTCGCCGTGACCGTCGTCGGTCTTCCCATCGTCGTCCTCGCCACCGCGATTACCGGATTTTTGAGCCCCCTCGAACTGACGAGGTGGCTTTCCTTGACCGGTCTGAGCGCCCTCCTCGGACTCGCGGGGGCGGTCGTCGCCATCGGAATCGGGACCATGTTTCCGCGGTTCGGCGAAGTCAACGTCACCAAGAGTCGGACGGCCGTCGTCCCGAGCAAGACGGCGTTCGCGACGTACTCGCTCGTGGTGCTCCTCGGCTACGGCGGTGCCGTCACCGCCATCACACCCGGCACGGCGGCGGGCGTTTCGAGCATGTTCGAGTTCATCACGGGATTCCTCGGGTACGCCGTGGCGATTTCGCCGCCCACGGTCCGCCTCATCGGCGGCCTCATCGCGGTGCTCCTCGGCGTCGTCGCGCCTCCGGCCGCCTACCGCTACTCGGTTCGACGGTTCGAATCGTACGCGCTCGACGCCGACGATTCGGGCTTCGCCGTCTTCGAGTCCGTCGGCGAACTGTTCTGACCCGTTCGACTCTTTCGCCCGTTCCCCGGCATCGCTTCCCTCGCGGGTTCGGAGCGGCGACGGACGCGTTCCCCGCTTCTGGCGGATGTCTCGCCCGGCCTGAACGTGCTTGCGGAACTGTTTTACGCACCGATGGGTGACAAACTACCAAGAATGAGCGAACTCGAGGAGGAGTATCGCCTCGATTATTTCGAGGAAAACGACTTCGTGCGAAAAGAGTGCTCCGAGTGTGGAGCGCACTTCTGGACGCGCGACCACGACCGACAGACGTGCGGGGAACCGCCGTGTGCGGAGTACGGGTTCATCGACGACCCCGGCTTCGAGGAGGAGTATTCCCTATCGGAGATGCGGGAGGTGTTCCTCTCGTTCTTCGAGGAACACGACCACGAACGAATCGACCCCTACCCGGTCGCGGCGAATCGCTGGCGTGACGACGTGCTACTGACACAGGCATCCATCTACGACTTCCAGCCCCTCGTCACCAGCGGGAAGACGCCGCCACCGGCCAACCCGCTGACCATCAGCCAACCCTGCATCCGCATGCAGGACATCGACAACGTTGGCAAGACGGGACGGCACACGATGGCCTTCGAGATGATGGCCCATCACGCCTTCAACGTCCGCGAGGACGCCGAGGAGGAGTACGCCTACGACGGCGAAGTCTACTGGAAGGACGAAACCGTGGCTTACTGCGACCAACTGTTCGAGTCCGTCGGCGCGGACTTGGACGAAATCACCTACATCGAGGACCCGTGGGTCGGCGGCGGCAACGCCGGACCCGCTATCGAGGTCATCTACAAGGGTGCGGAACTCGCCACCCTCGTCTTCATGTCGATGGAGCAGGACCCCGACGGCGAGTACGAGATGAAGGACGGCAACCGATACAGCCCGATGGACACGTACATCGTGGACACCGGGTACGGCCTGGAACGCTGGACGTGGATGAGTCAGGGAACCCCGACCGTCTACGAGGCCGTCTATCCCGACATGATCGCCTTCCTCAAGGAGAACGCCGACATAAATCTCTCCGAGGAAGAAGAGGAACTCGTCCACCGCGCCGCGAAGCTCGCGGGTCACATGGACATCGACGAAGCCGAGGACATGGACGCCGCCCGCGACAACATCGCGGAGAAGGTCGGCGTCTCGACGACGGAACTCGTCGAACTGATGGAGCCGCTCGAAACCATCTACGCCATCGCCGACCACAGCAGGGCCCTCGCCTACATGTTCGGCGACGGCATCGTCCCGAGCAACGTCGCCACCGGCTATCTCGCCCGCATGGTGCTCCGCCGGACGAAGCGCCTCTGTGATACCGTCGGCGTCGATGCGCCGTTGGACGAACTCGTGGACATGCAGGCCGAACGCCTCGGCTACGAGAACCGCGACACCATCCGCGACATCGTTCGGACGGAGGTCGAAAAGTACCGCGAGACGCTCGAACAGGGCGGCCGCCGGGTTCGTCGCCTCGCCAAGCGACACGCCGAGGAAGGCAAACCCATCCCGACCGAGACGCTCGTCGAGTTGTACGACTCGCACGGCCTACAGCCCGATATGGTCGAGGAAATCGCCGACGAGTTCGGTGCCTCGGTGTCGGTCCCGGACGACTTCTACAGCCTCGTCGCCGAGCGCCACGACGGCGGACAGGCGTTCGAGGAGGAGGAATCCGAGGACGACCGTTTCACCGACCTCCCCAAGACCGAACGCCTCTACTACGAGGACCAGTACCGGACCGATTTCGAAGCCGTCGTCCTCGACGTGTTCGACCGCGAGGAGGGCTACGACGTCGTGCTCGACCAGACGATGTTCTACCCGGAGGGCGGTGGCCAACCCGGCGACCACGGAACGCTCTCGACCGACGAGAAGACGGTGAAGGTCACGGACACCCAAATCGACGACGGCGTGGTGCTCCACCACACCGACGACCCCGTCGATAAGGGCTCCATCGTCCGCGGACAGATAGACGCCCAGCGTCGCCGTCGCCTGATGCGCCACCACACGGCGACCCACATCGTCGTCCACGCGGCGCGCCAGATTCTCGGCGACCACATTCGGCAGGCCGGTGCTCAGAAGGGAACCGACAGTTCGCGCATCGACGTGCGCCACTACGAGCGCATCGACCGCGAGACGGCGAAGCAAATCGAACTGCTGGCCAACGAAATCGTCATGGAGAACACGACGGTCCAGCAGGAGTGGCCCAACCGCCACGAGGCCGAGGAGGAGTTCGGCTTCGACCTCTATCAGGGTGGGATTCCCGCCGGGACGAACATCCGACTCATCCACGTCGCCGAGGACGTGCAGGCCTGCGGTGGCACTCACGTCCGCCGAACCGGGGACGTCGGCTGTATCAAACTCCTCAACACCGAGCGCGTGCAGGACGGCGTGGAACGTCTCACCTTCGCCGCCGGTGACGCCGCCATCGAGGCGACACAGGAGACCGAGGATTATCTCGGTGCCGCCGCCGACACCCTCGACGTTTCGCCGTCGGAGGTTCCGGAAACGGCCGACCGCTTCTTCGAGGAGTGGAAGGCCCGCGGCAAGCAGATAGAGGACCTCAAAGAGCAACTCGCCGAGGCCCGCGCCAGCGGTGCGGGCGGCGGCGAGGAAATCGAAGTCGGCGACACGACCGCCGTCATCCAGCGAATCGACACCGACATGGAGGAACTCCGCGCCACGGCCAACGCCATGGCCGAGGACGGTAAAATCGCCGTCATCGGCAGCGGTGCCGACGGCGCGCAGTTCGTCGTCGCCATCCCGGACGGCTCGTCGGTGAACGCCGGTTCGGTCGTCGGCGAACTCGCCTCCTTCGTCGGCGGTGGCGGCGGCGGCCCCGCCGACTTCGCCCAGGGCGGCGGTCCCGACGCCGACAAACTGGACGAGGCGTTGGAGAGCGCGCCCGACGTGCTCAAGCAAGTCGAGAACGCCTGAATTTCGACTTCTGAACTCTCCTCGTTTTTGCATTTTCCGAACTCCGGAGCGACATCTCCGATATTCGTCTGCTCGCATCAACAGCACGGAGTACCGGTAGCGCGAACGGATTAGTAAAATTAGGGCATAGAATAACAATACCTATTAACTAGTTGTTCTAGATTGTTAAACCGGCATGGACACGATATCACGACGCGGACTGTTGGCAGCGACGGGAGCGGGAATGGCGGGGCTCGCGGGTTGTACCCTCGGAGGGAGCGGTAAGACGGAATCCCTCCACGTCGGATGGGTTCCGATTTATTCGAACATCCAACACTTCGTGATGAGCGAACGCGGGTATTACGACGAACTCGACGTGAAGCTCTCGACGACGAAGTTTTCGTCCGGCCCCGCCGCCGTCAAGGCGTTCGCCGCTGGCGACATCGACGTCGGTCTCTTCGGCATCACGCCCGCGATGGTCCTGACCGACAAGGGTGTGGACGCGGACGTCCTCGTGGCGAACTCACGGAACGGGTTCAAAATGGTCGCGACCGACGACTTCGCCGACCGCTACGACGAGGAAGGGAAAGGTGCCTTCCAGTCGTACAGGGGCGACCACGGTTCGAAACCGGTCTGGGGAACCGCACCCGACGGTTCCGTTCCCGACATCCTCACCCGATACTGGCTCGAAGAGCACCTCGAAGCCGGTGAGACGACGACCGTCGTTCGCAAACCCAAGGTTCCCCCCGCGAAGGCTCCACAGGCGGCTCAATCGGGTGACATCGTTGGCACGACCGTTCAAGAGCCGTACGCGACTCTCGTCGAGCAACTCGACGGGTATCGGGAGATAGAGTGGTCCGGGACCGTTCTTCCGGGCCATCCCGTCACCGTCGCGTTCGTTTCGAACACGATTTCGGACTCGTTGAAGCGGCAGTTCGTGGACGGACACGTTCGGGCAACGAACGCGGTTCACGACGACCCGATGGGGGCGGCGGCGGACGCCGCGACCGTTCTCGACCTCGATGAAGACCTCGCCGAGCGTGCGATGGGTTCGAAGGCGTCGGATTTCCTCTCGAATCCGAACGATATCGCGTCACAGTCCGAAACGATGTCGAAATTTGTCGCCGAAGTCGGCAACATCGGCGGGGAGATGAGTGCGGATGAACTGTTCGACGTTTCGGTGTACGAGGATGTGGCATGAGCCTCGAAACGAAACTGTCCCGTACTCCGGGTCGAACCGCCGACTCGACGGATATCGATCGAACCGTGGCGGGTACGCTGGGCATCGCCTGTTTCCTCGGCGTTTGGTCCGCGCTGGCGACGCTCGTTCATCCGGAGTATCTCCTCCCGGGGCCGCTTCCGGTCCTGTCCGCACTCGGAGCCGAGTTCACCACTAGCACGCCGTTCGTCCTCCCGGTCGTTGGCGTCCCCATCGAGCTTCCGCGCGCACTGACGCGGCTCGCTCAGACGTCGCTCCATCTCGTCCCCGGCTTGGTTATCGGTGCGTTCGTCGGAAACGCGGTCGGCCTGTTAGTCGGCTACTCCCATCGCATCGACGCGACCGTGACTCCCGCCATTCGCGTGCTTCGGCCGATTCCCGAACTCGCGTGGATCGCCTTCGCTATCGTCTGGTTCGGTATCGGCCACGTCGGTGCGGCGTTCATCGTCGCAATCGGCGCGCTGTGGATCAACTATTACGGCGCGTACTCGGGCGTTCACGGCGTCCGCGACGGCTACAAGGAAGTCGCAACCAGCCTCGGCGTTCGAACGCACTTGGGGATGCTCCGTCACGTGGTCCTCCCCGCCGCGTCGCCGTCGATGGTCAACGGCTTTCGAACGAGTATCGGTCGCTGTCTCATGATCGTCGTCGGCGCGGAGCTGTTCGGCGCGCCCGGCGTCGGCTACGAGATTATCAACGCGTCCAACAACCTCGACATGGCGCGAAGCATGGCCTACATGCTCCTGATCAGCGCCGTCTACATTTGCGTTGACTCGGCGTACGCGATGGTCGAAACGAGGTGGTTCGCGTGGCGTCCTTGAACGAGGGCTACGAGTCGAAGACGAACGCACCCGTCATCGAGGTCGATGGTGTTTCGAAACGGTACGATGCTCGTACGACCGTTCAAGCGCTTCGAGACGTATCACTGACGGTCGCGGACGGGGAGTTCGTTTGCCTCGTCGGACCCTCTGGGTGCGGAAAGACGACGCTTTTCCGCCTCGTCGCCGGACTCGAATCCCCGACCGACGGCGAAATTTTCGTGTCCGGCGCTCGGGTCACCGGTCCGGGAATCGACCGGGGAATGGTCTTTCAGGAGTACAATCTCTTCCCGTGGAAGACGGTCGAGGGGAACGTTCGATTCGGTCTGGACCGCCCCGCCTGTGAGTGCTCGGACTGTACGTCGCGGGTCGAGGAACTCGTCGATTTGGTCGGACTGACCGGCTTCGAAGACGCCCACCCGAAGGACTTGTCCGGGGGCATGAAACAGCGCGTCGCCGTCGCCCGCGCGCTCGCCGTGGATCCGGAAATTCTCCTCATGGACGAGCCGTTCGGAAGCATCGACGCACAGACGCGGGACCGGCTACAGCGCGAATTGCTCGACATCTGGCAACGAACCGGAAAGACAGTGCTGTTCGTTACGCACGAAATCGAAGAGGCCGTCACCCTCGCCGACCGAATCGTCGTGTTCGGTCGCAATCCCGGACACGTCGTCACGACTATCGACGTGGACATGGAACGGCCGCGTGAGCGAACGGATCGGGAATTCGTGGCCGCTGTCGAGCGGATTCGAAAACGAATCGAATAACGGGGCGCTCCGGAACCGTTCGGTAGCCGAAACCGACGGCCCACGTAATTCCGGTAGTCACGGTAGAACGGTCACCGTAGCAAAAATAAATCGCATATTGCGATATGAAATCGGTCGAGTTCGGAAACAACGATTTCGATACTGATGCGAGCGCTGACTTCCCACCGCAAAATCCGTGGTAGCTCTCACGACCATCTCGGTTCGGTCAGAACGCGTCGAGAACGACGAACGAGAGATACAACTGCCCGATACCGGCCAGTATCATTAGCCCGCCCGCGACGCGTTCCAAGGCGTACGAATACCTGCCCAGTTCGCGCCACCAATCGACGCCCGCCGCCATCAGTAGCGTCACGCCGCTCAAGGGAATCACGACGCCCAGCGCGTAACTCCCGAAGGAGAGGACGCGTCCGAAAAGCGGGAGTGTGAGGGTTTGGGCGACGACGCCGAGGAAGACCGGTGCCACGCACCCCGCCGCCGCGAGGGCGTACCCGCCGCCGAAGAGGACGAACCCGGTGGTCGATGCGGGGCGCTCCGGGAGCGGAACGCGAATCGTCGGTTGTCTGCCCGCGACGACGAGCAGTCCGACGACGAGCAGGACGACGCCCGCCAGCGGTTCGAACCACTGGAGGTACCGAACGAGTTCTTGCCCGGCCACGAAGACGGCGACGCCGACCGCACCGAGCGTGGCGAGCGCCCCGACCGCGGCACCGGCGGCGGGTAAGAGTGCAGACGAAACCGTTTCGTCGTCCTGATGTTGCAGGTAGTAGCCGATGTACCCGGGAAGCAACGGAAACGCACACGGCGCGAAGAACGTCGCGATTCCCGCGCTCGTGGCGAAGGCAATCGTCGGAAGGAGCGTGGAGGAACTCATCTCTTTTCTGCCGCGTCGATCTGCTCGCGGAGCGTGTCGATGCCCGCCACGCCGTGGTGCGTCCACGTGACCGTTCCGTCCGGTGCCGCGACGCCGACGAACGGGAGGCCGCCCGCGTTCAGCGCGGCCATCACCGACGAATCCGGGTCGAGACCGAGCGTCCACTTCCCGTCGTTTTCGTTCCACCACGAGCGGATGTCGTCTTTCGTCAGCGTGCCGCCGATGCGCTCGTTCGTGATGGAGACGAATCGAACCTCGTCGCCGTATTCGTCGTGCAGTTTCGTCAGCGCCTCCATCTGCTCTTGACACGGCATACACCACGTGGCGAAGAGGTCGATGACGGTGACGGTTTCGGGAACCGGGACCTGCACCGTCCCGACGGTCGAGCCTTCCGCACGCATCGTCTCGACGCGTTTCGGCAGTCCGCCGTCGTCCGACAGGCCGTTCAGCGCGACCCACGCGCTACCGCCGGTGATGCCGAGTCCCGCGAGTCCGGTGAGGAGGCGACGTCGATTCATCCGCGGACGGTTTCGAGGTCGTCGATTATCTGCTGTTGCTTCGGCGACGTGCCGTGGTACGCCCGTTCGACGTATCCCTTTTCGTTGACGAGCAGGATGAGTGCCGAGTGGGAGAACATGTAGTCGTCCTTCGATTTCTGCTTCGTCTTCTCGAACTGGACGCCGAACGTGTCGGTGATGACGTGTTTCGCCCGCTCTTCCGATTTCGGCCGGAGGAAGCTCCAGTCGTCGATGGACTGGTCCACGTTCATCTTGTCCGTGTACGCCCGCAACTGCTCTGCGTCGTCCCGCTGGGGATCGAACGTCGTCGGCAGAAATGTCACGTCCTTCGCGTACCCGTTCTTGGTCGCGTGCGTCTGGACGTTGCGAAGCGTCGAGATGAGCACCGGACAGATCGTCATACAGTGGGTATAGAAGAACGTGACGATACTCGGCGTCTCGACGTCCCGAAACGAGACGGTCCGGTCCTCGAGCGGTGCGGGAATCGTCACGTCGGGGATCTTCTCGCCCCACGCCGGGTACGGGAGATCCGAACTTTCGACGTTCCTGTCGGGTTCGCTTAGCGCCACGTTCGGGTTCGAGTCGCCGAGCGACCCCAGACAGCCCGCCGCCGAGACCGCCGCTCCCGTCGCCGCAACGGAGCGGAGGTACGTCCGTCGATGCATGTCCGTGATTTTCGACGGAAGAGCCAAATGCAATCTGGTTCATTCCTCGAAGGCGAGAATGGGGTCGTTCGAACGGCTATCCGTTCCTCACGCGCTGGCGCTGGTCGCCCGTCTGAGGACGACCAACGCGATGCCGGTCAGCACGAGGTCGAGCGCGACGAGGATGGCGATGGACGGCAGAATCGTGTTCCACTCCCAGCCGGTGATGACGAGCGCCCGTGCAGCATCGACCCCGTAGGTGATGGGGTTGACGGCGCTGATGTACTGAATCCACTGCGGCAGTCGGTCCACCGGGAGGAACGCGCTGGAGACGAACAACAGCGGGAGTTGCAGGAAGTTCACCGCGATGATGGTCGATTCCGTGTCGCCGGTCTGGATGCCGACGACGTTCGAGAGCGCCGTGAACCAGATGGAAAACAGGATGCCGATGAGCATCAGCGCGAGCACGCCGAGGAAGCCGGTGGCGATGTTCGCACCGAGGAGGACGCCAACCACGACGACGATTATTATCTGGACGCAGATGCGTGCGACCTCGGCGAGTGTCTTTCCGAGGAACACCGCGCCGCGGTTCATCGGCGAGACGAGCGCCTTGGCGAACATCCCCGTCTCGATGTCGTTGACCAATCCGATGCCGGAACTCGCCGCCGCGACGAGCGACACCTGAATGATGATGGCGGGAAGGAGGAAACTGATGTACTCGATGTTTTGCCCGGGACCGCCGATAGCGCCGCCGGTGACCTGCCCGAACACCTGCGAGAACAGGACGAGGAAGATGAGCGGCTGGACGATGGAGGAGGTGACGATGAACGGGTTTCGAACCGACTTGAGCAACCAGCGGCGCATGTTTACCCACGTGTCGCCGAGGAAGCCGTTGCCCGGCGCGAGCGTTCGGTCCTCGCTCGCTCCCGAATCGGTGCTCACGCGACCACCTCCGTATCAGACGCCGCTTCCTCGTCGTCTTCGACGCCCTCGCCTGTCACCGCGAGGAACACGTCGTCGAGCGTCGGCGACCGCACGTCGAAGCCGTCCACCTCGACGCCCGCATCACGGAGTTCGGCGAAGTAGTCCGCTCCGTGCGTTCGAATCGTCGTCGCCCCGACCGAGATGCCGCTCCGCGTCTCGGTCACGACGGCATCGTCGAACACGTCGCCGGATTCCGCGAGGCGCGTCGCCACGTCGACGTCCGACGGCGCGATTTCGAGTTCGAGGATGTCGCCGCCGACCTCGTTTTTGAGTTCGTCAGGGGAGCCGGTCAGCGCGATTTCGCCGTCCTTGATGAGCGAGATGCGGTCGCAGAGCTGGTCGGCCTCCTCCAGATACTGGGTCGTCAGGAACACGGTGGTTCCCTCGCGGTTTATTTCGCGAAAGTAGTCCCAGAGGCGGTTTCGCGCCTTCGGGTCGAGTCCCGTCGTCGGTTCGTCGAGGAAGACCACCGGCGGATGGTGGACCAGCGCGGTGACGGCATCGAGCCGTTTTTTCATCCCTCCGGAGAACGTCTTCGCCGACTTGTCGGCCACGTCGAGCAGGTCCGCGAGGTCGAGGAGTTCGTCGGCGCGCTCGGCGCGCTCGGACTTCGGAATCCCGTACGCCGCCGCCATGTACTCGACGTTCTCGCGCGCGGTCAACTCCTCGTCGATGCTCGTCTCCTGTGCCATGTAACCGACGGAGCGGCGCACGCTCTTTGGGTCGTCGCCGACGTCGTAGCCGTTCACCGTGACGGACCCGTCGGTCGGCCGCAACAGCGTGACGAGCGTTCGGATGGTCGTGGTCTTTCCGGCACCGTTCGGGCCGAGGAAGCCGAAGAACTCCCCCTCCGGCACGCTGAGGTCGACCCCATTGACGGCGCGGGTGCCGTCCGGATAGACCACGCGCACGTCGTCGGCGCGTATCGCGTCGGTCATTGTTGTCCCTCCGTCAGCTCTCGGAACTTGAATATGAGGGTGTCAGTCACACCCTTACTTTCGCTTCTGTAGCTAAATACTATCAAGTCAGTAGTCGTGTATCGACTACAGAAATTGTAGTACTGGCGTCGTCCGGGGTTTAATCGTTTTCTCTCGGTACATCGACCTCGCCATAGAGGTCGTACACTGACGCCCACTCGTACAGGTGGATGAACACGGGTGCGAGACCGTTGGCCGCGTCGGTCGGTTCGTACTCGACTCGCGGGGGAATCTCGTCGTACGACCGTCGCGTCAGCAACCCCGCCTCGGTGAGTTCGGAGAGGCGTTTCGAGAGCGTCGTCGGCGATACGTCGAGTCGCTCTTCGATGTCCGAGAACCGGAGCGGTCCCTCGTTCATCGAAAAGAGATGGAGAACGGGGAGGGCGTAGGCCCGGCCGAGCAGCGTGAACAGTTCCGTAACTGTCTCTTTTTGCTGGTTTTCCCCATACTCATCGAGTCGGTCCCGATACCGCCGCCCGCGTTCGATGATCGCCTCCGGGTCGGGAAAATCGTCGCCGCTCATGGTTTCACTTCGTATTCCGTAGTAATAGCGTTCCCGCCCCGTTGCGAGCGAAATCCGGGGTCGAGCGCCGTGCTCTCCCGTTAAAATTCTCGGAAAGTCGAGACGTAACGGAAACGGGCGTCTTCCGCTCTCCGTCTCGTTCCTTTGCTCCGATCGTAGAACTCCATCAATGATTTGATATAGCAAAATTTGATTTATGAGGTCTTCGCGCGAAACTACCACTTGTTTCGTAGAATCGAACGAAACGGTCGATAACCCACCGTAGAAGTGATATTGTTCGTGATCGCCGTTCAGTGAACCAGTCCGAGTACCGACGTCGCCGCTTTCTCCACCGCATCCGTGACCTCTTCGGGTGCGTAGACGCCCAACCGCCATTGGGTTCGTTGGGAGGCTTGCAGTCCCTGCACCAGCGGTGATTGGTCCGCCAACCGCCTGATTTCTCCGTTGACGACGACGCGACTGGACGATTCGGGGATGCTCGGTTCGCCGGGTGTGTCGAGCAGGACGTGTTCCGGTTCTACTCCCGCCTTCGCCGCGATGTCCCGCTCGAACTCGCGGACGTCGGCGTGGTCTGCCGCGACCACTTCGCCGGGCACCGACTCCCACTCCGCCCACACCGCGCGCTTGAAGAGGTTCCGCTCGGCGATTCGGTTCGCCATCGGTCGGGTCTCCTCGTGGTTGCGAAGCGCGGCGAGCAGTTCGGCGTCGGTGAATCGCTGGAACTCCGCGGCGCTCACGTCGCTGGAATCGAGGAGGCGCTCGCTCGTCCGCTCCAACATCGCGCCAGCGATTCGGGAGACGTGATGGCGATACACCGTCGCGTTCATCAGCGCGCGGGCGACGAGCAGGCTTTCCGCCGTCTGGACGTTCCCCTCGGCTAGTACGAGTGTTCCGTCCGTGAACCGGAGCGCCGCGAGCAGGCGGCCGTAATCGACCGTTCCGTACGGAACGCCGGTGTGGTGGGCGTCCCGGACGAGGTAGTCCATCCGGTCCACGTCGAGTTCTCCGGCGACGATTTGCCCGAGTTCGCCCTCTCCCGCGACCAACGCGGCGATTTCGTCGGGTGCGAGGTCGTGGCGTTCGAGCGTGGCCGCGAGTTCGCCGCGGTCGAGCAGGTCCCCAACCTCGTCGTGGTGTCGGCCCAGTCGCCGCTCGATGATACCCTCGGTCTGGTGGCCGTAGGGACCGTGGCCCACGTCGTGGAGGAGCGCGGCGGCCTGCACTCCCTTCGCCCGCCGGTCGTCGATGCCGAGACGGTCGAGCGCCCGTCCCGCGAGGTGGGCGACGCCGATGCTGTGTTCGAAGCGGGTGTGGTTCGCCGACGGGTAGACGAGTCGAACCGTGCTCAACTGCTTGATGTGTCGGAGCCGCTGAACCGGTGCCGTGTCCAGCAGTTCGGCGGCGACCGGCGGGAGTTCCACGTAGTCGTGGACGCTATCCTTGATAGCCTGCATGAGGTGTGGGTCTTTCGGCGGCGAGGGGTAAAGTGACTAGATTTCCGACTGGAATCTCGAATCACCTCGCTCGATTTCGCCCATTCGAATCTCTGTTGTGGCGCGCGCTGGCGAGGGGGAGCACGAAAGAGCTCTGCTCTTTTGGAGGCCGAGAAACGCAATCGGTTGGGAGGGCGTGGCTGATGCAGTTGTTGTGTTTGGGTGGACTGAAAGGGGCCGTCCGGTCGCGCTTGTGTGGTTGCTGTGCAGGCAACCATTCTGGCCGACGTTGCGGAGAGGCCAGAATATCTTGCACAGCGACCGCGAGCGGACGGGGGCTTTCTGGGATTTCGTCACGGCTGTTGCACTTTGAGAACACCTGCAACCAAACTCATCTCGGTGCGGGCGGGGGCTTTCGAGGTAATCTTCTCGGTCGTTGCAGTCGAAGTAGCTACAATGTTTTCTCGTAGCGAGCGTGATGGTGGCTTTCTGGGACTTCACCACACGGTCGTTCCGCGCAGAGAACTCCTACAACCGAACTCATCTCTGCGTGGTCGGAAAATCTCGGAAACGACTCGTGAGTTGCTCCAACGGCACCACTTTCAACGTCGTTCCATCCCGCTCCTCGTCGAGTTCGAAACGGACGATTTGAAACGCTCCCGTCCCCTATCCGTCGCCAAGGATGCCTTTCGCTGACAACGACGGACTCTCGCTCTACTACGAAACGGACGGCTCGGCGAACCACGACACGGTGGCGTTCATCGGGGACGCGGCCTTCGGCGCGTGGCAGTGGGGCTGGCAGCACGCGGCGGTGGCCGGTCCGTTCGAGTCGCTGGTGTGGGACAACCGGGGGACCGGGCGCTCGGACGCGCCGGAAGGCCCGTATTCGGTCGCGGCGATGGCGGGCGATTTGGACGCCGTGCTGGCCGACCACGGGGTCAGGAAGGCCCATCTCGTCGGCGCCGGACTGGGCGGGATGGTCGCGCTCCACTACGCGAAGCAGTTCTCGCGGGCGAAGACGCTGACGCTCATCGGGACGGCGGCGAGCGGGTCCCGCATCGCTCCGGAGGTTCGGGAGGAACTGCTCGCCGAGAAGACCCCCGATGCGCTCCACGAGTCGCTCCGCCCGGTCGTGAGCGAGGCGGCGTTCGCGGCCGGATTGGAGGACGTGGTGGAGTGGCGACTCGACGACGACGCCGAACTCCCGGCTCAACGCGCCCAGTTCGCGGCGCTGGACGGCTTCGACGTGAGCGACAGCCTGTACGAAATCACGACCCCGGCGCTGGTGATACACGGCACGGACGACCGCGTGGTTCCCGTCGATGCCGGAACGGAACTCGCTAACGGACTGCCGCGCGGCGAGTTACGGACGTTCGAGGACGCACCCCACCTCGTGCACGTCGAGCGGTCGAAGGAAGTGAACGACGAACTGCTCGACTTCATCGCCGCGAACGCGGAGAACACGTTCGACTGACGTCCGAACGCCCGGTTGAGTCCTCAAAATCGGAATCGGTAACGCGTTTTCCACACGGCAACTCGGACACGAAACGACTGCCGTGCAAGCGACGCGTGAACTATCCGTCCCGACACTTCACGCACACACCGTTTTCGAGGTACACGCTCAGCGTCGTTCGTCCACACTGGTTACACTCGTCGAGTACTTCGTCCGGCTCTGGTTCGTTCTCGGTCACTGTGCGTCACCCTGTTGTGACGTTGTGGTGCTTGCACATCAAACTATTTTATATATCGATATAGGATGACGGACGGAGGACAATTGGCGCACGGCGTTCCCCCTACCGCGTCCCCGAACTGCTAACCGCTCTCGCGTCGCAGACGGTGTATGTCACTCTTCTCGGAGCGACACGCCGACCGCTGGGGGGACCGGACGGCAATCGTGGACGGAGGCGAGCGCCTCTCCTACGCCGACCTCGACGACCGAATCACGACCGCGGCGGGGCGACTCGCAACGCTCGGTATCGACGAGGGGGATTCGGTCGCTCTCGTCTCGCGGAATCGCATCGAGGTGCTGGTCTCCATGCTCGCCGTCTGGCGCGTCGGCGGCGTGTTCGCACCCGTTTCGCATCGACTGACGCCCGCCACCGTCTCGCGGCCGATGGAGCAAATCGACCCCGACCTCGTGCTATTCGAGTCGGCACAGCGGGACCTCGTTCGGCAGTTCGACGCCCGCTCGTTCGAGGAGTTCGAACACGTCACGCCCGCCGATTTCTCAGCCGTCGAGCGCGCCGACGCGGACACGCAGCTGCTCGTCCACACCGAGGACGGCGAACGGGTCGTGGAACTGTCGAAGCGGGCCGTCGAGTGGAACTGCCGAACCGCAACCGCCGGGTGGGGTCTCGGGAGGAACGATTGCACCATCGCCCTGTTGCCGCTGTCGCGCCCGGACTGCTTGCTCGGGTTCGCGCTTCCGCTTCTCGCCGTCGGCGGTCGAGTCGTACTGCGGCGCGCGTTCGACCCGGACGACGCCGTGACCGCAATCGAAGAACGCGGCGTGACCTGTCTCGTCGCCGCTCCGACCGAGTTCCGCGAACTGGCCGACGCCGGGTTCGAAGGGTCCGCTCCGGCGCTCGATTGGCTCGCCGCTCGCGGCCGCGTTCCGCCGGAGGTGCGCGAGGGGCTTCCGATTCCGCCCGTTCACGTCTACGGCCGCGCGGAAACCGGCGTCAATGTGCTCCGCGAAACGCCGGGGTCGGGCGCGGTCGCGTACCCGTTTCCGAACTGTGGGGTACGAATCGAGGGCGAGGGGTCGGGCGACTTGCTCGTTCGCGGTCCGACGACCGCGACGGGCTATCTCGACGGAGAGGCGTTCGAAGAGTGGGTGTCGATGGGGGACGTGTTCCGGCACGAATCGTCCGCTAGACCCGACGCGACCGATTCGCGTGGGTTCGTTCCCGTCGGTGACGGCGACGACGATGCGTCCGAAACCGGCGGTCAGCGGGTCCATCCGCGAGCGGTCGAAACCGTGCTCGAATCGCATCCGGACGTACGGGAGGTCGGCATCGTCGAAGCCGTCGCGGAGACGGGCGGAACGGCACCGAAGGCGGTGGTCGTCGGCGACGTGCCGCCGGGCGCACTCCGCGAGTTCGCGGAGGAACGACTCGAACCGCACGAGGTGCCGCGGGCTATCGAACCGGCCGCGTCGCTTCCGCGACGCCCCTCCGGCGAACTCGACCGGGCGGCACTGCGCGAGCGGTTCATGACATGGGAGTGAGCGATGAATACGACGGATGGAACTCACGTGACGTCGCGGAATCGGCGGCTAAATCCCCTGTAGCGAAACTCATTTGATGACTCGCGTCGCTAGTGTCACCCGAATGAGTCGGCTCAGAATCGCATTTTTGAACGCCGCACACGGCGACGAAAACACGCGGCGAAATTTCCGGCGCGAACTCGACGCGGACCTCGTGGAGTTCGACGCGACCGAACGCCACCTCCCCGAACACTTCGACTTCGACGCGGCCGTCA
Organism: Haladaptatus sp. T7; assembly: GCF_026008575.1. Taxonomy (NCBI): domain Archaea; kingdom Methanobacteriati; phylum Methanobacteriota; class Halobacteria; order Halobacteriales; family Haladaptataceae; genus Haladaptatus; species Haladaptatus sp. T7. The sequence goes on from NZ_BROP01000005.1 coordinate 298,884, forward strand.
TCACCGGCTCGCGGGCGTCCGTCTACTGGGACGAAAGTTGGATTCCACCCCTCAAATCGTGGGTCGGGGACGCCATCGAAACCGGGATGCCCATGCTCGGTATCTGCTACGGCCATCAACTGCTGGCGGACGTTCTCGGCGGCGACGTTCGTGACATGGGCGAGTACGAAATCGGTTACCGGACGGTCGAACACTCCGGCGATTCCGTGCTGTTCGAAGGGGTTGACCGACGGTTTACCGCGTTCACGACCCACTCGGATGAAGTCGCGGAGCTCCCGCCCGGCGCGGAACCCATCGCGGAAAACGACTATTCGAACCACGGCTTCCGCAAGGGGGACGTGTTCGGCGTCCAGTTCCATCCCGAGTACGATACGAGGACGGCGGAGGCCGTCACCCGCGGCAAGGACCTCGGGGAAGCGCGTCTCACGGAGGTCTTGGACGGCATCAACGAGGAGAACTACGCGGCGGCGTGCGAGGCGAAAGCCGTGTTCGAGAACTTCACCGAATACGTCCGAACGGTGCGGAATCCAGCTGCCGACTGACACGAAATTCCGATAGTGTGATAAATAACCTGAATACTGAACCACCAGAGTCACCCCCGTAGGACGAGTGGTTTCACTCCATGGCAGACCAGACGACAAACGACGACGGTGGTTCGTCACGCGCCACCGCTTCGCCGACCGGGCCGAGTGCCGACGTCCCCCCGCTTTCACAGGACGCGCTCTTCGACGCCCTCTCGTCCCGCCGAAGCCGATACATCCTCCACGAGTTGCGGACCGAAGACACGCCGGTCACGCTCGAAACCCTCGTTGACACCGTTGCCGCGTGGGAGACGGACAAATCCATCGACCTCGTGTCCGACGAACACCGCCGCAACGTCCTCATGTCGCTCCAGCACACGCAACTCCCGAAACTGGCGATGGCCGGACTCGTCCAGTACGACGACGATAGACGGCTCGTCGATACGGGCATCCACTCCGACCAAGCCGACGCCTATCTCGACATCGCAATCGCGCGCGACGATGCGGTTCCGACCTCCGAGTAACGCTATTTTGCGGTCGAGTCCGAAGAGTCGGTAGCGATGCGTACGGTGCTACATCCTCGTCTCGGTTTCCTCGCTCGTAGCGTCGCTTTCGTCGCTCCCGTTCTCCGCAGTAGGAGGGCTTTTTAACATCCCCTCCGGAGAGTTTTGCATGCTCGATTACGTGGATTTGGAGGCAGACCTCGGACAGGAAGAGCGGATGGTTCGGGACACCGCCCGCGAGTTCGTCGAAGAGCACGTCAAACCCGACATCGGGGACCACTACGAAGCGGGGACGTTCCCGGAGGAAATCATCCCCGAGATGGGGGAACTCGGGTTCTACGCGCCGAACCTCGACGGCTACGGCCTGCCGAACCTGAGCGAGACGGCCTACGGCCTGCTGATGCAGGAACTCGAAGCCTGCGACTCCGGCCTGCGCTCGATGGCGAGCGTGCAGGGCGCGCTCGTGATGTATCCCATCCACGCCTACGGGTCCGAGGAGCAGAAAGAACGCTGGCTTCCCGACCTCGGCGAAGGCAAGGCGGTCGGTTGTTTCGGCCTGACGGAACCCGAACACGGGTCGAACCCGTCGGGGATGGAAACCTACGCGGAAAAGGAGGGCGACGAGTACGTCCTCAACGGCTCGAAGACGTGGATTACGAATTCCCCGATTTCGGACGTGGCGGTCGTCTGGGCGCGCGACCGCTCGGCCGAGGACTCGCCGGTTCGCGGCTTCCTCGTGGAGACCGACCGCGACGGCGTGACGACGAACCAGATACACGACAAACTCTCGCTTCGCGCGTCCATCACGGGCGAAATCAGTCTCCAGAACGTCACCGTTCCGGAGGACGCCGTTCTGCCCGGCGTCGAGGGGATGAAGGGACCGCTCTCCTGTCTCACGCAGGCCCGCTACGGCATCGCGTGGGGTGCGGTCGGCGCGGCCCGCGACTGCTTCGAGACGGCCCGCGACTACGCCACCGAACGCGACCAGTTCGGCGGCCCCATCGCGCGGTTCCAACTCCAGCAGGACAAACTGGCCGAGATGGCGACCCAGATTACGACCTCGCAACTGCTCGTCCACCGTCTCGCCGACTTGAAAGAACGCGGCGACCTCCGCCCGCAGCACGTCTCGATGGCGAAGCGGAACAACGTTCGGATGGCCCGCGACCAAGCCCGCGTCGCCCGCGAGATGCTCGGCGGCAACGGCATCACGACGGACTACCCGCCGATGCGCCACATGGCGAACATGGAAACGGTGTACACCTACGAGGGAACCCACGACATCCACACGTTGGTTCTGGGGCAGGATCTCACTGGCATCGCCGCCTTCGAGTGAGTGACGAAGGAGCGAAGTCGAGCCTGCGGGAACTCTGTTCCCGCAACGTTCGAGTAGTACCTTTTTCCTTCGGGTCCTCCTCGATGCGCTTCGCGCATCTCGTCGAACCGCTCGCAAAAATCTACGCTAAAAAGGCCGTCAGCGAAGCAGCACTTCGCTGACGGTGAACCGCGCTCGCTGCGTTCGCGCGGATGCTAGTTCCGATGTTTCATTTGTCCCCGGAGTGGGTGGCCAATTCATCAGTCGAAATCTCACACCTCTCACCATGCACTCTGTCGTTGCAGGTAGAGAAACAGCAGACCGACGAGGAAGAGTGCGACGAGAAATGCGATAATCCCGCCCATCGTAGTGATGAGGCTCTGAGGACCTTCACCAGTGGTCATGAGTATCCCGAAAACGGTCAGGCCGAGGGCCGTCCCGAAGATGATTCGCAAGTCCGTCAGCGTGATTTCGGTCACGGTTCGGACAACGGTTGGAAAAGTATTAAGTCAACCCGTGTCCCTCTTGAGGTCGTCCACTCTTTTCGGTCGGAGCGACAGCGCCCGCGCTCGAAGCGGTCCTTCGCCCCGACCGGTCGTCGCACGTGACGCGACGCAACTATGAAAGAAGACGAACGAGCGGTACGCGAGCGACTCGAATCGCATACGAACGACTACGAAGTGGGACGAAAACTGCACGACGTGCCGCCGCACGTCACGCACGAAGTTCGGATGGACGGGAGGCGAGCGGTCTGCAAACGTGCGACGAGCGACGAGGGTGACCCGGCGATGGAAGCCCGAGTCATGCAGCACCTCGAAACGAACACCTCGGTTCCGGTGCCGCACGTCCTCGCGGTCGAGGACGACTACTTCGTCGCCGAGTGGTGCGACGAGATTCCCGCGGACGGGAGCGTGGACGAGGCGAGCGCGCGAACGATGGGTGCCGGACTGGCGACCTTGCACGCCGAGACGACGTTCGAGTCGTACGGCTTCTTGGGAGCGCGGGACGGCGAACTGGTCCTCGACGCGCGGGAATCGTGGCACGGGACCGTCCGCGACTTCCTCGCCGACCGACGCGATTTCTTGCGAGACGGCGGGTTCGTCGCGGACGCCGAGGCGGCGGCCGACGCGCTGACGCTCGTCCGCGAGCGCCCGGACCTGTTCCGCGACGTCGGCGAACCGGTCCTCTGTCACGGTAACTACCTCCCCGACCACGTTGGACGCGATGGGGGTGATGTGACGACCGTCATCGACTTCGAACACGCGCTCGTCGGACCGGGAGAGTACGACTACTGGCGCACGGCGATTCCGCTTTGCGCCGGGCCGGGCGGCGTGGACGAGACGGTGGCCGAGGCGTTCCGAGCGGGCTACGAATCGGTTCGGGAACTCCCGCCGGGATTCGACCGCCGGGGCGACGTGTATCGATTGATAGTCGTCGTCTCCTTCTTCCGGTCGCTTCGCCTCCAACGTCAGCAAACCGGTGCGGAAGCAACTCGAACCGCGCGCCGTTTCCGGGAACTCGTTTCCGGGACCATCGAGTCGATACGGGAGGACTGTGACGTCTGGTAACGACGCACACTGTCTACCAGATTTTATGCCACCCGAACGCAATCGACGTGCATGAACGGAACGGGAGAAATCGAGGCGATTCACGTCGCCGACGAGTCGGCGGCCGAAACGAAAGGCGTCGAGGCGGTCGAAGCGGTCGCGGGGTCGGGCCTGCTCGGCGACCGCCACTTCGACCCCGACACGTCGGGCGACGACATCACGCTCATCGAAGCGGAGGCGCTCGACGCCATCGAGGAGGAGGCGGAAATCGCGCTCGAACCGGGTGCCCACCGCCGAAACGTGACGACGCGAAACGCGGCGCTGAACCACCTCGTCGGCGAGCGGTTCCGCGTCGGCGAAGCGGTTTGTGAGGGGGTCGAACTCTGTGAACCGTGCTCGCATCTGGAGTCGCTGACCGAGAAGGGAACGCTTTCCGCGCTGGTTCACCGGGGCGGCCTTCGCGCCAGCATCGTCGAATCCGGCGAGATTCACGTCGGCGACGGCATCGAACAACTGTAGAGGATGGCGATTGAGACTGCTCGGCGAACACGCCGGTAGGCGGTTCCTACACCGTAACCTGCCGTCGATTACGTCGAAACGTTTTCCGTGAACCGTTCGAAGGTCTCGCGTACTCGAACGTAAAAACGAGTCAACGACAGAGTGTTTATTTCCACTCTCGTACGTAAATTACCCATGCGCCGTAGAAGATTTCTGCTGACGTCCGGAGCGACACTCGCCGGGGGGGCCCTGGCGGGGTGTACCGGTTCCGAACCGAAGAACGGCGGGAATGGGGACGATTCGACTACGAACGAAACGGGCGGGTCGGGGATGTCGAACGAGACGACCACGAGCGGAGGTGGTGGCGGTGGCAAAACGACCGTCGATGGCTTCCAACTCGTTTCGACCGACGTGCCGAAGCAGGTCACGATGGGACAGCAGTTCTCGCTCTCGCTCACGCTCAAAAACGTCGGCGACGAGCCGAAGGCGTTCCAGTCCTCGGTTCAGGTGGACGGCAACTCGCCGGGGGCACAGCAGACGGGGCAGATGCAGACCGACAAAATCGACCCCGGAAAGACGACGAAGTGGTCCACCACGCTCACGTACCCGTACGTGGCGAAGGTCAACTATCGAATCGAGAAGTTGGACGAGACGTTCACCATCGATATCGTCGGCGAGAAACTCTCGTTCGGCGAGACGTTCCGTAGTCCGACCGAAGTCGCCATGACGATACAGGACATCACGCTCACCGACCATTACCGATACGAACCGAGCGGTGGGGGGTCCGAGAACGTGGAAGCGAGCGACGGCCGACAGTGGGCCTTCGTCACCGTCAAAGCCGAGAACAAGTTCCGTATGAAACAGACCCTTCCGAAGGGCGAGCAGATTCACCTGATAGTCGGCGGCGACAAGGTTTCGATGGCGGACATCGCCAAGGAAGACGGGAAGTACAAGGTCAACCGGTTCGGCGACCGAACCGTCGCGTCCGGTGAAAGCCTGACCGGCTGGCTCGCCTACGAAATCTCCGCCGATACGTCGGTGGACGACTTAACTGTCGAGTGGAAAGGCAGCGACGGTAACGGGTCGTGGTGGGCGCGCTGGAGTCAGTAGTTCAGTTCCACGCGGCCCCGTCCGGGTCGATGAGTCGCTCTTCGTTGTCGATGGCGGCGATTGCCTCCATGTCCTCGTCGGCCAGTTCGGGGGCAGAGAGGTTTTCTCGGAGATGACTCTCTCCCGTGGCTTTTGGGATGGGGACGACGTTCTCTAGCCCCTGCAACCACGCGATGCTGATTTGGGTCGGCGTCGCGTCGTACTTCGCCGCGACGTCGCGGAGTTCGGGCACGTCGTCGGCGTCGCCCCGCAGTATCGGTGCGTAGGCGACGAGCGTGATGTCGTGTTCCGTGGCGTACTCGTGGAGTTCGTCCTGCTGGAGCAGCGGGTGCATCTCGACTTGGTTGGCGACGACGGGGGCATCGAGCAGGTCGCGCGCCTCGTCCAGCAGTTCGGGCGTGAAGTTGCTCACCGCCACGTTCCGTGCCGTTCCGTCGTCGTACAACGTGTCGAAGGCCGGAAGGGTGTCTTCCGCGTCGTAGGCCTTCATGGGCCAGTGGACGTAGAGCAGGTCGATGTAGTCGGTACCGAGTCTGTCGAGGCTTTCCGCCGTGCTCTCCAGCACGTCGTCGTGTGCGAGGTTGTCCGGGAGGACCTTCGTGGCGAGGAACACCTCCTCGCGGGGAACGTCCGCGGCGGCGATTCCGTCGCCGACCCCCGATTCGTTGTCGTACATCTGCGCGGTGTCGATGTGTCGATAGCCGAGCGAGAGCGCGGTCCGAACCGTCTCGGCACACTGTTCGGGGTCTTTGTTGCCGGACGTTCCCAAGCCGGGCGATGGAATCTCCGTCATGGCGTCGAGGACGGACGCGATGGCGAAAAAGGTCCGTATCGCGGAAGCGGTGGCCCGTTCGAGCGGCGGCGATGGGTTGTTACCGTCACACCCGCCGCTTTCGCGGCCGGTCATATCGACTTTCTTCGCGCCGACTTTCGTCCCGAACTCGCCACGCTTCCACTGGAAACGGTGGGGTCCTCGATGTGCCACCAACCCGCACGTCTGACGTGTGTCTGCCGTTCGGCACCCTATCCCGAACGTTCCCCTTTCGATGGTCGGCGTTCGACCACCTGGATGCGGTTTGTGAATCCTTCTCTAACCCCTCCGTTTCCGGTGGAAAAGTTATGCCGGGGTTTCGAGGGGGTTGTGTCTCGCGCGGAAACGCGCGTCAGCGGCCGGTGGCCATCGTTTCCTGTGGAACTTCGAGACGGTAGGTGCGGTCGTTCGGGCGGTCCGTTCCCGGGCGTGGTGGTCCGTGGTCGCTCAGTAGTCCCCGGCGATGACGTACGGGTTGCTCCACAGCGTCACCTGCAGGACGACCGCCTTGAACCACGCGTCGTGCATCTTTTCGACGGTTCCCTCGTCGTGGTCGCCGTTTTCGAGGAACGGCCGCATCGTCGCGGTGATGGGGTAGATGAACGCCGACATGTAGCGGAAGGGAATGTGGTTGACCGAATTCACGTCGTCGGTTTGGTTCTTCTTTCGGCGGGTGTGACGCAGGCCTATCTCCTGTTGGTACCGGAGCCAATCGTCGTCGTAGGGCGGGTTGCAGGTGTCCCGTATCCACTGGCCGAACCGGGCCCGCACCCGCTCCAGATACTCCTCGATGGGTTCGCCGCCGGGGGTGCTGAAATACTGCATCAGATGGGGGTGGTCGGCGACGAACCCGTACCACGTGTCGAGCACGTCGTCGATTTGTCCGTCGAGGACCTCGCCCGCCAGTCGAAGGTGCTCTTCGTCCTCCTCGGTGAACATCACGGTCTCCTTGAGCAGGTCGAAATCCTCGCGGTCGATGGGTGAGTCGGGAACGGACTCCTCACCGTAGGTGTAACCGGGGATGTCTTCGTGACTCATGGGGATTCGGACCGAGTAACGACCCCCGAGTCGATAATCGTGACGGCCGTCACGATGGTCACGCAACCGCCCTCAGTCCATCGTTCCGGTGACTGTATCGCAGGTGAGACAGTACACTTCCACTTCGTCCCCACCGTCCGTCATCCGCATCCAGTGTTGGGTCTGCGCGCCGCATTCGGGACAGTTCCTGAGGAGTTCGCCGTCCTCGCTCTCGCCCGGTGCACCGAGTGCGAGGGCGACGACACGCTCGTCGCCGTCGTTTTTGCCCATCTGGTAGTCGCCCGGCGCGAACCGGACGATTTCGCCCGCCTCGACCACCACGCTGCCGTCTTTCGTCTCGAACGTCGCGGTGCCGGATTGGACGTAAAAGACCTCCTCTTGGTCAAAGTGGGTGTGGAGGCCGGGGGAGAAGGTGTCGCCGGGCGCGAGTTCGTAGTAGTTGATGGCCATGTCTTCGGTGCCGAGGGCGTCGCCGACCGGTCGGGTCAGGTCCGCCGAACTGATGCGTCCGTCAACGTCGTCGATGGTGACTTTCTCCATACTTTCCGTCCGATGGCCGGTCGGAAAACGGTGTTCCCAACGGGAACCCACTCGGTCGAAGCGGCTCAGTCGAAGCGGCCGGTTTCCGCGCCGCAGTCCAGACAGGAGGTGACGAGTTCGTCTCGGCTGTCGGCCATCTCGATTTTGTTCCGGGTTCGCTCCCCGCACTCCTCGCAGTGGCGGTACATCTCTATGTCCTCGGTGTCGCGGGGCGCGCCGAGTGCGAGGGCGACGACGCGTTCTTCGCCCTCGTTGACGCCGCGCTGAAACTCGTCTGGCGCGAACCGAATCAGTTCGCCCGCCGAGACGACGATATCCTCGTCGTCCGTCTCGAACGTCACGGTTCCGGATTGGACGTAAAAGACCTCTTCTTGGTCTCCGTGTGCGTGGTAGCCGAACGCGAAACTGTCTCCGGGCGCGAGTTCGTAGTAGTTGATGGCCACGTCCTCGGTGCCGAGCGCCTTCGAAACCGGGCGTCGAACGTCGGCCGCGCTCATCTGTCCGTCAACGTCGTCGATGGTGACTTTCTCCATGAGGGTTCCTTCGGAGGAGGCGCCCTAAAACCTCCCACCGATTCGCGTCGATATTTAAAGCTACCGTCGGGCGAAAAACCCACTCCCGGTTTTCCGGGCTTCTTCCGCTTGTTTTTAGCCCAGCCTAAAAAATTCCGTCCGCACGAAGTTTTAAGTGATGTACTGGGATTTAAGTACTACTTTCGCGTCTACCCGATAGGTGAGAGACCGATGGCTATTGACCCACAATTTCACGAAAACCGCGAGAAAGTAGACGACCACGAGGGCCACGACGTGTGGGGTCCGGTGGACGAACCCGACAAACTCGGCATCCACGGCACCCACGTCGCGGTCGACTTCGACCTCTGTATCGCCGACGGGGCGTGCCTCGAAGACTGCCCGGTCGACGTGTTCGAATGGGTGGACACCCCGGGCCACCCCGAGAGCGAGGAGAAGGCAGACCCGGCCAACGAAGCCCAGTGCATCGACTGCATGCTCTGCGTGGACGTGTGCCCGGTCGATGCCATCGACGTGGACGCTGGCCGCGCCTGAGCGGAAGCGAAAATCCTCTTTTGTGTTATCCGCGGTTATTTATATATCGGCTCACAACTAGCTGTATGAATCTTCGAAGCCCTCCAACCTCCGTGGGGCGGTGGTAGCCGTGGGTCCGACTATCGGAAGAGAGGAAGACGACGTTCTCGACCTCGACCTCGACGACGTTGAGGTTCCGTTCGAACCCGTTGACGTCCTCGGCACGGAACACGAGGACGACACGCTCACCGTCTACACCGTCACCGGCGGCGGCGCATCGCTCGTTCTGTCCGTCGAAGAACCCTCCCGAACGCGTTCGACGCCGGTGGCCGATACGGACCTGACGGCACCGCTCAGAACGGGACTTTCCTATCTCTTTCGGGACGGTATTCGAACGGTTCGCGTCCGAATCCCCCCTGAATCGGCTACCGACGCGCTCTCGTCGCTCGGCACCGCTTCCTCGTATCGATACGACGAACTCTCGTTTACCGCGAGCGTCGAAAACTAACGTTCGTCCGCGCCGTCCGACCCGTCTACTCCGTCAATTCCGTCTACTCCGTCTACGCCGAGTTCTCGCTGCAAGTTTTCCATCACGTCCGACTCCGAGAGCGATTCGAACTGCTCTCGAAAGTGGTCGTCGCAGAGGCCGACCACCACTCCGTCCATCTCGGGCTCGAACGTCGCTTCCCGATCACAGTAGTGACACCGCATGGGACTGGCTATGGGTTCCACGAAATTGAACCCACCGCTCCGGGACGCCGAACCGACGTCAGAGCGTCACTGCGCTTCTGAAATGACGATACTCTTCCTTCGAAAGTCCCGCTTTCCCGAGCACGTCCTCGTGAGCGTCGCTTCCGCCAGTCGGTACGAGGTTGTTGTCGGCGATGGCGCGTTCTATCGGTCGCGTGTCTACCTCGCGTCCGTAGGGATAGTATCGCTCCACGGCGTCCAACTCGCTCGTCAGGTCGAGCGCCGACCGCGGGTCGTCGTACCGGTACGGGTGGGCCAGTCCGACGAGGCCGCTCGCTTCCGAGAGGAGTTCGACGCCGCGCTCGAAACTCGACACGTCTCGGGCGACGTAACACGGCCTATCGGTTCCGATTAGTTCCTCGAATGCGTCGGAGAAACCGTACTTCGTCTCCGGATGCGCGGCGATGGCTCGGGCGATGTGCGGCCGTCCCAACCCCTCGCGCGATTCGAGGTCGAGGGAAATCCCGAGACGGTCCTCGACGCAATCGATGATGGCTTGGCCGCGCTGTTTTCGGTCGGTCTGCAGACGCTCCAACTCGTCGGCGAGTTCCGGCGTCGGATAGACGCCGTAGCCGAGCAGGTCGAGGTGCTGTCCGTCCGGTGCTTCGACCCGGAGTTCGATGCCGTGGACGACCGTGATGCCGTCCACGACGGAGACCGGCGTCGGCAGGTCGGGGTGAAGTCTATCGTGGTCGGTGATTGCGACGACCGAGACGCCCGCCGACCGGGCGGCCGACGGAACCTCGGATAATTCCATCGCGCCGTCGGAGTTGGTCGTGTGGACGTGAAGGTCCGCGAAAACGCTCATACTCCCTGTCGGGCGGCTCCGACGAAGGTGTTTGTGGTTCGGTCACCGTCTTTAACCCACCGTCTTCCATGATAAAAACCCGAGACGGCCCCGAGTTTATACTGATTGTACATCCTTATATTCTCCTATGACCCTTGCCGACAAAGTTTATAATGAACTTTACTGTATGACCTCTCGTAATGACGCTGAAACAGGCAAGCCAACTGCTCGACTCACACCAGTATCCGACCGACACGGAGCGGTTGATCGCGTCCCACGGCGACTACACTATCGACCTCCCCAACGGCACCGAAACGCTCGAAGAGGTGTTCAACCGCGTCGGGAACGAGACGTACGAATCGTCACAGCAGGCACAAGAAGCGATGTACAACGGTCTGAGTAGCAAAGCGATTGGCCGCCGCCACTACAGCGACCGCGACCCCACGACGATGGGGACGTTCGGCCCCGACCAGATCTCCTTCTAACCTGTCAGACCCATTCGAGGGCCCGATTCAGCGAGAGCGGAACCGACCCTTTTTCGTAGGCCTCGATGTGCCCGGACGGTCGAGCGCGGAAGACGACTGCCGGTCGGTGGCGAACGCCGGGTTGTTCGCCGACGACGGCGGCCCACTCGTCGTCCCGGAAACCTGTGCAATCGACGAACAACACGGCACCGCCGCCGTGTTCGCTCAACTGCCCGTTCGTCTTCGTTTCGGCCGTCTCGCGCACCGCCGCGACGGGTGTATCGGCGGCCCGCCGCGTGGGTGGACGCGGACGGGTCACTTCGACCAACGAGGACTGGTCGCCGTCCCGCGGGTCGGCGCGAAAGTCGAGCGAGTGGCCGGTCGTCACTTCGATTTCGGGCTCCACGTCGTATCCGGCGTCGGTCAACACCTTCGCCACGGTGAACTCGCTCATCGTGGAACTCATTCGGTTCTCGTCGAAGTACTCGCTCGTCCCGAGTTTCGAGGCCATCGTGTACCGATAGTCGTCCAACGCGCCGGTGCTGAGGAACCGTTCGTAAAACGAGAGCGCCTCGTCGCGCGTCGCGTCGGGGAATCCCGCCGCGTACTTGCGGAAGAACGCCCGCGAGGTTTCCCGCCCGTCCTTCGAGAAGAAGACGGGAAGGAAGAACCACGAGAGGTAATCGTACTCGGCCAGCCACGGCGATTCGACGGCCAAATCTGCGAGGAGTTCGCGTTGGCTCCACCGCGCGATGGGGTACGGAACCTCGTCGAAGGTGTGCTTGTTCGTTCGCCACAGCGCGGGCGGCGTCTCGGTGTTCCCGAGCCAATAGGCGAGGTCGTCGTTCCAGACGAACAGCGCCACGTCGCCGTTGTCCATCTCGAAGCGTCGCGCCTCGAAGCCGTTCGGTTCGACGTAGTGGGGCGTCGTCGAACGCGCCCCGAGGTTCGAGTCGAGGTGCGAATACAACTCCGTCGTTATGCGGTCGTCGTCCCACCGCTCCGTAGAGCGGCGAAAGCGGAGCGGGCTTGCCACGTTGACACCTAGTAACCGAGAATGTTTACGTGTTGTGCACCTCGTGGGATTCTTCCGCCTCCCTTTTCCGTCGTTTTCGCCGTCGTCCCGTTCGGTCCATTTTTCCTGATTCCCCCTTCCGTCTGACGATGTTCCATCGTGAAGGTATAATGTGATTATCCGTTACATTAATAACTGCCCCTCGCCAAGTATGAGTGTGGTTGTCATGTCAATGGGTGCCTATGACGAAGAAGAACACGAACGTCGTGAGCGGAAGAACAGTACCGTCGATGCGGCTTTCGACGACGAACGGTCGCAGTATCACGGGACTGTCGAGTACGACTCCGGCGATTCGGCCGAAGACCTTCTCAAGCAGTTCGAGAAGATGAAGTCCGAGTAGCACGTTCCTTCTTCGCGCTTCGTTCACCAACCGGGAGGCGATGGTGCACCGGCTCCCGTTTCGATTCGCTCCGCGACCGACGGGTCCGGGACTCCGGTTTTTGTTTGCGACATCGCTTCCCACGCACGAATCGACCGACCGACCCACGAGTCGGTCTCGCGTACCGTCGCTAACACCGTTTCGTACGTTTCACGGTTGATGCTCGTCGTCCCAGGTCGATTAGCCGCGGCAGTGGCGACGAACCGTGCGCGGTCCTCGTCGGTTAGCTCACCCGCACGCATGCGCTCGACGACTCCCGCCAGTTCGTCGGGTTCGGGATGGACGAAAACTTTTTCGCCGACGGCTTGCGGTCCGAGCAGGAGTCCCGAGAGAGCGTCCGGCGGTTCGTCGTCCACCAGTCGGTCTCCGTCGAACGCCGCCTCGACTCGTTCACACTCCGTCTCCTGTCCCAACTTCAGGTTGTGACCGGGGTACTCCGAACACTCCAGCGGATACAGGTCGTCGTCGTGAATCCGGCACTGGAGCGTTTTCGGGTCGAGAAACGCACAGGTCGGGAGCCATCTCGGTTCCTCGCTGTCGAACGGCTCGACTGGCTTGAGCGGTTTGCGAAGGCCGAGAAAGAACGCGGGTTTTCCCTCGATGGCGGCCAGTTTCACGCCGCCGACGTCCGTCCCCGAATCGTCCTGCCAGAGCCGCGGCGTCAATGCGTCGGCGAGTCCCGCTTCGACGAACGCCACCACTTCCTCGCGCATGAGCGGGACGAAATTGTGGGCGTCGTCCAACGGCTTTCGTGCGCCGCGTCGTTCGTGGTCCGGGATTTCGGGTGCGATGTCGCGCCAATCGATACAACAACCCGCACATCCCTCACAGTTCACCTCCATACCGACCGAAGTACGGTAGTCGTTCGCATAAACGGTCGGGTGGAACTATCCCGTTGTGGAACCAATCGTGCGTATGGACGACGATACCGACGTGCGCGTCTGGTTGGTCGAACGGACGTATTCGGACGACGAACAGAACCTCATCATCCTCGTCTACGCGACCCCCGACGGGTCGCGCTACTTCCGGAAGGAGCGTGCACTCACGAGTTTTACCGGTGCCGCGCGGGAAACGACCGCCGCACTCGACGTGTCGCCGAACCAACTCGGGGCGGTCGATGACCCGGAGACGCGCGAGCGATACGCGACTGAAGCCGAACGTATGGCGGACGAATACGACCCCGCGGAGTCCGTGTGAACTATTGTGCTACGGACGGATATTTTCTACAAATATCTAAATATATGAGGGCGTAGAAGATTAAATACTAAGATAAAAGAGAATAATTTATATCTTACTAGCTGTATTTTCGAAGCGATGCGAAGACGAACGTTCATGTCAGCGCTCGCGGCGGCAACCGCAACGGGACCGATTACCACAATCCTCAGCTCCGAAGTACGCGCCGCTTCGGGCGATATTCCACCCCTCGTCTGTCACTCGACGTCGAGTTTCCTCGACGCCAGCGGCGGCGAGTTGACCGACAGTTCCATTATTGCGGTGTGGGCGGAGGACACCGCCACGAATCACGACGCCGACTCGAACGGCGACGCGACCCTTTACAGCAGCGGAACGTCCATTCCGCTGGTCGTCTCCGATTCGAACGTCGTCGCGTTCGGGTCGATGCTGGTCGAGGACGGCACGAACTGGCAACAGGGCAACGAGGAGTTCGTTCTCAACGCGTGGGACGCTGAACTCGGCGGGTCAGGTACCGTCCTCTTCGACGAGGGTCACGGCCAGTACTACGACCTCGCATCGTTCTCCAAGTTCGAGAGCTACGCCGAGAACAACGGCTACACGGTCACGGCCACCTCGAACCTCTCGGCCGACCTCGGGAGCGCCGACGCGGCGGTCATCACGTCGCCGAGCACCGCGTTCTCCAGTTCGGAACTCGACGACCTCGCCACCTTCGTCGCGGGCGGCGGCACGCTGTTCGTCCACGACCAATCCGACTACAACGACAACGATACCACGGCCAACCTGAACGACTTCGCCAGCTACCTTGGCCTTTCCTTCCGATTCAACGACGACGAGGTGCTCGACACCTCGAACAACGGCGGCGCGGATTACAAACCGCTCACCAGCCAGTTCAACACCGCGTTCGACTACTTCACCGACCGCGACGGGTTGGGACTGGACAAGAGCAAGACCTACACCGTCGACGTCACCAAAGTCTCGGACGGCGACACGGTGACGGTGCAGTTCGCGGACGGTTCGACCGAGAGCATCCGAATCCTCGGCATCGACACGCCCGAGAAGGCGTCGAACAGCTCCGCCGAACGGATTCAGGAGTGGGAAGGCATCGAATCGATGACCTACCTCCAGACGTGGGGGTCGAACGCCACCGACTTCGGCAAGAGCGAACTGGGCGGCGCGACCGTCGAACTCTCGTTCGACCAGAACGAACCGCTCCGCGACACCTACGGCCGCGTGCTCGGTTACATCCACTACGACGCCACGGGCGACGGCACCCGCGACGACTTCTACAACCTCCGCGCCGTCGAAACCGGTAACGCCCGCGTGTACGGTTCCGGTTCCTCGTACCACGACGACATTTGGCGCGCGGAAGACACCGCACGGTCGAACGGCACGGGCGTCTGGGGACAGAGCGACCCCGACGCCTCCTCGGAAATCCGAAACCGGGCGGTAGACGACCTCTTCCTCCCGCAAGCCGCCAGCGTCAAGACCGCCTCCGGCGGCGTGAGCGACTCCCGCGTCCCGATTTACGCGGAGAGCACCGCTACCCAGTCCGGCGGCTACACCTATAGCGGCGACATCCCGCTCGCGGCGGTGGACGACGCCGCCAACGTGGCCGTGGTCGGTAGTCCGCTCATCGACGAGAGCTACGAGAGCTCCGAAGGTTTCGCCGTCGATACGTCGGATTACGAGAACTTCGTCTTCCTCACGAACCTCATCGACTACGTGAGCGACCGAAGCGGGGACATCCTCATCGACGGCGGCCACGGCCAGTTCGACGCGAGCTACGCCGTCTCGAACGACGACGCGGCGTACTACCAGCGCTACCTCGAAGGCGTGGACCTCTCGTTCGACCAGGCGAACGACCTCGACACGTTCGACCTCTCGCGCTGGCAGGCCATCATCGTCACCACGCCAGCCAACGCGTTCACGCAAGCAGAAATCGACGCGCTCACCTCGTTCGTCGCGGACGGCGGCGCGGTCGTCCTCGTCGGCGCTGGCACGGCACCGTCAGGTGCGCGAACCAACCTGAACGACCTCGCGTCCGCGCTCGGAACCGACCTCCGAATCAACGGCGACCACGTGACCGACGGCACGAACAACGTCAACGGCGATTCGGGCATCCCGACGACGACGGTTTTCGACACCACCTTCCCGCTGTTCGACGCCTACGACGGCTCGACCGGCGGCGGCAGCGGTGGCAGCGGTAACGGCGACCTCTCCATCGCTCAAATCCACGAGGACGCGGCGGGCAACGACAACAACAACCTCAACGACGAGTACGTCGTCTTCGAGAATCCCGGAACTGGTTCCATCGACCTCTCGGGGTGGACCGTCGAGGACGAAGCCGCCCACACCTACGCCTTCCCGAGCGGCTTCACGCTCGACGCGGGCGCGCAGGTGACGCTTCACACCGGAACCGGTTCGGACACGAGTTCCGACCTCTACTGGGGCAACACCGGTACCGCGATCTGGAATAACGGCGGCGACACGGTGTCCGTCTACGACGACAGCGGCGCGCTCTACACGAGCGAGTCGTACTGAAACGGACGACGCGAACGACTTTTGCGGCTTTTTTGACTTGCACCGTTCCCGAGCGATTGCACCGATTTCGGATGGAACGGCCGTCTACGGACGGATATCTGTGTGCGGTCCGAATCCAGGAATGTATCGGATAGTGCTATACGAAATGGTCCATCTCGTCCGATTGTCGATACCGCTTCGAAACGGCGTCCGGGTCGAGACCCGTGTCACTCCTGACGGTCAGACGCGACCGTCACGTCGAACGCCGCCGGGTCGGCGTCCGCGACGGCGGGGAGATTTCGGAGCCGCGGTCGTAGAAGTACGTACAGTCCCGTGAACCCGAAGCCGAACGCGGCGAGTCCCATCGTCGTCGTCGTTCCCAGCACCTCGGCGACGACGCCGCCGACGAGCGAACCGAGCGGCAGCGTAGCTCCCGAGGCGGTTCCCTTGATGGACGACACGCGGGCGAGGCGGTCGGCCGGAAACACGGTTTGGTTCAGCGTCGCCGTGAGCACGCCGCTGATGCCCGCTGGCACCCACGCGAGTCCGAAGAGAACGACGGTGAGCGTCGTCTTCGGCGCGTACACCGCTGCGAGCCAGCAGCACGCGGCCACCGAGTGGCCGACCATGAGCAGCCGTCCGTACGAAACGCGTTCGAGATAAGGCGCGAGGAGCGAGCCGACCAGTCGGCCGATGCCGAGCGCACCGAGCAGCAGGCCGTAGACGGCGGGGCCGCCGAGCGCGTCGCCGAAGGCCGGGAGAATCGCGAGCGTCACCCCGGTCGCCAAGTTGGCCACCGCCGTGGTGAGTACCAGTTCGACGAAGACGCTTCCGCGGAGCACGTCCGCTCCGTCCCGTAGGTTGCCGACGTACGAGTCGAGTATCGACTCGTCGGTTCGCTCCGCTTTGTCGCCTCTCTCGCCGACCTTCGGGACGGCGATACCGGCGAACAACAGTCCCGCGACGGCGAACGTGGCCGAGTCGAACAGGAACAGCGTCGTCGCGCCGAAGACGGCGATGAACGCGCCGCCGAGCGCGTCGAACACCATGTCGAGTCCGAGCGTGACGGTTGCGAGCGCGGAATTCGCCCGCGAAAGCCGCGAATCGGACACGATGCGAGGGACGAGCGTCGTCTGCATCGGTGCCATCAGCAGCGTCGCCAGCGTCAGTATCGGGACCACCGCGAGCAGGACGCCGACGCTCATCCACCCCGTCGCCGCGGCGAGCGGGAGTGCGAGAACGACGACGCCTTGGAGGACTTGTGCCCCCACGAGCACCGGTTTGATCGGGAGTCTGTCCACGACCGGTCCGGCGAGTATCTGTAAGAGCCACGGGAGCAACAACAGCGAGTTGGCGATCCCCGTGAGGACCGTCGAGCCGCTGAGGTCGAAGACGAGCCACAGGACGGCGACGGTGTAGAGGCTGTCCCCGGCGTTCGTCACGAACTCCCCGGCGAAGAACCGCCGGAAGTCGCGGTTTCGCCACAGCGATGGCGCGTCCCCGTTCGCGTCGGCCGTGGTCATTCACGACCACCTCCGGCGGTTTCGGTGGTCGTCGGCCGTGGTTCGAGCGGTCGCCACGGCCGCGAGCGATGCGTCTGTCGTTCGAAAAGCGATGCGTTCACTGGTGAGTCGCGGCTGTGTGCCCGCGACTCGGCGGATATCGGCATATGCGTGTGTGTTCGGTCGAGAAAGTGCGGCTACGGAACGTAGCGGAACGAAACCCGAGTGCTGCGGCTATCGGGCCCCGCTCCTGGGCGTGAGCGCGAGGGGTTCGAACACCGGACGATACGCGTGCCGGGGGGTCATAGAACGGTTCGTACGGAACGTGTGGCGTATGATATTTATATTTGATGGTACTATGACACGCGGTCGCAAATCGCTAGTCGCCCGTTCGGTGGGACTTCTCCTCGACCGTCCGCTCCCGCGAACGCGTCGAACGTTCTTTGTCCGTGACCCACCAACTCCCACCGATGAGCACCGAGAAGTGCGACGGTTGTGGGGCGGACGTACCCATCGCGGGCGGTATCGCCAACCTCTGGAGTTCGAACCCGCAAACGACGGGTGGAATAACGCTAGAGTTCGAGGACGGGAGCGAGCATTTCCTCTGCTACGCCTGCATCGAGCAGTTACCGGACCATCCGTCGGCCGCGGACGTGGCGGCGCTCGAACGGAGCGAATAGTCGAGTCGCTCGTTCCCGCCGGTTCGGACGTTTCGACGTTAATCGTACCGCCGTCGTTCGCTGTACCATCCGCCGAAGAACCCACAGGTTTTACGCGTTCGCCGTCGTTATCACGGATAGTGAATCCCGAGCGGATTTTCGACGAGTTCCCCGCACCTTCCTTCCGTGGCAACCAGCGGGAGGCGCTATCGGACATTCGGGAAGCGTTCGAGGGGGACAACGACGTGGTGTTGGTTCGCGCACCGACGGGGAGCGGTAAGTCCCTGCTCGCTCGGGCGATTGCGGGGTGTGCCCGTCGGGTGGACGAGGCCGCCCCGACCGATTCGACGGGGGCGTACTACACCACGCCGCAGGTATCCCAGTTGGACGACGTGGCCGAGGACGCCCTGCTGGACGACCTCAAGATAATCCGAGGGAAGCGAAACTACTCCTGCATCCTGCCGGGCGAGCACGACACCCCCGTGAACCGAGCACCTTGTGCCCGCGAGAAGGGCTACGACTGCTCGGTCAGACACCGGTGTCCGTACTTCTCCGACCGCGCCATCGCCAGCAACCGCGAAATCGCGGCGATGACCTTGGCGTACTTCATGCGAACTGCCGGGTCGGAGGTGTTCCGCAAGCGGGACGCGGTGGTCATCGACGAGGCCCACGGACTCGCCGAGTGGGCGGAGATGTACGCGGCCATCGACCTGAATCCGCGCACGGTGCCCATCTGGGACGATCTGAAGATCCCCGAGATAACCGGACTCGACAGGGCGGTCGACTACGCGGACCGACTCGTCGGCACCTGCAAGCGGCGGAAGGACGACCTCATCGCGCAGCCCGAACTCACGGCCGCCGAGGTCGCCCGACGGGACCGGTTTCAGGAACTCATCTCCGAGTTGGACTGGTTCGTGGACGACTACCGCGACCCGGACAGCGCGACGGAGTGGGTGGTGGACCAACCGGACGGCGCGGGCGGGCCGATAACCATCAAGCCGATGAACCCCGAGCGCTACCTCGCCCACACCGTCTGGGAACGCGGGAACAAATTCGCGCTCCTCTCGGCGACGATTTTGAACAAGGAGGCGTTCTGTCGGCAGGTCGGCCTCGACCCGGAACGCGTCGCCCTCGTGGACGTGGGACACACCTTCCCGGTCGAAAACCGACCGCTGTACGACGTGACGCAGGGGAAGATGACCTACGAACACCGCGAGGAGACGATTCCCAAAATCGCGCGCACAGTCGTCAGAATCATGCAGGAACACCCCGACGAGAAGGGAATCGTCCACGCCCACTCTTATCACATTCAGAAAAAACTCGCGGAGCAGTTGGAGGCGTTCGGCGTCGGCGGGCGGGTGCGCGCCCACGGTCGGGACTCCCGCGACGCCGACCTCGATTCCTGGAAGGCCACCGACGACCCCGACGTGTTCCTCTCGGTGAAGATGGAGGAGGCGCTGGATTTGAAGGGCGACCTCGCCCGCTGGCAGGTGCTCTGTAAGGCTCCCTTCTTGAACACGAGCGACTCGCGGGTCGCCCACCGACTCGAACACGGGCAGTGGGCGTGGTACTACCGCGCCGCGCTCCGAACCGTCATTCAGGCCTGCGGGCGGGTGATTCGCGCGCCGGACGACTACGGCGCGACGTATCTCGCGGATTCCAGCCTCCTGCAACTGTTCGACCGCGCTCGCACCGACATGCCCGACTGGTTCGCAGAGCAGGTGGACCGCATGGCGCACCCCGACCTGCCAGAGTTCGACCCGCGTTCGGCGGGCGGTTCTGGCGGCAGCATCGGCTACGGCGATACTCGGCAGTTCGATGGTAACACCGGTGGCAACAGCGGACGCGACGATTCGTCCGACGGAAACGAGTCGGGCGGCACCGATTCCGGTTCGAACTCGCGCCGGAATTCACGTTCGCGGCGCTCCCGGAAGAAGAGTCCCATGGCGGACGTGTGGGACACGGAGTAGCCGCGATTCTCGTCGAATCCGTCAGATGAACGTGACGGTGTAGGCCACCGCCGAACTCAACATCAGGAGCACGAAAAACAGCGAGATGAGCTTCTGTCTATCCATACGCGACGTGAACAGTTCGAGAGTTATAAGTATTTTCCACGACCTGTGTTCCGTCAGTCTACCCGAGCGTCAACCACGACGTGCCACACGCCCTCGCTGTGGCTCTTGACGCGGCGCGTATCCAGAATCTCCACGTCCCGTCTGTGCTCGTGGGCCGCCGATTCAAGCCGCGAAACCGGGCGCTCCCACAGCCGATTTTCGGGCGTCGTCTCGTGCATGTGGACGACGCCGCCGGGTTCGAGGGCGGCCAGTGCCGTGTCGAGATACTCGTGTGCGTCGTAGTAGCCCATGACGACGCGTTCGGCGCGCACGTCCGCCATCTCCCGGCAGTCGGCGCGGTAGGCGTCGATGCGGTCGGGGACGTCGTTCAGCATCGCGTTCTCCACGAGGAACTTGAACGACGCCGGGTTGCGTTCGACCGCGGTCACGTTCGCCCCGGCGCGGGCCATCGGGAGCGTGAAGTAGCCGATTCCGGCGAACATGTCGAAGACGCGTTCGTCCGGCGAAACGACGTCGCCCATCCGGGAGCGCTCGCGTTGGTTTCCGGGGGCGAACATCACCTCTCGGAGGTCGAGGGCGTACTTCGTCCCGTGCTCCGTGTGGACGGTCTCGGTATCGCCGGACCCCGCGACGACGCTCACGTCGGGTTCCCGGTGCTCGCCGGAGATTCCGCCGCGGGAAAGGACGGTTTCGGCTTCGCCGTGGAGGGCGAGCAGTTCCTCGCCGACCTCCTCGGGTCGCGGACAATCGCCGAACTGGACGAGAATCACGCTTCCGACGACGGCCCACGACTTCGGTGCGCGGTCGATGTCGTCGTCCGACCACCCGCGCTCCCGAAGCAGGGAGTCGAGGTCCGTGTGTCGAATCTCCGGGTCGGACTGTTCGACGACTTCCTCGAACCGCGTTTCGGTCGGTCGCGCGGTCACGGGCAGTTCGACCAGTTCGTCGTCGTGTTCGCTGACTTTTCTGGAGTCGTCGTAGACGCCTTCCGCCTCCAGTTCCGCGATGGTCGCTTCGGCCCGCGGTTTCGCCACGAGGACGGCGAGGTTACGCATCCGGGACCACGTACAGCCCGTTTCGACTCTTGAACACGGGGACCGTCTCCGCGTCCTCGTCCATGTACGACGGCTTGGAAATCGTCTTCGTCTGGTAGGTTTCCGGGTCGAGCACCTGCACCGCGCGCTCGTCGGTCACCGCGACGAGCGTCGTCTCCTCGGCGTCGTCGATGGTGCCCAACTTGCGCGCGTCCGAGGCGTCCTCGTCTCCGAACTGCGCCTCGTACTCGTCGCCGGTCGTGATTCGCTTGCCTTTCAGGTTTCCGCGCACGCTCCGGACGAGCACCGGCCCGTCGTCGTCCGGGCTGATGATGTCACCGGGCGTGAACGGCGGCAGGCGGACGGAGTAGGTGACGCGATACACCTCGTTGCCGTCCTCGTCCTCCGTGACGAGGGTTTCCGAGTCGGTGAAGCTCCCGCCGAACTCCTCGACCAGTTTGTTCGAAATCTTCTTGCCGATGTTGTTGGTCGAGACCTTGATATTCAGGCCGTCGGGCGTCGCGTCCATGTCGGTGACGAAGGCGTTTCTGTCGCCCGTCGCCTCCATGTCCGCGACGATTTCGTTGGCGATTTCGCGGGCGCGCTTCTCCTCTTCCGGCGTCGGCGTCCGGTCCACGCCGCGTACTTGCACGATGCTCGCGTAGTAGTCGCCCGCGATTCGCCCACAGCGGGTACACGTCTGGCGGGCGATCATCACGGGGACCATGATCTCCTCCTCGACCAGCGTGTCGCGGACGACGCCGGAGAAGTAACAGTGCATCCGAATCGTGTTCGGGTCTATCTGTTCGGGTTCCACCTGCCACGACACGTCGCGGGCATCGACGTGGACCGCGAGCGCTTCGCTCACTTCCTCGATGGCGATGTCGGTGTAGTCCCGCGCGCCCACGTCCACCCAGCGTCGGCCGCGGTAAACGGCACCGCACTGTGCACACACTCGCACTTCGATTCGCTCCGGGGCGTCCACGAGGTCGAATCGGTCGAAATAACACGCGTCACAGAGCTTTCGCTCGCGTGGAGAGGCGGAGGTCGGATAGTCCCGTTCCGTGATATCGACCTCGATGGGGTCGCCACAGTTCGGGCAGAATTCGCCAGAATCGGTCATTGACGGTTCTATGTCGTTCGCGCTTTTAAGCCTGTAGAAGGCTCACGGCAGGACGAACTCGTCATCGTCCACGGCATCGCGCCACGAGTGGGTCGGTTCCCAGCCGAGCATCGACTCGGCTTTCGCGGTCGAGAAGGCCGAGTCGGTCCCGGCGATATCACACCGCTCCGGGACTCCACCGAAGAACTCGACGAGGGCGTCTTCGATGGGTTCGTCGAGGTAGTTGTCGGCCGCCGAGACGATGAAGGGTTCGTGACCATCGAAGTCCGCCGTGATGGCGCGTTCGATGGCCGTCACGACGTCCCGAACGTCCACGTAGGACCAGAAGTTCCCCGCGCCCGTTGCGAGGTTGGTCCGCGCGTCGAGACAGTCGTACTCGTCGGGAAACTGCACCCACGACCCGCGCATCGACGCGACCGGAACGTCGTATCGACGGGCGACCATGCCCCCGATTTGTTCGCCGACGACTTTCGAGGTCCCGTACGGGTCTTCGGGTCGAAGCGGGTGTTCTTCGTCCAGCGGCAAGTACTCGGGGAGGGTCGGTTCGCCCGCGAGTTGGAAGCCGTAGGCGCTCTCGTTCGACGCCCACGCGATTCGGGCGTTCGTTCGCCCCGCCGCGGTGAACACGTTGTAGGCCCCGACGACGTTGTTTTCGAAGATGCGCATCCCCGCGTGGCGCTCCGGCGACGGCAGCGTCGCCCAGTGAACGACCGCATCGGGATTCTCCGTCGAAATCGCCTCCGCGGTTTCGACCTGATCAGTCAAATCCGCCGCACGAAACGAGAGCCCCCGATATCCCCCGAGTTCCCAGTTCGACCGAGAAAGACCGAGACAAGTGACGTCCCACCCTCGTTCGGCGAGGTGTTTGGCGAGCCATCGGCCAGAACGGTTGAGACTACCGGCTAAGACGACCGTACCGGTCATCGAGATACCCTCGCCGGTTCAAACGAGAACATACGCCCCTTATTCCGCCTCCGGGGGTAAGCGTTCCGGCCTCAGCGAAACTGAAATTTCAATTTTCGTTATGTTTCTCATCGGTCGGAGAAAACTCCCCCTTCCCGCTTGCTACTTATCCGCATACGACGACGAATCTTTAAACGGTCGGAATCCCTAGACTGAACCATGAAATGGAAGGCAGATTGGGGACTTCGAGCCAGGATGGGCTTTACGATGTTCCTCCTGTTCGCCCTGTATATCGTGTTCGTCGGTGGGTTAGTAGTGATATTTCCGAACCGTATCCTCCCCATCGCACTAGTGTTCGGCATTTTCTCGCTTGGCCAGTTCTTCTACAGCGACAAACTCGCGCTGTGGAGCATGGGCGCACACGAGGTCAGCGAGGACGAGTATCCCGACCTCCACGCGAGCATCAGCCGACTCTCCCAGCAGGCCGACCTGCCGAAGCCGAAAGTCGCCGTCGCGGATACTCGCGTCCCGAACGCGTTTGCGACCGGGCGTTCCCAGAAGAATTCCGCCGTCTGCGTGACGTCGGGACTGCTCCAGACGCTGAATCAGGAAGAACTTGAGGGCGTGCTCGCTCACGAACTCGCCCACGTCAAGAACCGCGACGTGATGGTGATGACCATCGCGTCGTTCCTCTCGACCATCGCGTTCATGGTCGTCCGCTGGGGCTGGCTGTTCAGCGGCGGGCGCGACAGCCGGGACGGGAATCAGGTTCCCGTCTTCGTCGCCATCCTCGCGTCGCTCGTGGTGTGGATTATCAGTTACTTCCTCATCCGCGCGCTCTCGCGCTACCGCGAGTTCGCCGCGGACCGCGGCGGGGCGACGATTACGGGCAAGCCGTCCGCGCTCGCGTCCGCCCTGCTGACCATCGACGGCGGGATGGACCGGGTGCCACAGGAGGACCTGCGCGAGACGTCGGAGATGAACGCGTTCTTCATCATCCCCGCAAAAGCAGGCTTCATCAGCAAGCTGTTCAGCACGCACCCCAGCACCGAGGCGCGGGTCGAGCGACTCCGCGATATGGAACGCGAGATGGAGTCCTACTGACGCTACGGCGTCTTGATGTAGGCGTATCCCTCTTTGGCCTGTAGTTTCGTGAGTTCACCGACGCCCGCGGGGACGACTTCGACTCCTTCGAGGAGGTCATCTTTCGTGTAGTTGAGCTTGTTCATGCTGTTGTGACACGCCTTGAACTTCACGCCCTTCTTTGCGAGCGATTTCACTGTCTCGGCTTGGGTGGAGTCGGTCGAGAGGAGTTTGACGCCCACGCCGTTGGCGACGAGCGCGATGGTCTCCGTGTCGGTCGAGTCGTCGTTCAACAGGTTGGCGACGTTCGCCACCGCGTGTTTCTGGTGGTCGTCCCCCTCGCTGAAGTGGAATACTGAACTCATTGTGATGTCGTTGGAAGCGTCTTCCGTGGTTTCCTCGTCAGTCTCGGTCGTCTCCGTCGTCTCGGTTTCCGTCGTGGAGGTGTCGGCACCTTCGGCGTCGCTCGGGCCGCTCGAACACCCCGCGAGCGCGACGGCGGTGCCAGTACCTGCCAGTTCGAGAAACCGGCGTCGGGAATGCGTTCCCATCGGTTTTACGGACGGGCTCGATACCCTTTATTAACTGCCACATAAGTATCGCCTCCCTTTTTCCGCACCGACTTCGTACACCTCGGTATGGGATTATTCGACGGCATCCGTGAGGTGCTCGGCATCCGCGCCGAGACGGACGCGGGACGCGAGGCCGACCCCGAAGACCTCTTCGGGATGAGCACGGCCTACGTCACGATGGAAGCCGACCTCGGCTACGAATCGGTCGGGCAGGCGGCGCTCTGTTTCTCGGAGGTCGATAGCACCGACTTTCAGGACGCGGTGGACGAAGTGCACGCCATCCTCGAAGCCGGAAAGGAGGAGACCGGCACCGAAGCGACCGCGCACGTGGACAATCACGGCTACTCGTGGTTCGTCCTCGAAGACGACGACCCCGAAGACCTCGTGACGAGCCTCCACTTCGCGGCGGACACGTTCGTCGAGGAGGGCTACGGGTCGCGTCTCCTCGCCGCTATTTTCGGCTTCCAGCGGGACGGCAACTACGTCTACTGGGTGTACTCCTTCCGCCGCGGGGCCTACTATCCCTTCGCGCCGAAGCGCGGCCACGAGCGCGACTCGGCGGCCGAGTTCAAACTCCGGAGCAACATGGACGGCGAACTCGAAATCGAGTCCGACGAACAGTACTGGTATCCGCTCTGGCCGGACCACACGAGCAAACATCCGTGGGAATAACTTCCACGCGATTTCCTTTTCGTATCTAAAGGCTTCCCTTCCTATTCTGATATCCCGACACCGCCCGCCAGTTTCACTTTCACTCCGCTGTTAACGGAGGTTTATATGATGACGGGAACAAGGCAGGAGTACAATGGCAGACGTAGACCTCGAAGCACTCCCCGGCGTTGGTCCAGCGACAGCAGAAAAACTCCGTGACGCGGGATTCGATTCCTATCAGAGCCTCGCGGTTGCGAGTCCCGGCGAACTCAGCAACACCGCCGACGTCGGCGAGAGCACGTCCGCCGACATCATTCAGGCCGCCCGAAAGGAGGCCGACATCGGCGGGTTCGAGACCGGTTCGCAGGTTCTCGAACGACGCGAGCGAATCGGCAAGCTCAGCTGGCAGATAGACGAAGTGGACGAGTTGCTCGGCGGCGGCGTCGAGACCCAATCCATTACCGAAGTGTACGGCGAGTTCGGTGCGGGGAAATCCCAGATCACCCACCAGCTTTCGGTGAACGTCCAACTGCCGCCCGAACAGGGCGGTCTCCACGGCAGCGTCATCTTCATCGACTCCGAAGACACGTTCCGTCCCGAACGTATCGACGACATGGTTCGCGGCCTGCCGGACGAGGCCATTCAGGCCACGATGGACGACCGCGAAATCGACGGTTCCCCGGACGACGAGGAAGCGATGGAGGAACTCGTTGCCGACATCCTCGACAAGATTCACGTCGCAAAGGCGTTCAACTCCAACCACCAGATGCTCCTCGCGGAGAAGGCACAGGAACTCGCGGGCGAACACGAGGACAGCGACTGGCCCGTCCGACTGGTCTGTATCGACAGCCTCACCGCCCACTTCCGCGCCGAATACGTCGGTCGTGGACAGCTCGCCACCCGTCAGCAGAAACTCAACAAACACCTCCACGACATCGACAAGGTGGGTAACCTGTACAACACGGCCGTCGTCGTGACGAATCAGGTTTCGTCCAACCCCGACTCGTTCTTCGGCGACCCGACCCAGCCCATCGGTGGCAACATCCTCGGCCACAAATCGACGTTCCGGATGTACCTCCGAAAATCGAAGGGCGACAAGCGTATCGTCCGACTCGTGGACGCGCCGAACCTCGCCGACGGTGAGGCCGTCATGCGCGTGCAGGACGGCGGTCTGAAGCCGGAATAATCGCCGACTATTTTGAGTTTTTCTCGCAATATCGAATATCGAGTGAGCGGCTGAAATCATCCGAGCGCAGTTCGATGATATCGACTGCCCCGAGTTCACCCGTCTTCACCGTTTCTCTCTGGTTTATTCCATTCCATCCTCATATTGTTCGTGAACATGTCTTCGAATCTAGTTCTCATGCTCTTGGAATAGCATCACAATATTATGCCTGTGCGTCGCGTCTCTTCAGGTGTGATGAGCACATGAACGGCTATGCAATCGTCCTCGCGTCCGAGGACATCGAAAAAATTCAGGCGGCGAGCATGATCGGGTCCATCGCCGCGGCGTCCGACATTCCGGTCGAGGTTTTCGTAACGATGAACGCGCTCAACGCGTTCGAAACGGAGACCGTCGAACGGAACGACTTCAAAGGCGGCCGCGTCGCCGAGGCGATGATGAGCGCTTCGGACGTTCAGGTTCCCCTGTTCACCGACCAACTCGAACAGGCGAAGGACCTCGGCCCGATGACGGTGTACGCCTGCACGATGGCGATGGACCTGCTCGGAAACACGCTCGACGACTACGTGGACGTCTTCGACGACGAACTCGGCGTCGCCGGATTCCTCGAACGAGCACAGGACAAGAACGTCATATTCGTCTAAACTGGTGATTACAATGAGCGAAACAGAAATCGAACCCGACGTAACGATCGACGCGCGCGGTGCGACCTGCCCCGGCCCCCTGATGGACCTCATCGGGAAGATAAAGAGCGTGGACTCGGGCACCGTCGTCGAACTGCAAACGGAAGACAGCGGCTCGAAAAAGGACGTCCCGGAGTGGGTGGACAAGGCCGGACACGAACACCTCGATACCGTCGACCACGACGACTACTGGAGCCTCTACGTGAAGAAAGCATGAAACGAATCGCAATCGTCGGTGGCGGGACCGGCGGGACGGTCCTCGCCAATCGACTCGCCGACGAACTCGCGCCGGAGATAGACGCGGGCGACGTCGAGGTCACGCTCGTCACCGACGACCCGGACCACGTGTACAAGCCGCTCTACCTCTACGTGGCCTTCGGTGAACGAGAGGCTCAGGAAGCCCGGCGACCGATTTCGGAACTCCTCGACAGCCGCGTCGAACTCCGAATCAATCGGGTCGTCTCCATAGACACCGACGAGAAACGGCTCTCGTGTCAGGACGGGGGGACGACGCTCGACTACGACTACCTCGTCCTTTCGACCGGCGCGAAACTCACGCCGGAGGACGTCCCCGGCCTGAAGGAGGGCGGACACCACTTCTACGGTCCCGACGGGGCCGAGGCGTTGCGCGATGACTTGGCCGAGTTCACCGGCGGGCACCTCGTGCTCTCGGTCATCGGCGTCCCGCACATGTGCCCGGCCGCGCCGCTGGAGTTCGTCTTCATGGCCGACGACTGGCTCCGCGAACGGGGACGGCGCGATGACGTCGAAATCACGTACACGTACCCCATCGGACGCGCCCACGGACTCGAATCCATCGCCGAGTGGGCGACGCCGGAACTCGAAAAGCGGGACATCAACGTCGAGACGTTCTTCAACGCGGATGAGGTCGACCCGGAGGAGAAGGTCATCCGGACGATGGAGGGCACGGAGATGGATTACGACCTCTTGGTCGCCATTCCGCCCCACAGCGGCGACGACCTTATCAAGGAGTCCGGCCTCGGCGACGACGGCTGGGTGCCGGTCGATAAGGAGACGCTCGAAGCGGACGCCGCGGCGGACGTCTACGCCATCGGCGACACCGCCGACGTGCCGACGAGCAAGGCGGGTAGCGTCGCCCACTACGAGGCGGGCGTCGTCGCCGACCGCCTCGCCAGTCGGGTCCGCGGCCACACCCCGACGGCCATATTCGACGGCAAGACGGTCTGTTTCATCGAATCGGGCATGGACGAGGCGACGTTCGTGGAGTTCGAGTACGGCCGACAGCCGACGGTCCGCGACCCGTCGAAGTTCGTCCACTGGGCGAAGCTCTCGTACAACGAGTCCTACTGGCTGACCGCACGGGGACTCCTGTGAGGTGACCGAGATGGTAGAACAGACAACGCAGGACGATGCCCGGGACGCCCTCGAAACGGCGATAGATGAGAACCCGGAGGAAGTCGCCCGCCTGATGGAACGACTCGGGCTGGTAAACGGCGTCCTCGATGCGGTCGAGGTCGGGACGTCCGCCCTCGACGACCGGATGGTCGCGGAACTGGCCGGGACGGGTGAAACCCTCGCCGAGGCCGCGGACGGTCTCGCAACGAAGGAAACCGTGGAGCTGTCCGAATCGGTCGGCGCGAACGGGGCGGAACTCACAGAGGCGCTGGAGACGCTGGTACGACTACAAAAGAGCGGTACGTTGGACGAACTCGCCGCGCTCGCCGACCTCCTTCCGTTGGCGTCGGGCGCTCTGGACGACGAGATGATATCCACGCTCGTCGATGCCGGGAGTTCGCTGGGCGAGGTCGCGGATACGGCGTCCGACCCCGACACGGTTCGGGGCATGGAGACGGTGTTGCAGGCGGTCGGCGACGCCAGCGACGCCGAATCGCCGCCGGAGCGCGTCGGCGTTGTCGGCCTGCTCCGTGCGACCCGCGACCCGGAGGTGCAGGCGGGCTTAGGCTTCGTGCTCGCCATCGCAAAAGCTCTCGGTCGGGAGACGCGCCGGGAACCGGCGAGAAAGTAGTCGATGGGTCACACCATCGACCCGATTCTGGGTAGAAAACCAGTTAGTCTTCGGTCGTCGTGCGCTCTTCGTCCTTTTCGCCTTCGTAAATCTCCGCTCCGTCTTGGACGACTTTCTCGGCCAAAACGGCGCATTTCACGCGCATCGGGCTGATTTCGACGCCCAGCATGTCGATAACGTCGTCACGGTCCATCGCCGCCACTTCGTCCAGGCTCATTCCGGGGAGCTTCTGGGAGAGCATGCTGGCGCTGGCTTGGCTGATGGCACACCCGTCGCCGCGGAACGCGACGCGCTCGATGGTTTCGCCGTCGTCTTCGAGGGAGACGTCGAACTCCAGTTCGTCGCCACAGGAGGGGTTTACTCCCTCGTGGCTGAACTGGGCGTCGGCCAACTCCCCGTAGTTTCGCGGGTTCCGATAATGGTCGAGAATCTGCTGCCGGTACATGTCCGAACCCATGCTCATAGTTGAATCTGGGTAAGAGAGAGTCACCTAAAAGGATTCCGACGATTCGGCCCCTGTCGCGGTCGTGAGGCCGTACTTCTCGGCGTCCAACTCGTCGGCCTTTGCGATGTCTCGGAGCAGCGGGTGTGCCACCCAACAGAACGCGATGCACAGGAACCCGAACCCGGCAGTCGTCATGACCGGTGCGGTCCCGAGAACGTCACCGCCGACGCCGCCGAGGAGGGACCCGAGCGGCATCGCGCCGACGGATGCGCTCGACAGGACCGACGACACGCGGCCCATGAGTTCCTCGGGGACGACGGACTGTATCATCGCCGCGAAGATGACGTTCGTCGCGCCGACCGGAATCCATGCGAGGAAGAACAGGACCATCGTCGCCGGAAACCAGCCGATGAGAACCGCGGCGAGCCACGTGATTCCGCTGAACACGAACCCGCCGATGCTCAGCTTGGCGAGCGAAAACCGCTTGAGCGGCGTCGCGGCGAGCGACCCGACGAGCATCCCGCCGACCACCGTGGCGAGGAGGAAGCCGTACGCGTCCGACCCGCCGTTGGCCTGCGCGTAGGCGGGCAGCACTGCGAGGGTGCTGCCGATGGTCGCGTTGACGACGAGGCTCCCGGCGAGTATCCAGACGAGCACCGACCCGCGAACGTACCGGATGCCGTCGAGGAGTTGGGTGCGGTACGCCGCGACGGCGGCGGTGATACCCTCGGATTGAGTGGGATTCGTCTCCTCATCCGAATCCGCGTCCGTCTCCGACTCGGAATCGATTTCCGCGGGCGGGATTCGAACGCCGAGGAAGACGAGCGTCGCGGCGAGGAAGGTCACGGAGTCGAGGACGTAGAGCGCGATTGCGCCGACCAGCGCGACGACGATGCCGCCGAGCGCGGTGAAGGCGAAATCGACGCCCTGGTAGGCGAACGAGAACGCCGAATTGGCTTCCACGAGGTCCTCCTTCTCGACGACGCGCGGGAGGGCGGCCTGCTGTGCCGGGTAGACGAACTGGTTGATGAGCGAGACGACGGGCATCACGACGAGGACGACCCAGACCGAGAGCCACCCCATCACGTACGCGACGGGGACACAGAGGACGAGGATGCCCTCCGCGACTTGCGTGGCGACCAGAATCCGGCGGATTCGCCACCGGTCGACCAGCGGTCCGGCGAGGAACTGGAGCGTCTGTGGCAGCATGGTGAGAAACCCGGCCAGTCCGGTGTAAAACGACGACCCGCCGAGTTGGAAGGCGAGCCACATCGCCGCGACGGCGTACGCGCTGTCCCCCGCGTTCGTTATCAACCGACCGACGAACAGCCGCGTGAAGGTCCGATTTCTGAATAGGGAACGCATGAACCGAGACAGGAGCGGCGGACGGATATGTGATTTCAGAATTACATTTCTGTTGCCGAAACGAC
This sequence comes from Haladaptatus sp. T7, assembly GCF_026008575.1. Taxonomy (NCBI): domain Archaea; kingdom Methanobacteriati; phylum Methanobacteriota; class Halobacteria; order Halobacteriales; family Haladaptataceae; genus Haladaptatus; species Haladaptatus sp. T7. Next base: position 330,327 of record NZ_BROP01000005.1, read on the forward strand.
CGAAAGCAGGTTCTGTTGGGAATCTGGTTTATTCGACGCTGACGGCCAATTCCTCATCGACGCTCAGCCTGAGTTCGTCGCCGTCGAGTTCGATGACGCATTCGACCAGCAACGGGTCCTCGGAGACGATTCGGGCGTTCTCGGGACGTGGCCATTCGAGTTCCCACACGGGGTAGTCCGTGAGGTCGATACCGTGGTCGTAGTGGAATGCGACGACCGCCGGATGCTCCAAGAGGTACGTTCCGAGATTGCCGACGGCGTAGTCCCCACAGCGCTCACAGCGGAATTCGATGCCCGCTTCCTGCTCGTCGGCGAAGTACTCGGACTCGGTGACGAGCGACCCGACCGTCTTCCCGGAGCAGTTCAGACACACGCCGTCGGCCATGAGCGAGAACACGTTGAGGAGCCAGCGCTCGAACGTCTGCCGCAACTCCGTCTCGTTTCTCCCCTCGAACGCCCCCGGCGGCAACCCGAACGTCGAGCGGTTCGAATCACACGTCTCACAGCGAACCGTGACCATCTCCTCTTCGTACTCCGCGATGAGTTCCGTTCCGCAGTCGGGACAGTAGGTATCGAGCGCGAACGTCTCGGCTTCGGCGCGCTGGGTGTAGGTTCCCGAGAGAATCGCACCCATGATTCGAAACCCAGCGTAGGTGAGTTCGTACTTCTCGTCCGTCTGCCGGACGAACAGGCCGACGAGTTTGTTCAGATGGTAGTTGAACTGTCCGCTGTCTCGAATTCCCACTCGGTCGTGCAGTTCCGAGAACGACAGCGGGTCGTCAGCGTCCCAGAGGGCTTGAATGATCTCGATTCGTGTGTCGTTCCCGAGCAGAGAGAAGGCTTTCTCGGGGGACACGTCCCGTTCATCCGCGTCCATGCCCGGTGATGGGAGGGACGTGTGAAATAGCTTTCAGCACGTGTTCGATTTTCGTTCGGTTTTCATCCCCTTTCTCCGCTTCTGTTTCCGTCCGCTTCCGTTCGCCTCTGTCCGCTTCCGTTCGCCTCTGTCCGCTTCCGTTCTCCTGTATCCGCTCCTGTCTCTATCCGCTTCCGTCCGCTTTCGGTCCCGAAGACTGACGTCTCAGCGCTCGCCCGCGGCTTCCGCTTCGAACCGCTCGACGAACGCCTCCACGAACGTCCAGCGCTCTTCGGCCATGCGTTTGCCTGCGTCGGTGTACATCCGCTCCGGGAGTCGGAGGATTTTCTTGTGGAAGTGGTTCACCGACGTCGCACCCGAACGCGTCTCGTCGGCCTCGACGGGCACGTCGGGGTCGTGCATGGGTTGGTCGTGTTCCGCGCCGTAGCAGAAGACGCGCCCGATTCCGACGGCACCGAGAGCGTCGAGGTTGTCGGCATCGGACAGCAGTTTCGCCTCCAACGTCTCGGCGTCCACGTCGTTCGAGAAGCGGTGTGCCCGAATGCAGTGCTGGACGGCCTCGATTTCCGAATCCGTCACGTCGAATCCGCCGAGGAGTTCGCCCGCCTCTTCGGCACCCCACTCGGCGTGGTCGTCGATTTCTCCGCGGTCCTCGCGCTCCCGGCCGATGTCGTGCAACCACACCGCCGAAAAGAGGATTCGCTCGTCGGGGTCGTACTCGGCGGCGAGCGTTTCGGCGAGGGCGGCGACCCGCTGGACGTGGTGCCAGTCGTGTGCGGGTGCGACGTTTTCGAAGTACTCCTCGGCGTGCGGTCGAATCTCGTCCGGGAGGGTTCGCGGTGACATGTCGTTTCCGAGGTGTTTCGATGGCGTCGATAAAAACGATGTGAAGGACGACTTCGAGGGTGAAACGGCCGGATTCGTTTCCTTCGTTTCGGTGCGTCATTCCTCGCGGAGTTCGTGATTTCGACTGCTAGGGTCCATACCGCATGCGGACGGTTCGCGCGAGTTGCGCGAACCGCCCTCGGCGTCCCCTGACCTCCCTGGGCACGCGGACACCTGCGCCAGCGGTCGGCGCAGGTGTCCGCGTCGCGCGTCCAGAAAGCGGATGCATCGCTGTCGCTCTCCGGGATGTGCGTTGAATATCTCGAAAGACGAAATGACGCCGCTTACGGGGCGAACAGCTGTCGGGCGTCGTCAACGGCCTCGACGAGTTTGTCGATTTCCTCGCGGGTGTTGTAGATGTAGAAGGAGGCCCGTGCGGAGGCCGCGATGCCGAGTTTGTCGTGGAGCGGTTGCGTGCAGTGGTCGCCCGCCCGGATTGCGACGGCGTGATCGTTGAGGATGCTGGAGAGGTCGTGTGCGTGGACGCCATCGACGTTGAACGAGACGAGGCCGCCGCGGTCGTCGGCCGGGGGTCCGTAAATCTCCACGTCGCCTTCCTCGGTCAGACGGTCGTAGGCGTACTCGGCGAGTTGCTCTTCGTGGCGCTGGACGCGCTCCATGCCGATGTCCTCCAGATAGTCCACGGCGGCCGCGAGCGCGATGCCCTGTGCGATGTTCGGCGTTCCGGCCTCGAACTTCCACGGCAGGTCCTCCCACGTCGAGTCGTCGTAGGTCACTTTGCGAATCATGTCGCCGCCGTAGAGGTACGGCTCCATCTCCTCCAGAACGTGTTCCTTGCCGTACAGACCGCCGATGCCGGTCGGCCCGACCATCTTGTGGCCCGAGAAGGCGTAGAAGTCGGCGTCGATGGCCTGCACGTCCACGGGACGGTTCGGCACCGCCTGTGCGCCGTCCACGAAGATGTAGGAATCGTGGTCGTGCGCGATGTCCGCGAGTTCGCCCACCGGGTTCGTCGTCCCGAGCGTGTTCGAGACGTGGACGACGCTGACCATCTTGGTATCGTCCGTGATGAGCTCCTCCGCGGCCTCCATGTCGAGGTAGCCCTCGTCGGTCACGGGGATGTACTTCACGTCCGCCCCGGTCTTCTTGCCGAGCTGTTGCCACGTCACGAGCGACGCGTGGTGTTCCATCTCGCTCAGGACGACCTCATCGCCCGGACCGAGTTCGTTGAGTCCCCACGCGTAGGCGACGAGGTTTTCGGATTCGGTCGTGTTCTTCGTGAACACCATCTCCTCGCGGCCGTTCGCGCCGATGAACTCGGCGAGTTTGTCGTGGGCCTCCTCGTAGGCGATGGAGGCCTCCTGGCTCAACTGGTGGATGCCGCGGTGGACGTTCGCGTTGTAGTTCCGGTAGTAGTCGCTGATGCTCTCGATGACGGGTTCGGGCGTCTGGGTGGTCGCCGCGTTGTCGAGGTACACCACCTGATTGCCGTTGAACTCCCGCTGAAGAATCGGGAAATCCTCACGGATGCGTTCCACATCCAGCGCGTCGGATTGCTGTGATTCCATTGCGTAGGAATTGGGTTTCGAGTGGGAACACTTCTTCGGTCTTCACAGGCCGTCGAAACCGTATTTGGTTACGAGAACGATGGTGTGGATTAAGTCGCTTCGACCCCACCGTTTCGGCATGGTTTCGAAACGACGGCTCGGCGCGAGCATGATATTTCTCGGCCTCACGTTCGTCGGCGTGTTCCACGCGTTCGCCGCCATCGCGTTTCATACCGGACTGCTGTCGGTCGCGGTCGGAACGGTCGTCGGGTCCCTGCTCTGTCTGGTCGCGGTGAACGTCCCGGCGTACCTCGATTGACTACATCCGCAAGAACTGCGCGTGCCGGGTCGAATCCAGTTCGAGGACGTTCGCCTCGTTCACGAACCCGGCTTCGACCGCGAGCGCCACGGCGTCGGTGCCGACGATGTTCGCCACGTCGGCGCGGTTGAGGCTGTGGACAACTTCGTCCTCGTCGGCCTCGTCGCCGCCGTAGAACTCCTCCGTCACGGTAAACGACATCTCGCCCGTCTCGAACGTCTCGCCGAGCACGTCGTCGTCGCAGACCGCGACCAACAGTCCCTCTCCGGTCTCGCGCTCCTTGAGTATCATTCCTGGACCAGCTCTTCCTCCGCCTCCTTGCGCATTTCTTCCGCCTCCTCGGCGAGTCGCTCTGCTTCCTCGTCCTCGCCTAGTTCCTCCAGCGCGCGCGCCTTCTCCTCGATGACGTGCGCGTTCCGGAAGCCGAGTCGAATCGCGTTGTCGAAGCAGTTCACCGCGTCCTCCACGAGGCCGCGTTCGAGCAGGAAGAACCCGCGGTTGAACCACGCCTGCGGGAAGCGCTGGTCGATTTCGACCGCGCGCTCCGAGTGTTCGAGCGCCTGCTCGGTTCGTCCCGACTCCCAAAGTGCGTACGCGAGGTTGGTCTCCGCCGTCGCGGCGTGTTCGCTGTCGTCGTCGATGTGGATGGATTCGCGGTACGCGCTGATGGCCTCGTCCCACTCTTCGAGTTCGGCGTGCGCGACGCCCTTGTTCGTCCACGCCTCCTGTTCCTCGCGCGACCCATCGTCGGCGAAACGCGCCGCGCGCTCGAACGTTTCCGTCGCCTCTTCGAAGCGATTTATCCGCGTGTAGCTCAGGCCGACCTCGATGAGGTCGACCACTGACACCTTGTCGCGCGGAATCGACTGCTGGTCGAGGAGGTCGGTGACGACGCGGGAGTCAACCGGGTCCACCTCTTCCGGGTTCACTTCGAGTTCCGGCGGGTCCAAATCGAACCCTTCGTACGGGTCGTCAAAGCCTGTCCCCTCCGAGAATTTATGACTTCGCTCGTCGCTCATTACCCGCCGATTGGGGCGGCGCACTGTTAAGGTCTGCGCCATGGAATATCGACGGGATTCGATTCGAAATACGGAAAACCCGACTAATAAACCTCCTACATCAGGATTTCGTTCGTCGGTCGCTCATAAAGGCCGATTTCGTCGTGTCAGTCTGGACTACCAACCTTTATAAACCTTAAATACGTCATTTAAGTCGCGCTATGACCGACCCCAAGGAAACCATCAACATTGAAAACGTGGTCGCCTCGACGGGCATCGGGCAGGAACTCGACCTCCAAAGCGTCGCTATGGACTTGGAGGGCGCGGATTACGACCCCGAGCAGTTCCCCGGTCTCGTCTACCGTACCCAGAACCCCAAATCGGCCGCACTCATCTTCCGCTCCGGCAAAATCGTCTGTACCGGCGCGAAGAGCACGGCCGACGTCCACGAGAGTCTCGAAATCGTCTTCGACAAGCTTCGTGAACTCAACATTCAGGTCAACGACGACCCCGAAATCGTCGTCCAGAACATCGTCACGAGCGCGGACCTCGGACGCAACCTGAACCTCAACGCCATCGCCATCGGTCTCGGCCTGGAGAACATCGAGTACGAACCCGAGCAGTTCCCCGGCCTCGTCTACCGTCTCGACGAACCCGAAGTCGTCGCTCTGCTGTTCGGCTCCGGCAAACTCGTCATCACCGGCGGCAAGAAGCCCGAGGACGCCGAACAGGCAGTCGATAAAATCGTCTCCCGTCTCGAAGAACTCGGTCTGCTGGAATAACGTCTCATCTCCTTTCCTTTCGCGGTCCATCGCTCCGGAGTGACATCGCCATACACAAGCCGATTCGGTCCGGAACCACGGGTATGGCACTGCTGGGTGACTTGACGCCGCTCGTCGGAACGTACCTCCTGTTGGCGGGGTTCCTCTCGTTGACGGGGTTCATCGCCGCGCGAAACGTCCTCGGGAGCATCCCGTTCAGGCGCGCGCTCGTCGTCGGCCCGCCGATAGCCGCCCTGCCGTTTCTCCTCCAACAGTACTTCCCGCCGCTCGTGGTCCTCATCGCGCTCGCGCTGGACGTCTCTCTGTTCCACATCGTCTTCCGCCTGAAGTGGCGCACGGCCGGGTTCGTCACCTTCATTCACGTCGTCGTCACCATGCTCGGCGGCATCGTCATCGGCGGACTCGCCTACCTCATCTCCATCGGGCCACCGTCGCCCCAGTGAGCAGGAAAGAAAGCATTTATCCTCAAACGCCCTCCCAAACGGTATGTCCCTCCCTCGCCGCCTCGAACAGGTCGGCATCGTCGGCGGCAGCGTGCTGATGCTCACGCTTCCGTTTTCCTTTCTCTGGGCAGTCTTCTTCAATGGCCCCGGTTTGGTGGACAACCTTCTCGTGTACGTTCCGGGCCTCATCGTCGGCGTGCTCGTCGCCCTCCGGATGCTCCCGGTTTCGTACGGACAGGTGTGGCTGTTCGGAATCGCCAGTTGGTTGGCAACCTTCTCCCTCTGGTGGGTTCTCGGGGCCGCAGACGTTACGAAAAATCAACCGACGCTACTCGTCACGTGGGTCCTCGCCCTTCTCGTTGGCGCGCTCGTCGCGTGGGCGAAACCGAAACTCCGGTGGCGCGGAAACGAGGCGTAGATGGGCACGCTCACCGACCCTTTTTGGTACTACAGCGGAACCGGGTGGGCTCTCACGGTTCCGACCTTCGGTGTCGTCGGAATCGATAGTCCGTACTACGATACGCTGTTCTTTCTCGGGTTCGGCGCGACACTTTTGATGACCTGCCTCTGTCTGTACTATCGCCCGGAAAAACCGAAACGCGTCGCGCTGTTCGGCTTGCTGACCATCCTCGGAACCACGGTTCTCGGCGTCCTCACCGGCACCGAGGGCGTTCGAGCGTTGGTCCCGACGCTCGCAAAGTGGGTCGTCGCCATGCTGTTCGCGGCCGCCGTCGTGCGGTTTCGAATCGACAAAAAACTCCGTGCGGCGATTCCTCACCGCTCGTAGCGAACGAAATCCAATTCCTCGCGCTCGTCGCGCTCGACTTCCGTCCACTCTTTCGGGTCCCACTCCGGGAAGTGGGTATCCCCCTCGTACTCGTCGTGAATCTCGGTCAGAATCAGTTCGTCCGCGTGCGGGAGGAACTGCTCGTACACCGTCGCACCGCCGATGACGAAGGCTGTGTCGTCCAGTTCTTCGACCGTCTCTATCGCCTCCTCGACGCTGTTGACGAGGACGACTTCCTCGGGCAGGTCGGGATTCGACCGACTCAGGACGACGTTCGTCCGGCCCGGAAGCGGGCCGTCGAGTTGCCCCGCGATGCTCTCGTAGGTCGTCCGCCCCATGATGACCGGATGGCCCATCGTGGTCTCCTTGAAGTGGCGCAAGTCGGCCGAGTAGTGCCACGGCATGTCGCCGTCGTGTCCGATGACGCTGTTTTCGGCGACCGCGGCGATGCAGACGAGACGGGTCATTCGGCCACGCTGAATTTGATGCCGGGGTGGGCGTCGTACTCCCGGAGCGCGATGTCGTCGTAGGTCAACTCGTCGATGGAATCCGCCGTCACCTCGATTTCGGGCCGAGATTTCGGGGTGCGCGAGAGTTGGGTCAGCAGCCCCGGCACGTGGTCCATCGCCTCCGTCTCCTCCTCGGGGGCTTCGGATTCGAGCCACTCGCGGACCTCCTCGTACTCGGATTTTTGGGTGACGTCGGCGAGACGCGTCTGGAGGTCTTCGAGGTTGTCGCGGTACCACTCCCCGCGGTCGCCTTCGCCGCAGTAGACGTGCGCGTCCACGATGGTGTGGGCGAACTTCCCGACCTCGAAGCCGGTCTGGCGGGCGAGCACCGTCGCCAGCAGGGCGTAGGCCGCGACGTTGAACGGGATGCCGAGCGCCACGTCGCCCGAGCGCTGGGTGAGGTGGAGGTTCAGCGTGTCGCCCTGCACGTTGACGACGAAGGTGTAGTGACACGGCGGGAGCGTCGAGACGGCCGCGTTCGCGGGGTGCCACGCCGAGACGACGAAGCGACGGGAGTTCGGATTCTCGTCGAGGCCGTCGATGAGGTACTGAATCTGGTCGAACGTTCCGTCCTCGTTCATCCAGCGGTGGTCCGCCTCGGGCCACGATTCGCCCGGCAGTCCCTCCTCGGGGACCGGGAACCGTCGCCAAAATCGGCCGTAGGCCGTGTCGAGGGTGCCGTCCTCGTCGGCCCACTCGTTCCAGATGCCGGTCTTCTCGCGGAGGTTCCGGATGTGCTCCTCGCCGGAGAGATACCAGAGGAGTTCGTGGAGCATCGAGTCCCAGCGGAACCCGTCCATCTTCTTCGTGGTCAGCAAGGGGTACCCCTCGCGCAGGTCCACCTCGTAGTGCTGGCTGAAGGTCGAAATCGTGTCCACGCCGGTTCGATTGGGCTTGTACGTCCCGTCCCGGAGGACGTCCTCGACGAGTCCGAGGTACTGCTTCATGGGTGGGTGTCCCCCCTACGAGTTTGAAAAGATATTGATGCCCGACCCGTCTCACCGCTACTTCTCTGACTCCCCTATCACCTTACTCGCCGACCGTGACCCGATACTCCGAACCGACGAACCGCGGGTTCTCCTCCGACATCGGGGACAGCTCGAAGTTGTCGAGGTCCTTTTTCACCCCGAAGGCGTTCTTCGGCTGGTATATCGGCAGGTGCACGCGGTCCTCCAGCAGGGTCGTGATGGTCTCTTCGTAGAGTTTCCTCCGCTTCGCGTGCACGTCCGATTTCCGCGCGTTCAGTATCTTCTCCATCACGTCGTCGTTCTTGTAGAACACGCCGTTCGTCTCGCCCTCCGCCCGCTGGTGGAACAGGGGATAGACGTAGGCGTCCGGGTCGGGAAACGCCGACCACTCCGTGACGAACATGTGGTAGTCGCTCGGCGACCCCGAGACGATTTTGTCGTGGAACACCGACCACGAGTACTTCTCGACGCTGGCCTGCTGGAACCCGGCGAGCGTCAGCCCCTGCTTTACGGCGTTCGCCATCATCATCAACAGCTCGTCGCCGGAACTCTTCGACGCCGGAACGGCTATCTTCGGTGCCCACGCCTCGACGCCCGCGTCGCGGAACAGCGTTCGCGCTTTCTCGATGTTCCGCTCGTTGGGTATCCGCTTCCACTCGTTGACGGGCATGTCCCACTCCTCGGCCAACTGGTGGGGCAGCGGGCTGTACGTGCGTTCGCCCGCCGGACGGAGGATGTTCTCCACCATCTCGTCGAAGTTGACGCAGTAATCGACCGCCTTCCGGACTTTCTCCTCCGAGGTCGGCCCGCCGTTGCAGTTGAAGCCGAGGAAGGTGTAATCGTAGCTCTCGCTGGATTTCACGGTGGCGTTCGGTTGGTCGTTCGTCGCCTTCCAGAGGTGGGGCTCTACCTCCTCGACTAGCTGGTTTTGCCCCGTCTTCAGGCTCATCGTCCGCGACAGCCCTGAGTACTCCGAGACGAACTTCAACCGGTCGATTGCGGCCTTCGGCGAGTCCCAGTAGTCGTCCCAGCGCGTCAGAATCGCGTACTTCTGGGGCACGAACCGGTCCACCTGAAACGGCCCGGAGCCGACCGGGTTTTTGGCGAACGTCTCGGGGTCGGGGTCGCGGGCCGATTTGGGGACGACGGCCCGGGTGAGCACCTCGTGGAAGGCGTCGTACGGGTACGACAGTTCGAACCGCACCGTGTGGTCGTCGGGCGTCTCGATGGTGTCTATCATGTCCACCTCCCACTTGTTCGGCGTTCCGCGCCGCCACGACGTGTTCTCGTCCCGGTGACTCGGCGCTTCGAACGAGTATTTCACGTCCTCCGCCGTGACCGGGTTTCCGTTTTGGAACCGCGGTTCCGACTTCAGCGACACCTCGTACCGCGTCCCGCCGTGGCTCACCTTCGGTTCGCCGTCGGCGAGTTCGGGTTCCAACGTCGTCCCCTCGCCGTAGGTGTACAGGCCTTCGAACACCTGCGTGGCTACCTGCGCCGACGGCACGCTTTCGATGACCACGGGGTCGAGTACCGTGGCCGTGAGCGGTTGGGCGATTCGGAGTTGCGAGCCGTTTCCGCCGGACACCCGTTCGATGGCCGAACAGCCCGACAGGGCGCCCGCGCCCGCAATTCCGAGCGATGCAAGCAGTTTCCGTCGCGTCAGTCCGTTTTCCTCGTGTTTCGTCATGATTGCGCACCTCCGGTCTGCGCACCGGCGAATTTGAAGTACACCAGTTCGGAGCCGACCACGAGCAGGCCGATGACGACGACCAGCCAGAACGTGGACGAACTGTGCACGTACAGGTCGTACAGCAACACCGGGAAGAAGAGCGCACAACCGACGGTGCCCACGACGGGTATCGTTGGGTGGATGTCGAGGTTGTCACGTTCCCGGTATGCGACGTAGCTCACGCCGCCGAAGACGGCGATGAACGCGAGCGACGCGAACGTCGTGATGCTCATCAGGCTCCCGTACACCGCGAACGCCATCGACAGCACGCCGAGACCGATGACGATTCCCGAGGGAATCTGATTCCCGTCGCTGTCGCTGCTTTCGTCGCTGTTTCCGTCGTCGCTGTTACTGTTGCTGTTGCTGCCGTCGCTGTCACTGCTATCGCTCCCGTCGCTGCCGTCACTTCCGCTCTCGCTACTGCTCCCGTCTCCGCCGTCGCTTTCCACGCCGGTCAGGTCCGGGAGGACGCCGATTTCGATGAGTTCCCGGGAGAACTGCGCGCTGCTGAATAGCGTCGCGTTGACCGCGCTCGCGGTCGAAAACAGCGCGGAGAACCCGATGAGGAGCGCTCCGAGCTGTCCCGCGAACGGCAGCGCGGCGTACAGCAGCGACGTTTCCGGGCTGACCATGATGACGGGCAGTTCGAGGATGCTCGTCGTCGTGAACGCGACGAGGACGTACAGCAGGGTCGCCACCGGGATGGCGATGTAGATGGCTTTCCGAATCGTCTCTTCCGGGTTGCTGAACTTATCTTGGTCGTACAGCAACAACTGCCAGCCCTGAAACGCCACGAACGACATCGCCGCGCCGAGGAACGGGTCCGCGATGCCGATGGTCGGGTTGAGCATGAACTCGTAGAATCCCGGCTGGAAGATGTTGCCCGTGACGGCGAAGTAGACGCCCCAGATTCCGAAGCCGCCGATGACGACGACTTTGAAGAACGTGAGGAAGTCCTCGGCTTTGCCGGTCGAACCGGCTCCCATCAGGTTGAGTCCGACGAACGCCCCGATGACGAGGATGGAAATCAGATTTGCGATGGGTATCTGATTGAACGCGAGCCGACCGAACAGCTTCGTGAAGAACGACGAGAACGCGTAGGCGTACAGCGCCATCGAGACGATGTACCCGAACAGGAGCGTCCACCCCACCATCCCCGTCAGCATCGTGTCGCCGAACAGGTCGTGAAAGTAGGTCGGCGCGCCGCCGCGGTCGCCGACGTATTGGTTCATCTTGATGTAACTGTACCCCGCGCTGAGTGCCACGATTCCGGCGAGCAGGAACGCGATCCACGATAAGCGTCCCGAGATGGAGACGACGAGGCCGAAGGCGGAGTAGATACCACCTCCGATCATCCCGCCGACAGCCATCGCTACTGCCTCTTTGAGACCGAGCTTTCCCATGCTGTTTCCCCGTAAGCCGACTTTCAGCAAACATCCATTGCTTGCTACAGCAACCATCAAATCCCCGCCACGACGCGCTCGATATCACCGCCGTTCCCCCGGAACGAAAGCATGCCATGGCAAGCAGGGAGACTAACACGTCCTTCGGCGAAGCTATCGTGTCCATGTCAACGCAAACGTCACTTCGCGTCGAGGGACGAACCGACACCGGCATCGGGATACTGCTCAGCGGGGGCATCGCCGGACTCGTCGCCGCCGCCGTGATGGCCCCCGTTTGGATATACTTCCGCCCGTTCATCGTCACGAACGCGGCCGCGGCGCTCTACAACCTTCAGGGGTCGCTCATGGGGTGGGTCGTCCACCTCGTCCACGGAACCGTTTTCGGCGTGCTGTTCGCGTTCCTCGTCACGAAATCCCCGCTCGGGACGAAAGTCGGCGGTGTTTCCCGGAGCGTCGCCTCCGGCATGGCATACAGCCTCGTGCTCTGGGTCGTCGGCGCGGGAATCGTCCTCCCGCTCGGATTGATGATTTCCGACGTTCCGGCGGCACCGCTCGTGCCGAATCTCCATCCGTCGGGATTGTTGGCCCACCTCGTCTACGGTGCCCTCCTCGGTCTCCTCGTCCCGCCGCTGCTGTCGGCGACGGGCAAAATGAGCTGAACTCGACACCTTCTCAGCGCGAGAGCACCACGACGTACCGCGTCAGCGACCGATGCACTCGCCGCTCGAACTGGTTTTCGACGTTCCACCCCGCGTCGGTCGCTTCGTTCGCCCACGAGCGGTCGCCGACGACGACGGCGCGGGAGGCGACTCGTCGCGCCTCCGCGAGCGCACCGGCAACGAGGTCGTCGAGGTCGAGGTTCGCTATCTTCGACTGCCTGCCGTAGGGCGCGTCGAACACCACGCCGTCGATGGCGTCGTCGGGGAACGGCAGGTGCGTCGCGTCGCCGCGAACCGTGGCCGCGGCGGCGTCCGGTGCGTAGTGGTCGAGGTTTTCGGCTGCCCCGCGGACCATCTTCTCCTGTGCGTCGGCACCGAGCGGCCGCGCACCGACCAGCGCGGCCTCGATGAGCACGCCGCCCGTCCCGCACATCGGGTCGAGGAGCGTCGTTCCCGCTCTTGCTCCGGCGATGTTCACCAACGCGCGTGCGAGCAGCGGGTCCATACTTCCGGGCTGGAAGAACGGCCGGTCTGTCGGTTTGCGCGTGCCGTAGTCGCGCACGCTCTCGGTTTCCAGCCACCCCAGCGCACACAGGTCCCCGGAGAACGTCGCTCGGAGTTCGTGGTCGGGGTCGTCCAAGTCCACGGCGAAGCCGCGGTCCACGAGCACCTGCCCCAACTCGCGTTCGGCCTGCTGGGTGCTGACGTCGGCCGTCTCGCGGACCGCGCGCGCACGCACCGCGACCGTCCCCTCGCGCTCTATCGGCGCGGCGGAGAGCAACGTTCGGGCGCTCGCCACGTCGGCGTCTGTCGTTCCGACCAACTCGCTCGCGCGGTGGGTGTACGCGAGGCTGGAAACGCGCTCCGTAATCGTCGCCGCGCGCGCGAGGCCGGGCGCGACGAGTTCCACCCCGCTCGCTGCGCTCGCCGCTTCGCACGCCGCGAATTCGTCGTCTTGTCCGCCGAGTTCCAGTACGTACACGATATTTCTCCGTCGTCCGGTTTCGTTCGAGGGGAGTGGGGCTGTCGTCTTGGGGATTGCGAATCACGACGGGGACGAGGAAGTGCTCGTTCGGGGTTTGGTGGTGGTTCCGTCACTACTCCAGCGCCGTTCGATTTGGCGACCTCGACCGCAGCGACTAGGCACAATGAACGACCGCAACCGCATGCGGACGGGTGGCCGGAACCGCACGGCCACCCGCCCTCGGCGTCCCCATGCCACCCCGGTCACGGGAACGATTCGCGCGATTGGCGCGAATCGTTCGCCATCGCGCGTCCCGAAAGCGGTTGTGTCGCCACTCCCGAACGGCGGCTTCGAAAAAATCCGAAGTCGATTACTCCTCTTCTTCCTCGTCGCCGAGCAGTCGTTCGACCATCCGTTCGGGGTCGAACTGCTCGATGTCGTCGTAGCCCTGTCCGGTTCCGAGGAACAGGATGGGCTTGCCCGTGACGTGCGAGATGGAGATGGCGGCACCGCCCTTCGAGTCGGCGTCGGCCTTCGTCAGAATCGAGCCGTCGATTTCGGCGGCCTCGTCGAACTCCTTCGCGCGCTGCACGGCGTCCTGCCCGGCCACGGCCTCGTCCACGAAGATGGTCATGTCGGGGTCCACGACGCGGCCGATTTTCTCCAACTGGTCCATCAGGCCTTCGCTGGTGTGCAGGCGACCTGCAGTGTCGCCCAGCACGATGTCGATGTCGTGGGCGTCGGCGTACTCCACCGCGTCGTAGATGACGGCGGCGGGGTCGCCTCCCTGCTCGTGGGCGATGAGTTTCGTGTCGAGCGCGTCCGCGTGCTCCCGAATCTGCTGGTTCGCACCGGCGCGGTAGGTGTCGCCGTTCGCCATCACCGAGGAGTAGCCGCGCTCCTCGAAGTACCGCGATAGCTTGGCGATGCTCGTCGTCTTCCCGACGCCGTTGACGCCGGTGAAGATGATGACGAGCGGTTTGTCCGCCTCGGCGACGCGCTGGTCGAAGTCGAACTGCCCGACGCTGATGACCGACAGCAGAGAGTCGTGCAGGGCGTCCTCGACGACATCACCCGTTTCGGCGCTGAACTTGCGGGTCGCGCCGACCAGGTCGTTGCGGATGCCGTCGAGCATCTCCTGTGCGACGCTCATCTCGACGTCGCTTTCGAGCAGCGCCATTTCGAGTTCCCAGAGCGGGTCCTCGACGTCCTGCTCCTCGATGACGATTTCACCGCGAGCGAACGATTTGGCCTTCTGGGCGAAACCGCCGCGCCCGTTGCCGGACTCTTCGTCCTCCGAGTCGGAGTCGTCCGTCGATTCCGGCTCGGGTGTCGTCTCCGTCTCCGCGGGTTCCGTTTCGACCGTTTCCTCGACCGCTTCAGCGTCCGCGTCGGCGTCCGCTTCGTCGGCCTCCTCGGCCTTCTCCTCGGTCGTCTCCTCGACGTCCTTACGGAACCCGCTCAGCTTATCCTTCAGACTGTCGAACATCGCCGGTTATTCGTCCTCGTCTTCCTGCTGCTGTTGCATCTGCTGCATCTGCTGTTGCATCTGCTGCTGTTGCATCTGCTGTGCTTTCTGCTCGAGCTGGTCGCTCTCGGCTTCGACCTCGCCGATTTCTTCCTGCAGGTCGGCGATCTGGTCGTCGAGAAGGTCCTTGCGGCTCTTCAGCGACGCGATTGCGCCCTCTTGGTCGCGCTCCGCGGCGTAGCCGCCGCCGAGTTCGACGACGATTTCGTCGATGTCCTCGACGTTCGTGCGGATGTACGCGCCGCCGCCGAGCGGAACCTGGACGACAGAGCCGGTGTCGAGCGATTCGATTGCCTCGATGGCCTCGTCGACTTCACCTTTCTCGTTGCGCAGGTCTTCGACTTCGCCGTTCAGTTCTTCCTTCTCAGCTTCCAACTGCTGGAGCTGCTGTTGCATCTGCTGCATCTGTTGATTGCCGCCGCCCATCATCGTGCTTCACACTCCGTTCCGCGAGTAATCGTGCTCATGTCCACACGTGCGTGAGCAAGCGGGAAGAATGTTGCTAACTCGGACCGAAAACGTAACGAGCCGAAAATCAGTCGATATAGCCCAGCGCGTCCTCGATACGGCCGAGTTCGGGACCGGTCGTCTCCTCTCCGACCACGTAGCCGTGGGCGTTGGCGAGGAGTCCGGACCCGACCAGCGGCCCACCGTAGTTGATGGTGCCGATGTCGGCCGGGACGCCGAGGATTTCCTCGATAGCGTCGAGTTCCGAGTCGGTGGCTTTCGGGTGGCAGAGAACACCTCTGTTCGTCGCCACTCCGGCCGTTCCGACCGTTTGAACGCCAGCGATGGTGCCGCGTTCGACCGGAACGTCGAGCCCGTCCGAAACCGCTTGCACGGCCTCCCGAGGGAGGTCCGGGTGGACGTAGGCCCCGGTGTCGTTCGCGAGCACGACGTTTCCGGCGGCGTTGATGCGCCCCGGGAACTTCGTGAGCGGAACGTCCACGACGGCCTCGATTCGCTCGCGCTCGTGGTCGGTGATGCGACCGCTGACGAGCAAACCGTTCTCGTTGCCCGCCACCAGCGCGCCGACGGTGGACGAGCCACCAAGCGTGGTTCCGACGACATCGACTTCCAGCTCCTTGCGGAGGGAGTCGAGGAGTTCGTCGTCCAAATCCGGGCGGACGAGCAGATACTCGTCAGTCACACGTGCGAAGACGCCGATGTACGCCGAGCCGTTGAACGCGGTACGAAGCACCGCTCTACTCTTCGTACTCCGCCTCGACGACGGACTCGCCCTCTTCTTCGAAGCGGGCGGCGTGAACGCGGAGCTTTCGCGGCGGGTTCTTTCGACCGCGCGACCAGATTGCCTCGTTGATGGAGGGGTCGAGACGCACGTCGTCCTCGTCCACCTTGAAGTGCTGGGCGAGGTGCCCGCGCACCAGTTTCATCGCCTTGTTCGCTCGCTTGTGCTTTGCCTCTGCTTTCACGTCTCGGAGCGGAACCGTCACGACTCGCTCCTCGAAATCACTTGCGCTCATTATTCGTCAGTGTCGCTACGCCGCCAGCTGCGGCGCTTCGGGTTTCGCATTACGTCGCGGTCCGTCTTCATGATGACCCACGCCGGGATGCGGCTGTTCTGCCGTTCCAGCTTGGCCAGTCGCTTCTTCTTGGCCTTCGACTTCTTGCCCATAGTGGTTGCCACTTTTCCGCCGTCGCATAAAATCTTGTTCCTTTCAAGCGGCCTCACAGGGGGAACGCCGCGACGGTCGAATAGCTCGGCCCGTTCGCGCCCAGTTCGCTCTTCGTCAGCCTGACCTCCGAAACGTCCATCCGACCGACCGTCGGGTCGAGTTCGCGGACGTTCCGCTGAACGAGTTCCTTTCCCCCCGCGTGCTTCATTCTGGCGATGGTGATGTGCGGGACGAACTCGTCGTCGTCCGGCGCGAAGCCGAGGTCGTACAACCGCGACTCGACGGCATCGTTGAGCAGGACCATCTCCTCCGCGCCGTCCCCGACGCCGACCCACACGACCCTGATGTACTCCAAACTCGGAAAGACGCCCAAGCCGCAGACCTCGGCCTCGAACGGTCCGAAGTCGATGTCGTCATCGACGGCCGATTCGAGCGCGTCTTCGACGACGGGTACGCGGTCGTCGTCCACCTCGCCGAGGAACGAGAGCGTGACGTGGGCCTGTCTCGGATCCGTAAACGAGAGCCCGTCGGCGTCGCGGAACCTGTCTTGAACGCCGTCCACGCTTTCCGCGAGGTCGTCGGGCAGGTCGATGCTCACGAACAGTCGCATACGCGACCCTTCGTCGCCAGCGGGCTTGAACGTTGACGCCGGTGACCGGTTCGACCCGACCGCAGGGGAAGAGGATTTATGCGCTCCATTTCCTACCACTCACATGTGGACTCCCCGTTCAGCGTTCTCGGACTCGATTCGGATGCGGATGACGAGGAAGTCGTCGAGGCGTATCGACGACGGATAAAGGAGGCACACCCGGACCACGGTGGGTCCCACCGCGAATTCCAGCGGGTCCGAGCGGCGTATCAGGCGATTCAATCGGGAGACATCGGCGGCGAGAAAGACGAGAAAGCCGCCGACGAAGAACGCGTCGAGGAGCGGGACCGAACGCCGAAGCATCCGATGGTCGAATTTCTCAACTACGAGGTCATCGACGACTACGACTGGAACGTGGACGACGACGGACTGTTCGACAAGGCCGCCGCCATGGGGCTGGACGCCGAGGATTACGGGCAGTTCTACGTTCTCAACAACGAAACGCTTCTCGAAGCGGCGGAAAACAGGGGGTACGAGTGGCCGTTCGCCTGTCGCGGCGGGGCGTGTGCGAACTGCGCGGTTGCGGTCGTGGACGGGGAGATGGACATGCCATCGAATCACGTCCTCTCGTCCGAGATGCTGGACCGCGGGTTCCGACTCTCCTGTATCAGCGCGCCCATTACGGACCACATGCAGGTCATCTACAACATCAAGCATCTGCCGGGTCTCGACGAACTCCGACTGCCGCCCCAGCAGTTCGGGCAGGCACGCTCCGGTAACTGACGCCGACGGACTAGAAAAAGCCTTTAAACGACTACGAACCCAAGGAAGCACAACGATGGTGCTCGACAATCTCGGCAGTTCTCTTCGCGGCTCACTCGACAAGCTGAGTGGGAAATCGCGCGTCAGCGAAGACGACGTCGAGGAAATTGTAAAGGAAATCCAGCGTTCCCTTCTGCAGGCCGACGTGGACGTGAGTCTCGTGATGGACCTCTCCTCGTCCATCAAGGAGCGCGCGCTGGAGGAGGAACCGCCGGGCGGGACGACGGCCCGCGACCACGTGCTGAGTATCGTTTACGAGGAACTCGTCGGCCTCGTCGGCGAGAGCACGGAAATCCCGCTCGAAAACCAGACCATTCTCCTCGCCGGATTGCAGGGGTCGGGGAAGACGACCACCTCCGCCAAGATGGCGTGGTGGTTCTCGAAGAAGGGGCTTCGCCCCGCCGTCATCCAGACGGACACCTTCCGGCCCGGCGCGTACGACCAGGCGAAGGAGATGTGCTCCCGCGCGGAAGTCGATTTCTACGGTGACCCGGACAACGAGGACCCCGTGGACATCGCGCGGAAAGGACTCGAAGAGACGGCCGACGCCGATATCCACATCGTGGACACGGCGGGCCGCCACGCGCTCGAAGACGACCTCATCGACGAAATCGAGGAAATCGAGTCCGTCGTTGACCCCGACCGGAACCTGCTCGTCCTCGACGCGGCTATCGGACAGGGTGCGAAAGACCAAGCCCAGCAGTTCGACGAGTCCATCGGCATCGACGGCGTCGTCATCACGAAACTCGACGGGACCGCGAAGGGTGGCGGTGCCTTGACGGCGGTCAACGAGACGGACTCGTCCATCGCCTTCCTCGGGTCCGGTGAGACGGTCCAAGACGTGGAGCGCTTCGAGCCGAACGGCTTCATCTCGCGCCTGCTCGGCATGGGCGACCTGAAACAGCTCACCGAGCGCGTCGAGCGCGCCATGTCCGAGACGGAGGAGGAAGAGGACTGGGACCCCGAGGACATGATGAAGGGGTCGTTCACCCTGAACGACATGCGCCATCAGATGAACGCGATGAACAAGATGGGGCCGCTCGAACAGGTCATGGACATGATTCCCGGCTTCGGCGGCGGAATCATGGACGAACTCCCGGACGACGCGATGGACGTGACGAAAGACCGGATGCGGAGTTTCGAGATCATCATGGACTCGATGACGGACAAGGAACTCGAAAACCCGCGGTCCATCGGCGCGAGCCAGATTCGCCGCATCGCTCGCGGGAGCGGGCAGGACGAGGAACGCATCCGCGAACTCCTCCAGCAGCACAAGATGATGTCCCAGACGCTCAAACAGTTCCAAGGGATGGGACAGGGCGGCGACATGGAGCGCATGATGAAGAAGATGCAGGGCGGCGGCGGTGGCGGCGGTGGCGGTATGGGCGGCATGGGGCCGTTCGGATAGTCGTCTCTCTCTTCGATTTCGTCCGACCAGAACTATCGGCGCAAGCGGAACCGCGACACACCGCTTTTTTGTCCCGTGCCCGTGTCCACAGCAGTAGATGACCGTCCGGGAAGTCGCCGCCGAGGCGTACCGCGAAGCGCTCCCCGCCCTCGCCGCGAGCATGGTCGGTGGGCTGTTCGCGGGCGTCGTCCTCAGCGGAATGCGCGCCGAACTCCGTCAGGTGGCGGGGTTGCTCGTCCTCGTCCCCGCCCTCCTCGCTACCCGCGGGAACGTCTACGGGTCGCTCGGCGCGCGCCTCGCATCCGGACTGCACCAAGGACTGGTCGAACCGTCGTTCGTCCCGGACGACGACCGGGTGTGGGCGGCCATCGTCGCCTCGCTGGCGAACGGCATCCTCGCCAGCCTGTTCGCGTCGGTGGTCGCGTTCGTCGTTCTGAAGGCGCTCTCGGATTCGGTCGCGCCGCTTCCGACTCTGCTCGCAATCGCGCTCATCGCGGGATTGCTCTCGGGTGTCGCCTTGACAGTGGCCGTCGTCCTTGTCGTCTTCGCGGGGTATCGCCGCGGGAAAAACCCGGACACGCTGGTCGGTCCGCTCGTGACGACGACGGGCGACGTGTTCGGCATCTCGTTCCTCCTGCTCGCCGTCCGAATCGTCATCGCGCTCGGGGGTGGCTAGATGCCGACGCGCTGGACGGTTCGCGCCATCATGCGGGCGATGCTCCCGGTGTTGCTCGTCCTCACGATGGTCGAAATCGGAAGCGGCCTCGTCCTCGGGTCGTTCGAGAGCACCCTGCTACAGTATCCGACGCTCCTCGCATTGGTACCGGTAACTATCGGCACGGCGGGTAACCTCGGAAGCATCCTCGCCGCCAGACTCTCGACCGCGTTTCACCTCGGGACGCTCTCGTTCGGTCGGGGGGACGAGGTGCTCGCGGGGAACGCCGTCGCCACGGTCCTCCTCGCGGTCACGATTTTCCCGGTGGTCGGGTTCGGCGCGTGGACGCTGACGTGGCTCATCGGCGAGACGCAACTCGGCCTCTTCATCGTCGTCCTCGTCTCGCTGGTCAGCGGCATCGTGTTAGCGTTCGTCGCCATTCTCGTGACCCTCGTCGCCACGTACGTCGCCTATCGGTTCGAACTCGACCCCGACGACGTGGTGATTCCGGTCGTGACGAACGCCTGCGACGTGCTGGGCGTCATCGTGCTGTTCGTCGTGGTGCAACTGTTGGTGTAAAAACGAGCGCCGCTACTGCCCTTCGTCGGTGTCAATGGGTTTTCCGTCCTCGGTCGGCGGTGCGACGTAATCGACGAACTCCTCGACGGTCGGGTCGGTGACCCGCATGCGAACGTGGAGTTCGCCGAGTTCGTCTGGGTTGCCGACGGCGAAGTTGACCACGCCCTGAAACGCGGCCTGTTTTTTCAGGTCGAACGAGAGCGTGTCGCCGTCCCGTCCCGAGAAGAACTCGCCGCGCGCCGTGTCGAGGATTTCCTGTCGGTGGAGCAGTTCGGAGAAGTGCTCGACGCTGTGCGCTTCGGCGACGACTTCGCCCGCCTTCGATTCTGTCTCCGCGCCGGGAAAGACGTTCTCGATGGCGTCCGTGACCCGCGCTTCGATTTCGGTGTCGTTTACGGGTGCTGTGATTCGGATATCGACGCTGTATATCATCGGTTTTCACCCGCCTCTACGCTCTCCAACCCCGAAAGTCCGTCTTCGAGGAGCGCGCGAATCCGGCGGCGGAAGCCGTCGAGCGTTCCGGTGTTGTCGATGACGGCATCGGCCCGTGCCATCGCTCGGTCGAGGCCGAACCCGAGTTCACGTTCGTCGCGCTTTCGAAGGCGCGCTTCGTCGGCGTCCGAGTGGTCGCGTCCCCGCTCGCTCAACCGGTCGGCGCGGACCTCGAACGGGGCTTCGATGCTCACCAGTACGAAATCGTCATCGAAGGCGTCCTCGAACCGTTCGACCTCGACGCCCGAGCGAATCCCGTCGACGAGGACGGTTTCCGAGGTGGTCAGCGCCGCGTCGATTTGTGGGAGTGACGCCTGTGCGATGGCGTCCGGGCCGTTCTCCTCGCGGAGTGCTTTGGCGATTTCGCCGTGGTGCTCCGCCGGGTCGAGGCCCCGTTCGCGGCACGCCGCGCGGATGACGTCGCCCATCGTGACGACGGGGATTCCCATCTCCTCGGCGACGGTGGCGGCCTCGCCTTTGCCGCTCCCCGGGAGGCCGACGGTTCCGATTACTCGCATCGTCTTCGTTTTCTCGTGAACCGTGCTTAAGGGCTGTGTTTGCGGGGGAGAATCCCAACCCCTTATGAAGGCGCACCGATAATGCGGTACCGAGGGCACGTAGCTCAGTCTGGATAGAGCGTCGGACTTCTAATCCGACGGCCGTGGGTTCGAATCCCATCGTGCTCGTTCGTTAGGAACGGACGTGACGAGCGACGAGCACAGGATTCGAAGCCTGCAAGTCGCACGCCCGCGCAACGAACGGAGTGAGTGAGCAGGACCGTCTTGCTTCGGTTCGAATCCCATCGTGCTCGTCAACCTTTTGCTGCGCTCGCTACGCTCGCTGGCAAAACGTTGATGAAAAGCACCGAAAGTCGTTCCTGCTCACTCACTTCGTTCGTTGTGCGGGCATGCGACCTCCGAGCCACTCGTTCGTTCCACTCACGAGGACACGGCGTCACCTTCTGGGGGTTCCTTGGTCTGCTCGCTCCGCAAGAGCGTCGCTCTTGCTTGCTCTCGTTCGCTCCATTCAGTCGCTCACGAGAACTCCGCTCGCGGTTCTACTTCTGGACGGCATACCGCACCGCAACCGCCAACGAACCGTTTGTGAATTCCGCTCCGGCATTCAACCGGGAGCCCATCACCGAAAAAGCAGGTCACGAACTGGGGAGGAGGCCGGGAGGGCTATCCGTCGCGGCGTCGTGGGCTAGTCGAGCATGGAGTACGAAATCACGAACCAGCCAGCGTTCGCCGAACTCCTCCTCACGCTGGACGCGGACGAGGAGATTCGGGCCGAGGCGGGGTCGCTGGTCAGCCATTCGGCGGGAGTCGAAGTGCCACCGGATTCGGAAGCACTACTCGAACGCTCCGTTCTCGGTGAGGAGACGCCGTTTTCGACGACGTTCGCCGCGGACCACCCCGGAACCATTCGGCTCGCGCCGCCGTTTCCGGGCGATATCTTTCACTACGAACTCCGGGACGAAACGCTGTACGTCCAGTCCTGTGCGTTCCTCGCGGCGGAGTCGGGTATCGATTTCGAGGAAAAAGGAAGCTTCGTGGAGTGTGCGGGGGACTTCCTTCTCGAACTCTCCGGGTCGGGTCTCGCGTTTCTTTCGAGTTACGGGGCCGTCTCGATAGTGAGCCTCGACCCCGGCGAGCGATACATTCTGGACACCGGCCACGTCGTCGCGTTCGAAGGGTCCGTGGACTTCGAGGTGACGCGCGTCGATACCGTTCACTCACACGCTGGCGGGCGGGGCGGCCTCGTCTGCGAACTCGAAGGCCCGGGGACGATTTGGACACAATCCCGAAGCCCGGTCGCGCTTCTCTCGTGGATTGCGCCGAATCTGCCGGACGGCGAGTAGGCTCGTCATCGTTCGGCGTGGGGGAGACACCTCACGCGGATTACTTAGGTATCGAATGATGCCTTCGGACAAGAGGCGGAATTTGCGCCCCGCACGACGCTTATTTAGGGGGAGGTAGAACGGGTGTGTATGCGAGAGGATTTTCTCCTACTCAATCCGGGTCCGGTACCCCTCGCGCGCGACGTTCGACAGGCGATGAGCGAGCCGATGGTATCGCACCGCTCCGCGGAGTTCGAGTCGGTGTACGAAAACGCACAGGACGGTCTCGATTACATCTTCGAGCGCTCCTCGCTCGACGGAACGCCGACGACGAGCGGCGGTACCAGCCTCATCTTCAACGGGACGGCGACGATGGCGATGGAGGCCGCCGTCGCCAACCTCGCCGGTGAGGACGACGAAGTGGTCGCCGTCGTGAACGGCAAGTTCGGGCGGCGGTTCAAGCGCATCGCCGACCGCTACGCGAACGTGACGCCGGTCGCGTCCGACTGGGGCCAGTCCATCGACCCCGAGGCGGTCGCGGAGGCCGTGACGGACGAGACGAAAGTCGTGACGATGGTCCACAACGAGACGAGTACGGGACTCCTCAATCCCGTCGCCGAAGTCGGCGAAATTGCGGCGGACCACGACGCCTACTTCGTCGTGGACGGCGTGACCTCCCTCGGCGGCGACGAGTTCCTCGTTGACGAGTGGAACGTCGACGTCGCGGTGACGGACGCCCAGAAGGCCCTCGCGGCCCCGCCGGGGACGAGTGCCATGTACGCCACGCCCCGCGCACAGGAGGCTTTCGACGGCGAGAGCGCACCGTTCTACGAGGATTTGGACTGGCACCTTCGCAAGGCCGACTCCCACCAGACGCCGTTCACGAGCGCCGTGCCGCTCTTCCGCGGCCTCGCGCTCGCCGTCGGCCACATCGAAGAGGAGGGCATGCCCGAGCGCATCGCCCGCCATCGCCGTCAGTCCGCCGCGTTCCGGTCGGCGTTCACCGCGATGGGGCTGTCGCTGTTCCCCGAGCGAAACGACGCCTCGGAGTACTCGAACACCCTGACGGCGGTTTCGCTCCCCGCCAGCGTCCGCGAGACCCCGACCGAGTTCTTCGACGCCGTGACCGAGCGCGGCGCGAGCATCAGCGGCGGGCAGGCCCACCTCGGCGGCGAAATCTTCCGCGTGAGCAACATGGGCAACCTCTCGTCCGAGCAGATTCTGCGCGGCGTTCGCACCATCGGCGAGGCGTTCCTCGACGTCGGCGAGGACGTGGACTTGGAGGCCGGAATGGCCGCCGCACGCGAACAGTTGCGATAACGCTAAAAAAGCGAGATTCGGGTTTCTTTTTTCGAAGTAGTGAGGTGCTGGTGTTCAACCTGAGTAGTGGTATTTAGTATCTTTTAGTAAAATCCAGTAGAAGATAGTATTTCATCGTGGGGATTCGTTTTCGACCGTGAAATCCGCTCGGTGGCGGGATATTGACGGACGGTAGCACCGTCAGAGCGTTGCTCTGATGAGCTGCTTGCGAACGCTTCGCGTTTGCACATCGAGAAAATCTTCGATTTTCGGGACTTCGTTCACTCCGGAAGACGCGGAGCGTCTTTCGTGTCCTCGTTCGTTGCACTCACGAGGACACCGTTCGCAAGACCTCGAACGCTATCAGCACACCCCTTCGGACGACGGCTCGCGGCGGCGCCGCTCGCTGTCCTCAGGGCTGTGCCAGCGCGCGCCGGGGACGTTTGTGTGGCTTCACGCGACCCTCGTGCGAAATCGTCCACCGATGAGAGCTCCAAAACGGCGTCCGCTGGCCTCGCGTCCGTTCGAATGGTCCTACTCGTCCGGGAAGGGAACGTCGATGAGGTCGCCGTCGTCGGGGGCGAAGACCTCGCCGTCGAACTCCTCGCGGGCCTCTTTCAGGTGCTCGGAGACGTTTCCGGCGTAGCGCGAGGAGACGTGCGTGATGGCGAGGCGAGCCGCATCGGCGCGCCGGGCGACGTTCCCGGCCTGTCTCGCGGTCGAGTGGGCGGTCTTCCTCGCGCGGTCCTTCCGGTCGTCGGCGAACGTCGCGTCGTGGACGAGCAAGTCGGCGTTTTCCGCCTCGGAGACGACTTGCTCGGTGGGACGGGTGTCGCCGGTGTAGACGAACCGGCGACCGGGTCGCGGTTCGCCGACGACTTGCTCGGGGCGGACGACGGTGCCGTCGTCGAGTTCGACGGGGTTTCCGGCGTGGAGTTGCTGGAACTTCGGACCGACGGGGACGCCGAGTTCCTCCGCCCGCTCGCGGTCGAAGCGGCCCTTCCGTTCGTCCTCGACCAACGCGTAGCCGAGCGAGTTCGCGTCGTGGTCGGTGCGGAAGGTGCGGACCTCGTACTCGTCGCGTCGGACGGCGACCTCGCCGGGCGCGACTTCGGTGATGTGGATGGGAAACGACGGTTGGTGACCCGCCGTGCGAACGAGCGCGTCGATGTCGTCGCCGGTTCCGCGCGGCGTGTATATCATGAGCGGGTCGTCGCGGTCGTTGAAATCCCACGTTTGCACCAGTCCGGGGATTCCGAGGATGTGGTCGCCGTGGAGGTGCGTGATGAAGAGGTCGGAGACGGTAAAGCCGGTGCCAAAGCGCATCATCTGGCGCTGGGTTCCCTCACCGGCGTCGAAGAGCAGGCGGTCGCCTTCCCGGTTGACGAGGATAGAACTCGGGTTTCGGTCCGTCGTCGGCACTGCCCCGCTGGTTCCGAGGAAGGTAACGCGCATCGACATTGACCCCAAATCGATGGCCGACGATTAAACAGCCTTCGAAAGCGTCGCTGTGGCGGTCGGAAATCGTCGGTTGTTCGTCCCGCCGCGTGTCCGCGCCGTCCGGGGAAGGAGCGACCTAACCCGACGAATCGGCGTCTTAACCTGTGAACGGTGGACGGCGTTTATCGGTCGCCTCGTCGTCGCATCGTTCGCGGAATGGGAGAGATATGACACGAATCCCGAGAACAGTAAGTGCTGTACTCGTGTCCCTTCTCGTCGTCTTCGCCGGCGGTGTTGCGACATCGCTAGCGACTTCGGGAGGGTCAAGTACGGCACCGGAAACGCAAGTTACGAACCTGAACGATGTGACACAGATGAACACATCGCAGGCAAACGTAACGATAAACGACCAACAAAGTGACGGCGAGACCATCGTCATCTCGTCCGTGACCATGCAAGAGGGTGGCTTCGTCGCCATCCACGACCAGAGCCTGCTCGACGGGAACGTCGTCGGCAGCGTGTTGGGCAACTCCGTGTATCTCGAACCGGGAACGCACGAGAACGTCACCGTGACGCTCGCGCGACCCATCAACGAGACGGAGACGCTCATCGCGATGCCGCACATGGACACGAACTCGAACCAAGTGTACGACTTCGTTATCGGTAACGGCACCGTCGACGGACCGTACACGGCGAACGGCGAGGCCGTCGTCGACGACGCTCAAATTTCGGTGGGCCAGCAAGGCCCCACGATGGGGAACGAGACGAATCAGACGGGACAGCAGTTCGTGTTCCGCATCGAATCGCTCTCCATCGCCGAGTGGTCGTTCGTGGTGGGTGACAGCACCCAGCCCGACCGCACCGAAGTCATCAGCGGCGTCGACCTGAAGGACGAGACGGTTCGCATCAACACGACGGCGCTGCTCCAGAACGGCTCGGCGGAGGAGGTCGTCCAGCGCGGACCGAGCGTCTCGCAGACCGACGTGGACAAGGTCTCGGAGCAAGCCAACGCGGCGGCGACGACGGGCGACCTCGATACCGTCCGCGTGGTGCTCCGCGACATCACGATACAGAACACGACGCTCATCGTGGATGCGCCGCAGAACGTGACCCTTCCGCAGATGCCGGGCCAGCCCGGCGTCCCGGAACAGCCGACCCAGCAACCGCTGGACGCGAACGTCACGTTCGACAACCAGACCAGTGACGGGCAGACCGTCACGGTCGATTCCGTCACCATGTCGGAGGGTGGCTTCGTCGCCATTCACGACACGAGCCTGCTCGACGGGAACGTCGTCGGCAGCGTCGTCGGCGCTTCGGAGTACCTCGAGCCGGGAACGCACGAGAACGTCACCGTGACGCTCGATAAGCCGTTGACGGAGAGCCAGACGCTCATCGCGATGGCGCATCTCGACACCAACGACAATCAGGTGTACGACTTCGTGACGTCGGGTGGCAGCGCGGACCTGCCGTACGTGGTCGATAACAACATCGTCGTCGACCCGGCCTACGTGACCGTCGAGAACGGCGGCGGTGCGACGACTACGACGACCACGACGCCGGAAACGACGACCGCGACCGCCACCGAAACGCCGACCACCACGTCCGCGACGACGGGTGCGGCGACCACGACGGCGGCAGCGACCACGACCGCACAACCGACGACTACGACGACTACGACGCAGGCCGGTGGAACGACCACCACCTCGACCGGAACGAGCGAATGTGGGTGTGTGAAGACGACGACGGAACAGCCGACCACGACGGCGGCAGAGACGACGACCACGACGCCCGAAACGACGGCGGAAATGACGACCACGACGGCAGAGACGACCACCACGACCCAAGCGGAAAGCGGTTCCGTGGAGAACGTCTCTGACCTCGGTCCGTCGTTCGAGGTGAGCAACCTCGAAGCGCCGTCGAACGCGACCATCGGGGAGACGATCTCCGTGAGCGCGACCATCAGCAACCCGACCGACCAGCAACTCACGCAACCCGTGGACTTCCGGTTGGAGGGTAACGTGGTTCAGCGCAAGAACGTCACCTTGGACTCCGGTCAGAGCACGGACGTGAACTTCGAGATAGACACCAGCGGTGCAAACCCTGGAACGTTCACTCACGGCGTGTACACCCGTAACTTCGGTGAAATCGCGTCGATAACGCTCGAAGCGGCTGGCAACGAGACGACCACGACGGCGGCAACGACGACGGAACAGCCGACGACGACAGAGACGACGACGGCGGAAACGACGACGCAGACTGGTACGGCGACCGCACAGCCGACCACGACGGCCGCTCCGGCGACGACCGCACAGGAGACCACGACGACGCAAGCCGCGACGACGACCAGCGCAGGAAACGAAACGATGGCCGGGACTGAAACGACCAGTGCCGGAACCACGACGACGCAGGCAGGGACGACGACTAGCGCGGGAACCGACACGACGAACGCGAGCGTCGTCGCGTCGGTCTTCGACGCGTTCGGGGACCTCTTGTAACGTCCTCGGTTGTTTCTTTCGTCGAGCGTGTTCATCGGCTGCTATTTTTTGCCGCGCGACGCAACCGACCGATTCTTGTCCGGCGACTCCCTACCGATTCCCAATGGAGTCGCCGCTGTGGACCCAAACGCACGCGCCCGACCTCGCCGACCTGCCCCAACCGGAGGTACGCGACTATCTGGAGCGGGCGGTGAACGAGCCGATAAACCTCGTTCTTCACGGCCCGGAAGGGAGCGGGAAGACCGCCGCCGTGCGCGCATTGGCACGCGAGGCACACGACGACCCGGACAACGACCTCGTGGAGATCAACGTCGCGGACTTCTTCGACCGGACGAAAAAGGAGATTCGGGAGGACCCCCGATTTTCCAACTTCCTGCAGGGCCAAACCGAGTTCTCGAAACAGTACCGGCAGGGCTCGGGCAAGAAGAAGTACAAGCGCAACTGGTCGAAGCGCGAGATGATAAACCACGTCCTCAAGGAGTACGCGGGCTACGCGCCATCGACGGGTTCGTACAAGACCATCGTCCTCGACAACGCCGAATCCATCCGCGAGGACTTCCAACAGGCGCTCCGCCGCGTGATGGAGCAGTACCACGAGACGACCCAGTTCGTCATCACCACGCGCCAACCGACGAAACTCATTCCGCCCATCAAATCTCGCTGCTTCCCCGTCTCGATGCGCAAACCGACCGGTGGCGAAATCGAAACCGTCCTCCGGTCGATTCTGGACGACGAAGGGGTCGAGTACGACGAAGACGGGATTCAGTTCATCTCCGCCTACGTGAAAGGCGACGTGCGGAAGGCCATCCTGTACGCGCAATTGCTGTACGAACAGGAGGGTCGGGTTCACAGCGACGACTACGAAGTCATCCGCGAGTTCGGTATCAGCGGGCGAATCGGCGACATGCTCGACAAGGCCGAGCGCGGCGATTTCAACGACGCCCGCAAGGACTTGGACGACCTGCTCGTGGACGACGGCTACAGCGGCGAGGAAGTGCTCGAAGCCATCATGGACGCGTTCCGGCAAAACCGCTATTCGGGCGACGAACTCGCCGAACTGGTCGTCCTCGCGGCGGAAATCGACATGGACTTGGCGCGAGGAACGAGCGACCGGTTACAGCTTTCCCATCTACTGGCCGAGTTGGGCGCGTAGAAATCGGTCCTGTCCGCTTCTCCTCTGTTCGTTCTCTCCACTTTCCTCCGGTCGTTCTCTCTGCTTCTTCCCAGTCGTTCTCCTCACTACGTGTTTCGCGGACGCGCGAAAGATGGCAAAATAGCCGCCGAACTGAAACGGTCGTCAGTCCACGAGCCGTTCGATTTCCGTCACGAGGATGCCGCTGGCACCGAGTTGCTTGACCTCGTTGATGGTCTCGAACACGTCCTGCTCGTCGACGACGGTATGGACGGCGACCTTGCCGTTCCCGGCGATGTCCATGACCGTCGGCCCGCCGAGACCGGGAATCACGTCCCGAATCTCGTCGAGTTTGTCCTCGGGTGCGTTCATCATGAGGTAGCGTTTGCCCTCCGCGGAGATGACCGACTGGAGCGCCATCATCACCTGTTCGACCTTATCGTCGCCCACCACGTCCTCGCGGGCGAACAGCCGAACCGAACTCGACAGCACCTCGTCGATGATGCCGAGGCGGTTTACCTTGAGCGTCGTTCCGGTGCTCGTGATGTCGATGATGGCGTCGGCCATATCGACGTGCGGGGTGAGCTCCGTCGCACCCGAGACCTCCACGATTTCGGGCGATATTTCGGTTTCGGCGAAGTACTGCTCCGCGACGTTTGGAAACTCGGTGGCGACGGTTTTACCCGCGAGGTCGGCGACTTCGTTAATGTCTCCCTCCTCGGGTGCTGCCAACACGAGCCGACACTGGCCGTAGCCCAAATCGAGGAGGTCCGAAACGTTGCCGGGGTTCGCCTCCCGCATCTGGTCGAGACCGGTGATGCCGATGTCGGCGGCGCCGTCGCTCACGTACTCCGGGATGTCGGCGGCTCGGGCGAACAACAGCGTCACGTCCGGGTCGACGGTGTTCGCGTACAGCTTGCGGTCCGCACCGTCCACGACATGCAGCCCGGCGTGTTCGAGCAATTCCATCGACGGGTCGTGCAACCTGCCCTTGTTAGGGACCGCGATTCGCATTATCTCGGGTTCGGTCGGCCAGACGGATTACTCTTGCTTTCCCGGTTCAAACTGCAAACCGTGATAAAACGTACCGTATCGCGGACTCCAATCCACCAGAGTCATGCGAGAGCGACGACAACCCCGAGCCATGACGACGCTCCGAATCGCCGGGGGGCAGGTACTGCGACCGGACATGACCGTCGAACGAGCCGACGTACTGATAGACCAGGACGACGGGACGATTCTCGCCGTCGGCGACGTCGCGGACGCCGACGAGACGCTCGACGCCAACGACGGCCTCGTGATTCCGGGCCTCGTGAACGCCCACTGTCACGCCGCGATGACGCTCCTTCGCGGGTATGCGGACGATAAACCGCTCGATTCGTGGCTCCGCGAGGACGTGTGGCCGGTCGAGGCCGCCCTGACGCCGGAGGACGTGCGTGCCGGAACCGAACTCGGCATGCTGGAGATGATAAAATCCGGGACGACCGGCTTCGCGGACATGTACTTCGAGGTCGACGAGGTTGCCGAAGCCGTCGAGGAGGCGGGGCTTCGCGCCCGAATCGGCCACGGCGTGGTGACCATCGGCAAGGACGAGGAAGTCGCCCGCGAGGACTTCGAGACGAGCCTCGCCATCGCCGAGGAGTTCGACGGCGCGGCGGACGGCCGCATCAAAACGGCCGTGATGCCACACAGTCTCACGACGGTCGGCGAGGAGTATCTGGACGACTACATCTCCCGCACGCGTGACCTCGGCGTCCCGCTCCACTACCACGCCAACGAAACCCGCGACGAGGTTGCCCCCATCGTCGAGGAGCGCGGGAAACGACCGCTCGAATACGCCCGCGAGAAGGGTATGACCGGCGAGTCCGATTTCGTCGCCCACGGCGTCCACGTCAACACGACGGAAATCGACCTGCTGGCGGAGACGGGCACGGGCGTCATCCACTGTCCGGCCTCGAACATGAAACTCGCCAGCGGGATGGCCCCCGTGCAGGCGATGTTGGACGCGGGCGTCACGGTCGGACTCGGGACGGACGGCGCGGCGTCGAACAACGACCTCGACATGTTCGGCGAGATGCGAGACGCGGCCATGCTCGGGAAACTCGCCGCGAACGACGCCAGCGCGGTCGCCGCCGAGTCGGTCGTGGAGATGGCGACACGCGGAAGCGCGACCGCCCTCGGGTTCGACAGCGGCCGCATCGAGGAGGGTGCGAACGCCGACCTCGCCGTAATCGACCTGTCGTCGGCCCACCTCGTTCCCCATCACGACCTCGTGAGCCACCTCGCCTACGCCGCGCGCGGCAGCGACGTGAGGCATACGATTTGTGACGGGACTGTTCTCATGGCAGATAGAAAACCACTCACGTTGGACGAAGATTCGGTGATGGAGAACGCAGAAAAGCGGGCGAAGGAACTCGTCAAACGCGCTATCGAGTAGATAGCTACGGCTCACTTACGAGGGGTATTTCACGCCTGAGAATACATACTCTGTAGCTGTCATCAACGGTAAATTGAACGATCATATCGGTTTTTAAACTCTCTAGCGTTCTCTGAACTATTTATGTACAAATATAACGATGCCAAACGGGAATCGGGGTTTATGGGGGCATCCCCGGTGGAAGAAATCGCATGACAGCAAAACGATTTGCGATACTGCTCGCGGCGGCGGTGCTGCTCTCCGTCGCCGCGCCCGTCTTTGCAACGACTGGCACTGACGGACTGACGGTCGGTGTCTCCCAAAACGAGAGCGTCGTCGTGACTGTGACCACGAACGGAACGGCGGCCGAGAACGCCTCGGTCTCCGTCGAGGCGCTCAACAACTCCACCTACGCGGGTGCCGGGAGTTACACCACCGACGAAAACGGAACCATTGCACTACCGACTCCTGCGAACAACACCACCATCCACGTCGTGGCGACGAAAGGGAACCTGACCGATTCGACGACCGTCGCGCTGGTCGCGCCCGCGAACGAGGACGTCGAATCCGACGACTCCTTCGGTCACGGTGTCTCCTCGTTCGTCCACAAACTGCTCTCGGGCGAGGACGTGAAACACCCGGGGAGAGTCATCTCGACGTGGGTGACGTCCCACAACCCCGGTGCACAGAAGAAAGCCGACCACGCGAAGTCGAGCCACGACGCCGACGACCACCCCGGAAACGGTCACGGTGCGGAACACGAACAGGGACACGGAGCAGACGGTGACCATCCCGGTAACGGCCACGACGACCACCCCGGAAACGGCCGTGACAACGGCCACAAACAGGGACACGACAAGGGGAAGAAGGGCCACGACGACCGCGGTGACGACTCCGACGACGAATAGGCGTTGACCGCCTTCGGTACCGTTTTGAACGCGCTCGCCCATCTCGAACGTATGGGAACCTATCCGCCGATAAGCGAGCAGTTGGACGACGTTGAGTCCGCTCGCGCCGAGGGGCACCGCAAGATGGACTGGGCGCGCCAGCACATGCCGATAATGACGACGATTCAGGAGGAGTTCGTCGCCGACAAACCGCTGGAGGGCCAGCGAATCGGCATGGCGATGCACGTCGAGGCGAAGACCGCAGTTCTCGTCGAGACGCTCGCGGAGGGTGGCGCGGAAGTCGCCGTCACCGGGTGCAACCCGCTCTCGACGCACGACGACGTGAGCGCCGCGCTGGACGAACACCCGAACATCACCAGCTACGCGAAGCGTGGTGTGGACGACGAGGGCTACTACGAGGCCATCGAGTCCGTCATCGACCTCGAACCCACCATCACGGTGGACGACGGCATGGACATGGTGGCGGCCATCCACGAGGACCATCCCGAACTCATCGAAACCGTCGTCGGCGGCTGTGAGGAGACGACGACCGGCGTGCACCGACTCCGCGCGATGGACGAGGACGGCGCGCTCGACTACCCCGTCTTCGCCGTCAACGACACGCCGATGAAGCGCCTGTTCGACAACGTACACGGCACCGGCGAGTCGTCGCTGGCGACCATCGCCATGACGACCAACCTCTCGTGGGCCGGGAAGAACGTCGTCGTCGGCGGCTACGGCTACTGTGGCAAGGGCGTCGCGAAGAAGGCGGCGGGCCAGAACGCGAACGTCATCGTCACGGAAGTCGAACCCCGCCGCGCGCTCGAAGCCCACATGGAGGGCTACGACGTGATGCCGATGGCCGAGGCCGCCGAAGTCGGCGACGTGTTCATCACGACGACGGGTAACCGCGACGTCATCACGAAAGAACACTTCGAAGTCATGAAGGACGGCGTTCTCCTCGCCAACGCGGGGCACTTCGACGTGGAGGTCAATCTGAACGACCTCGCAGACCTCGCGGTCGCCGAGCGAGACGCCCGCGACGGCGTTCACGAGTACGAGATGGAGGACGGCCGCCGACTCAACGTCATCGCCGAGGGTCGCCTCGTCAACCTCGCCGCGCCCATCGCGCTGGGCCACCCGGTCGAAGTCATGGACCAGAGCTTCGGCGTGCAGTCCGTCTGCGTCCGCGAGATGGTCGAGAACGGCGAGAAATACGACGCCGGGGTCCACGAGGTGCCCGACGAACTCGACAAGGAGATTGCGGAAATCAAACTCGACGCGGACGGCGTGGAGTTCGACTCCCTCTCGGACGACCAGAAAGAGTACATGGGTAGCTGGCAGCACGGGACGTAGGGGACGTATCGCAGTTACACCGTTCTCACACGGTGGGGAACTGACCTTACAGAAAATAATTCTTATCAAATCGACACTTCTGTGCGGCTGGCAACGGAAACGACCACCCACATTTATCCTTCACCGTGCTATCGGCCGTTTTATTGCCCGCCACCGCCGACAATCGACCGAATGTGTGCGAATCGGAAAGGTGACAGGCGGGAGCGCGAACTCGTCAACAGGCTCGACGACACGGGATTCGCGGTCATGCGCGCTCCCGCGAGCGGGGGGGCAACGCAGCGCGAACTGCCGGACGTGCTGGCCGGAAACGGGAACGCGTTCTACGCCATCGAGGCGAAATCGAGCGCGGGCGACCCCATCTATCTGACGGGCGAGGAGGTCGAAGCGCTGGTGTACTTCTCACAGAACTTCGGTGCAAAGCCGAAAATCGGCGTCCGCTTCGACCGGGAGGACTGGTACTTCTTCCACCCGGCGGACGTCCACCAGACGAAGGGCGGGAACTACCGGGTCAAGAAGGAGACCGCGCTGGACGAGGGTGAAACGATGGACGAGTTGTGGAAAGACGACGAGGACGAGGCGTCGAAACACAGCGTCTCGGACGTTCTCCACGCGGTCGAACAGGGGGTCCTCTCGGTGGACGAGGCGACGGAGATTTTGGAGTAGCCGTCGCTCCGCGGTCGGGGGTGAAAAACCGAAAAACCGGTTCGACTACTTCGGTTCCGGGAAGTCGGACAGTTCCGACTGGTTTCCCGGACGCTCGGGACGCTGGAGCCGCGAACGCGGGAACGAGTAGCGCCGCACGTGACGCGGCTCGACCTGTTCGGGGCGAAGCCCCGACGGAATCGGGTAGAGCACTTCGACCACCGGGTCGTCCGCCGGGTAGCCCTCGTTCGTCGGGTACTCCGCGACGGTGCAGTCGCGGCCCGGAACCTCGACTTGGTTGGCCCGGTAGTCGGTCATGGCGACGACGACCAACAGGTCGCCGGTCGCGCGGTCGACTACGGGTTCGCCGGGTTCCAGTCGGCAGCGGTCACAGAAGTGCGGCCCGGCGGCCGCCGTTTTCTCGTCCACGAAGACGACCGACTCGCATCTCGCGCACTCGACTGCCTCTTTTCCCGGCGGCGGGACGCGACCTTCGTTGATCTCGATTGCGACCCGGCGGATGTGTTTGCACCGGACGCCCCGCATCATGTGGTCGGGGCAGGTGCAGCGACTCCCGAGCAGGTCCACGAAGTACGTGTTGTCGCTCTGGCTTTCGACTTCGTACAGTCCGCCACCGAGCGGCGTGACGGACATGCGCTCCGCTCTGGCGCGTTGGGACCGCGGATCGGTCTCCTCGGTCTCGGCCAGCGGCGTCAGCGATACTTTTCCGGAAGCGGCTGTGTCTATCATGGGTGCTTCCTCCGACGTGAAACCTGACGACGAAAATCGGCGCGTTCCGACCACACAGCGGTGGTTTCGACGTATTATCGTACGTGCCGAACGACCCTAAGGCTTTCACCTGTCAGCGCAAGTATCGAACGCGTTCTCCCGTTCGCACCGCGTGGTGTCACGAAATAACGACGATTCCCGACACCGACTTCGAAACGGAGAACTTTTGATGTAACCCCCGGAAATCCAGAACATGGATATCGAGGGCGATACGCTCCGCGACATCGTCGTCTCCGTCGTGTCAGTTGGCTTCTTTATCGTAGCGATGTTTATCGTCGGCTCGCAGTTCGAGGCCGGCGGCATCACGGGAGCGGGTGCGCTCGAAATGGTCGGCGTCATCACGCTCTTCGTTCTCGTCATGACGGGCGTCGGTTTCTGGCTGGCCAACCAACACTAACGGTCGCGCCAATCGGTCACGGTACCGCTTTCGTCCAGCGCATCCTCGTAGTACACGAGCGGATGCGTCACCGTCTCACATCGTTCGTCCTTGTTCACACAGTCCCCGTACGCTTGGAGCGTCGCGCAACTCGGCGGCGCGAACTGCGTCGTCCGTTCGTCCCGAAGCCGTTCGATTCGGGCGCGTAACCGGTCTGCGCGTCCCGACGACCGAACTTCACAGAGCGAGAGGATTTCGTCCGCGTCGAGTCCGATGCTCGTGAGAAACGAGACGAGCGTGAACTCGGAGTGTGCGGGAAGCGACTCCGCGTCACGAGCGCGTGCGAGCAGTGCCGACATACACGGCGGGAACAGTTCCGGGGCGAGCGTGTCGATGTCGTGGGAGAAATCGGCGTCGGTGAACGACGACTCCAGTTCCGACAGTTCGTCGGCGAGCGCCCCGCCGATTTCGTCGGGGACGGGAAGGGGAAGGTCGTCGGCGATGCGTATTTCGACCGCCGTCCGAAGCAGTTCGTGTAGCTCCGCCTGCGAGACGACCACGACGCCATCGTCGAGTTGGCGCGTAACGAGTCGCCACTCGTCGCCGAACTCCCGGGCGAGCGAGATGTAGGTCGAGACGGCCACGCCGAACCCGTCACGACGGGTCACTACGTCGTCGTCGAGGTCGAAATCGGCGAGAAACGTTTCGAGCGTGAGCGACGCGCCCCGCGTGCTTTTCAGTCCGTCATCCGGCGTCTCGAAGTCGGCGGTGAACCGCTCGTAGGCCGTCGTCGCCTCGGCGTTGGCGTACTTCTCGACCGCTCCCGGCGCGTCGAGGAGCGACACCAACATCCGGGCGATGGGGTACGAAAGCACCTCCGCCGACGTCGACCAGCGTCGCCCGTCGTCCGGCGCGCGCACGGTCCCGTCGAGGAGCGCCCGTCGCACGCGCTCCACGCCGCGCTCGACTGCCGGGTGGCGGTCGCCCTCCCCCGCGATGACTGCCGCGAGGTCGAGGTTCGCGTCCCGAACCGCCTCGCGAGCGGACGCGAGAAACGGGT
This sequence comes from Haladaptatus sp. T7, assembly GCF_026008575.1. Classification (NCBI taxonomy): domain Archaea; kingdom Methanobacteriati; phylum Methanobacteriota; class Halobacteria; order Halobacteriales; family Haladaptataceae; genus Haladaptatus; species Haladaptatus sp. T7. Next base: position 366,603 of record NZ_BROP01000005.1, read on the forward strand.
ATCGGGCATGGAGCGAATTCATTAATCGCCTTTTCGAGCGGTGCCCGATAAACGCGACGGTCGCGCGGTAACGCGAGATTTCCCCGACTCGACCCCCGCGGAAATCCCGCGTTTCCCCGGTTCGGTCGAATCCAATCACCTATTACCGGGGCGTGAGAAGCGGGGTTCGTGCCACGCTTCGCCTATCCGTGCCCCGACTGTCGAACGACGACGAACCTCCACGGCCCGGACTGCCGGTTCGACGGGGAGCCGTGGACGGACATCGAGAAAGCGTATACCGACATCATCGCGGTGCTCTCGGCCGATTCGGTGACGGAGGAGGAACTCCGCGACGCGGTTCACGGCCGTTGGAACGCCACGCACGTGGCGGCGCTCGACCGCCTTCGTCACGAAAAGCGGGTCGTGGAGAGCGACGGAACCTTACGCCTCCTCACCGCCGACGAGTTCCGGGAGACCGTCTCGGAGCCGAGCTTCGAGCCGATGCGGACGATTTACGAGAAGGGAAGCGTTCCGGGCTGTCACGACAACGCCGTCTTCGCCATGATCGCGTGGTACGAGATGGTCGGCCTGTCGTGGCCCGAGACGCGCGAGAACGTCGTCGAGTGGCTCCACAAGAGCGGAACGTGGGGACGCGGCGGGTTCGAGGAGTCCACGCCGGAGGAACTGGTCGAAACCAAGCGTCACGTCTACGAGGCCGGGTACGGGTGGAAAGAGAAGGCCCAGTCGGCGAAGGCGGTCATCGACCGGAACCTGTAGAAGCGAAAATCGAATCGAGTCGTTTTTCCTCAGTCGCTCTGGATACGCGGCGCGAGCATGTAGGTCACGTCACCCATGCCTTCCGCGATTTCGAAGTGAAGCTTGACGGGGAACTCCTCGCCGAGGTCGATGGACACTTCGCCGTCGTTCGGGATCGCCTTGTTCATGTCTTTGAGATAGTCGAGGCTGAACAGGGAGTGGGCGGGACCGGTCGTGAGGTCGATGAGGTCGTCGCGGTCGAGTTTCAGGTCGACGTTGTCGGTGTCGCCTTCGGCTTCGACGTAGAATATCTCGTCGTCCTCGTTCACGCCGAGGGCGATGTGGTCGGAAACCATGTCGGCGGCTTTGACCGCGCGGTCGATGTCGGACCCTTCGACGACGATGGTCGCCGAGAGGTCGAGGTCCGGGATGTCGGGTTCTTGGCGGATGGAATCGGGGTCGATGAGCGCGAGGGTGTATTCGAGTCCGTCGATCTTGATGTGGAGTTTGCGCGTCTCTTCGTCCAACTCCATCTCGATGAGTTGGTCGGAGCTGGCCATGCCAGCGATGCTTTCGAGACGGTCGAGGTTGACGCCGAGGACGCCCCCGTCAGCCTCGTAGGATTCGAATGCTTCGGAATCGAGTTGGAGGTCCACCATTCCGACGTTGGCCGGGTCCACTGCCTTGATGGTGAGGCCATCCTCCTCGAGGTGGATCTTGCATTCATCCACCAGAACGCCCACGGAATCGATCGTCGTCCGGAGCGTATCCGCGCTCACGATAGCCTTGAACATGTTGGTGATTCCTATGAAAGGGTGGCATAAAAAGTCACCCGTTCGCGCGCGCGAGGTGCCGTGCAGAAACAACGGACATCGGATAGGAACCGGGAGCGGCCAGAGTTTAACTCACCGCAGTCTCCCGATTATTACAGTAGATAATATAAAGATTTTTGATAAACGTTTTACGCTAGAAGGTATTCTGAACGTATATGTCGCAGGAGTGGCGGCCGGAAGAATACACGCTCGACGAAGACGACCCTCGATGGGGAGTCTGTAATTACTGTAAGAAGAAGGTCTTCGTCGGTGGCAAGAACAAATCGGATCTCATTCGGCATCAGGCCGAATGTGAGTATCGAGACGGGTAGTTTCCCGTCGGCGAATCATTCATTTTGGTCGTAACGGCCAGCGGCGGGGCGACGAACGAAGGGCGTAAACATCCGCGTAGACAACCGTCTCACAACGAATGGCCCGTAAAGACCACTACTACAACAAATCCAAGCAGCAAGGCTACCGCTCGCGGGCGGCCTACAAACTCAAGCAGTTGGACGAATCCGCACACCTCCTCCACGAGGGCGAGACGGTCGTGGACCTCGGGGCGGCCCCCGGCGGTTGGCTCCAAGTCGCCGCCGAGGAAGTCGGCGACACCGGCACCGTCATCGGGGTCGACCTGCAGCGAATCAAGGACATCGACGGCGTGGAAACCATCCGCGGCGACATGACCGAGGAGGAAACCCAAGAGGAGGTCATCGACGTCGCCGGGTCCGCCGACGTCGTTCTCTCGGACATGGCACCGAACATGACCGGCGAGTACAGCCTCGACCACGCTCGCTCGGTGTACCTCGCCCGACAGGCGTTCGAGACGGCGCTCGAACTCCTCGATTCCGGCGGCGACTTCGTGGTCAAGGTGTTCCAAGGCCCGGACTTGGACGACCTGCGCGAGGACATGGAACCCGAGTTCGAGTACGTTCGAACCATGAGTCCCGACGCCTCGCGCGACGAGTCCTCCGAGGTCTACCTCGTCGCCCGGAAACGCCTCACCGCGCCCGTCAGACCCGGCGACACCCTCGAAGTGACCATCGAAGGCGTGGGGAGCGAAGGCGACGGCGTGGCGAAAGTCGAGGAGTACACGTTGTTCGTTCCGAACACCGAGGAGGGAGAGACGGTCGAAATCCGCGTCGATGACGTAAAACCGAAGTTCGGCTTCGCACAGCGATTGGACCGAGACTGAAGTCCGCGTTCAGTCGGCCGAACTCGGCACCCTACTTGCGGACGTTTGCGACCGGAGAAACCCGACGACGGCGTAGACGAACGGCGTGTCGAGCAGCGCGACGAACAGTTTGAAGACGTACTGGCCGACGATGAGCGAGAGGATGACGTTCTCCGGGAGTATCGGCCCGATACCGGCGAAGCGCGGGAGCGCGTAGAACGCGACGCCGACGAAGATGACGGTATCGATTGCCTGACTGCTCGCCGTGGACCCGATGTTGCGAGCCCAGAGGTGGTCGCCGTCGGTGAGGTCGCGGATTCGGTGGAAGACGATGACGTCCCAGTTCTGACTGACGACGTAGGCACAGAGGCTTCCGACGACGATGTTCGTGCTCGCGCTGAGGACGGTGCGGAACTTGGCGGGGTCCACGCTGTTCTGCGCGGCGGGCGCTTCGATGGTGGACCAGACGAGCACCAGCATGACGAATATCATGACGAAGGCGACGTTGACCAGTCGCTGGGCCGCCTTTCGTCCGTACACCTCGGCGTAGCAGTCGGAGGCGAAGAAGGTCAGCGCGTAGGCCAGCGCCGCCCCCGGAAGGACGAGCGCGTCGCCCGTAATCGGCAGGGTGAGCGGAATAGTGAACTGGAGCACCTTCGCCGCCGTGAGCTGTGCCGTCACGAGCGCCGTCACGAACAGCGCGGTGAGGCCGAGTTGCCCGGTGGCCAGTACCGAGTGAGCGTCACGCCGCTCAGTCATCTTCAAGTCTCCCGTGGCGTTCGTCGATCTCGTCCAGAATGTCCAGCATCTTTCGAATCGAAGCGCGAATCGCCTCGCTCCTGTTGACGAACTTCCCGTCGTCGCCCACGTGGTCGTCCAAATCCGAGAGGAGTTCGTCGGGCACTTCGACGCTTATCTTGGTCATACCGGGATATTCCGGGAGGAATACTTAAGCCCAGCGTCAGGCGCGTCGTCCGCCGAGCGTCCCTATCCAGAGGACGCTCAGTCCGAAGATGTACGCGACGGAGACGGGGATGGCGACGAGGAACATCGTGTAGAGGCTGTCGGGGGTCACCAGCGCGGCGACGGCGAAGACGCCGATGACGACGCCGCGCCAGTATTCGAACATCGACTCGAACGGGACGATTCCGGCCCAGTGGAACAGGAACATCGTCACCGGTACGTCGGCGAGCAACCCGATGCCGACCGTGGTGAGGAACACGAGCCAGAAGAACGCCTTCACTCGGTAGTAGATGAGCATGTCGGCGTTGTGGGCGTCGGTGACGAGCCACGAGATGATGTTCGGGGCGACGATGGTGTAGCCGACGTAGCTCCCGACGATGAGTCCGACGAACAGCGTGCCACCCCACAGGAAGAACACGTTGCGGTTGCCCCTGACGAGTTTGCGCTCCTTCATCGCGGGCCAACTGTAGTAGAGCACCATCGGGAGCACCGACACGGCGGCGAGCAGGGTGCTTATCTTCACCTCGAAGATGAGCGCCTCGACCGGGTGCAGGGTGACGACGTTGAGCTGTTGACCGTTCGCCAGTATCGACTGTGGCACACGGCTCGTGAAGTCGCTGTTGATGTCGCCGATGCCGCCCTGGTACAGGTAGACGAACACGCTGGCGAGCACGAGCATGAACACGCCGACGATGCGGAAGAACTTCGACGTGAGACTCTGGAGGATGAACGCGAAGTCGTAGTAGTAGCCGCCGATGTCGTCCTCGGTCGTCTCGTCTTCCGTGAACGCGTTCGTCATGCCCGCGGCGGTGCGCTGGAGGACGTTGCCCTCTTCTTGGGCCTCTTGGCTCGGTTGCTGGGCGACGTCCTCGGCGAGCGGTGCGCCCTCGGCCTCGCGGACCTCCGGGTTCGATTCCGCGGCTTCCGCTTCTTCTTCCTCTTCGGCGTTCGCTTCGTCGAAACGGTCGAAGATGGCCTGCGCCTTCTCGGGTTGGTCGGCCTCCATCGCGGCGCGGGCGTAGTCGAGCGATTCGCCCTCGTCCATATCGGTGAACACTTCGGGCGGAGCGGCCCGAACCCCGGCGGCGTCGAGCTGTTCGATGTCGATCGCGGCCGGTGCGCCACCGCGCTGCTGGCCGACTGCGGCGTTCGCTTCGAGCGAGACGAACAGGTAGTAGAGAGCGGCGACGACGAGGGCGACCAGCCCGACCGCTCCGGCGACGAGGAGGATGGCCGTTCCGCGCGGCATGCCCAGCGCCTCCTCGATGGGGGAGAACGCCGCGGGTCGGAACCCGGCCGGAAGTGCCGGGAGCAGTTGGCTGTTCACGTAGCTGACCCCGGCTCGGCTGAAGAAGAGGTACGTCGCGCCACCGGCGATGAGTGCGATACCGAGGAGGTAGTTCCACCGCTCCGCCACCGATTTTCTGATGCTCACCTTGCTGCTCCCGCGCTTGATGGTGACGAGGATTTTCGACAGATAGAGACTGAATCCGTAGAGGATGACGAGCGGAATCGCCCACATGACCTGCGTGAACGGGTCCGGCGGGGACGCGACCGCGCCGAAGACGAAGATGGTGAGGATTGCGTAGCGCCACTTGTCGCGGAACGTCTCGTATTTGACGATGCCCGAGTAGCTGAGGCCGCTCATGATGAGCGGCAGTTCCGCGGCCAGACCGAACGAAAGCGAGATAATGAGGACGAACTCGGTCCACTGCACGATACCGTACTTCGGGCTCAGGTTCGCCTGCACCGCGTTCTTGGCGAGGAACTGGAACATCAGCGGGAGATAGACGGAGTATCCGTAGGCCAGTCCGCCGATGAACAGGGCCGCCGCGAGGCCGACCAGCGGGATTATCTTCCAATAGGTGATGGAGAACTCGGGATACCATTCGCGTTGCCGAATCGAATCACGGCCGAGATAGAGCAAAACGGGGATAGCGAGAATAATACCGGAGAACATCGCTATTTTCGCTTGGAGGAGAATGACGTCGAACGGCGTCACCGCGACGATTTCGACGTGTTTCATCACTGTCTGTGACATCTCGGAGGTCGTCACGTCGCGCAGGAACGGCCACACCACCATCGACATGGCGTAGAACATGCCGATGAAGCCGAGAACGAATACGATGAAGACTTTCTGAAGGTGTGTCTGTGCCGTCGAAAGCATCGCTCCGATGGTTTCACGTCCGGAAGCGACGGTGTTGGCGGTATCCTCGTCGATGAGACTGTTCCCCGAGGTAGACATTGCTTGGGAATGGTAACCCCCTGCCAGTTATCAATCTTCCCGTCTCGCAAGATGAAGAAAGCCTATAATAACTCGGCTGCTTATCCCCGGGTGAATGGGCGAAGAATCGGAGGCGACGGCAGGCAGTAATATATCGAAGGTCCCGGCGTCGGAAGAAGCGCCGGAGCCGCCGGACGAGAACCTGTACGCGCCCGAGGACCCGGAGCCAGCAGTCGAGCGGCCGAGCCAGCCGATGGACGACGAGGAGATGCCGCTCGCCGACCACGTAGAGGAGATGATAAAACGGCTCGCCATCGTCCTCGTCATCGCTGGCGTCGTGAGTCTCATCACCCTCCCGTTCGCGGATCACGTCATCAACTTCCTCTGGAATCAGATTCTGCCGGTCGGTCCCGAAACCCGACCACGGCTCTACGCGCCGCTGGCACTCGTGATGACGAAACTCAAGGTCGCCAGCCTCGCGGGTCTCATTATCGCCCTCCCCGTCATGGTGTACGAGACGTACCTCTTCATGCGCCCCGGTCTCTACCCGCACGAGCGTCGATACTACCTCGCGGCGGTGCCGACGAGCCTCGTCCTCGCGTTCGTGGGCGTCAGCTTCGCGTACTTCCTCATCCTCCCCGCCATCTTCACTTACTTCCTGTCGTACACACAGAGCGCGAACGTCGCCGTCGCGTTCGGTCTGACGAAGACGTTCAACCTCATTCTGATGATGATGGGCGTGTTGGCCGTCGTCTTCCAGATTCCGCTTCTCATCATGCTCGCCATCATGATGGGCCTGACGACGCGCCAGTGGATGGCCAACCGACGGCTGTACTTCTGGGGTGGGTTCGCCGGGTTCGCGTTCCTGTTCAGCCCCGACCCGACCGGGATGGCTCCGTTCCTCGTCGCCATCACGATGGTCGGCCTGTTCGAAGGCACCTTGCTCCTCCTGAAGTGGACGGGCAAGTGACGGTTTTGAACCGTTCTCCCGTCCTCCTCGGATATTCGGAATCACGCAATGGCACCTTTCGACGTTCGTAACCGGGTTATAACTAAGGGAGTTTATCTCCAACGGAGCGGTAGCGTTCGTGCCTACCCTTAGCTCGCGTGCCAGCAGCTACAGACCGCAGTTCGCGTGCCAGCAGACTGCCACCCTTCGGGTGCGAACGCCCGACGCTGCTTTCTACTGACCACCGGTCGGATACTCCGTGCTGAACACGTCTTCGACCAGCGGTTCGCCTTGGGGTCCCGACTCGCTCGCATCGCCGCCGGCTTGCTCGCGGGTCGTTCCTCCCCGTTCGCCGTTCGATGCCTCATCGGCATCGCCCTCCGGACTAACACTTCCCGTCCGATAGCCGTGCAGGTCGAGCGTGACGTGTTCGAATCCGAGGTCCGTCAGGTGGTCCCGTGCGGCGCGAACGAACTCCTCGTCCAACGCTCGGGGCAGTTCCTCCTCGCCGATTTCGATGCGCGCCAGTCCGTCGTGGTCGCGGACGCGGAACTGGGTGAACCCCCACTGGCGGAGCACCGTTTCGGCGCGTTCGATTCGGGAGAGGCGTTCCTCGGTCACTTCCAAACCGGTCGGGATGCGCGAGGAGAGACATGCCATCGCGGGTTTGTCGGCGACGGAGAGGTCGTACGCTTCCGCGATTTCCCTGACCTCGGCCTTCGAGATGTCGTGTTGGAGGAGCGGCGAGTAGGCGTCCAACTCCTCGACGGCGCGGAGGCCGGGGCGGTGCCCTGCGGATACGTCGTCGGCGTTCGTCCCGTCGCAGACGATATCGATGTCGAGTTCGGCCGCCTTGTCGAACATCGCACCGAGGCGCATCGTCCGGCAGTGATAACAGCGGTCGTCGCCGTTCTCGACGAAGTTCGGGTCGTCCAACTCGCTGAACTCGGCGACGACGTGGCGGATTCCGATTTCGTCGGCGACACGATTCGCGTCCCCGAGTTCGGCCTCGGGTAGGGTTTCGCTCTTCGCGGTGCATGCGACGGCATCGTCCCCCAGCGCATCGTGGGCGATAGCGGCGACGACGCTCGAATCGACCCCACCGCTGAACGCGACGAGCACGCCGTCGCGCTCCGCGAGGTCTGCCTTCGCGGCGGCCAGTTTCTCCTCGACGGTTGGCATACCTCGTGATTGTTGCGAACGGGCAAAAGCGCCTCGTCACGCGTCCGTGTCGTCGCAGTTCGATTCGATTTCGACGCTCCACTTCGGGTGCGGAACCGTCTTTTCACCGATGCACGTCGGGAACGTTTTTTATGTATGACGCAATATCACGGAGCGAATGGACCTTGAGGCGGTACCCGGCGTCGGTGCGAAGACCGCGGACGCGCTCGCGGAACTCGACGACGCCGAGCGAGCGTTGGAAACCGGCGATGTCGCCACGTTGGCGCGAGCGCCGGGAATCACGGAAGGGCGGGCCGCTGCCATCGCGCGCGGTGCCATCAGGATTCGACACGACGACGACGGCGGCTTTCTCGCCACCGACAGGGCGCGGGAGTTGTACCGAGACGCCCTCTCGCTCGTGAAAGCGCGGGCCGTCACGACGTACGCGAAAAAGCGTCTCGAAACGCTGTATCCCAGTTCCGCCGCATCCAGAATCGAAGAGGTACAGGCGTTCACGCGCGCGGCGATGGAACGAACGCCGACGGCGGACGTTCGGGCGGCGTTGGCCGACGTCGAACCGCTCTCGGCCCCGCAAGGCGTTCGGGTCACCGACCGCTGTCTGGCGACGACCGACGCCGAGCGGTACGCGAAAGCGCGCGAGGTGATTCCCGAACTGCCGGTCGAAGTCGTGGAGGACACGCGGGAACTGGCGGAACTCGCGCGCGGGTACTCCACCGTCGTCGCGCTGGACGAGGCGTTCGCGGGCGTCACCATCGACGGTGACGTACGCGTCGAACCGGGTGCGCTGGAAACCCCGGCGGAACTCGTCCCCGAGCGTCCGCTCGCCTTCTTCGCCGCGAATCGGGACACCCTGCTCGCCGCCGCCGAAGTCCACCGCGTCGCGGGGATGGACGCGCCGCTCGACATCGACGGATTGGAGTCCGCACTCGCCCGCGTCACCGCGGATGGCGGGGTGACGGGCGACGACGAACTCGCTCGGTTGACGGACGCCATCGCCGACTTGGACGCCGCCGTCTCGATGGCCGAAAACGTCGCCAACGACCGACTTCGGGAGGCGATTCGGGAGCGGGACGTGACCATCGAAGGCTCCGACCTGCTCTCGCTGGTCGAGCGCGGTGCGGGCGTCGATTCGCTCCTCTCGCGCGAGTTGGGCGACGAGTACGACGCCGCCGTCGAGGCCGCCCGCGAGCATTTGGTCGAGACGCTGGCGCTGGACGCCGGTGAAACCGAACTCGCGCGGCAGGCGTTCCCGGAGGACCCGACTTTTCCCGTGGAGCACGACGAGAGCGTGATTTCGCGGCTCCGAGAACAACTGGAAGCCGAAAAGTCGCGGCGGGCGGCGCGACACAAGCGCGAACTCGCCCGCGAACTCGCGGACGAGCGCGAGGCGGCGGAAGAACTCGTTCGCGCCGCGCTCGAACTGGACGTGGAACTCGCTGTCGCCCGGTTCGCAAGCGACTTCGAGTGCGTCATGCCCGACTTCGACGGCGACGGCTTCGACATCGCGGCCGGGCGCTCCCCGTTGCTCGACGTGGAGTTCGCCGCCGTCGAACCGGTCGATTACGGCGTCTCGGGCGTGGCCCTCCTCTCGGGAGTCAACAGCGGCGGGAAGACATCGACGCTCGACCTCGTGGCGCTCGTCGTCATCCTCGCCCACATGGGCCTGCCTGTTCCGGCGGACTCGGTTCGCTTGCGACGATTCGAGGAACTGCACTACCACGGCAAGACGCAGGGGACCCTCGACGCGGGGGCGTTCGAGAGCACGCTCCGGGAGTTCGCGGCCCTCGCCGACGGGCAGGCGGGCCGCCTCGTGCTCGTGGACGAACTCGAAAGCATCACCGAACCCGGCGCGAGCGCGAAGATCATCGCCGGAATTCTGGAGGAACTCGGCGAGCGCGACGTGACCGGCGTGTTCGTCTCCCACCTCGCCGACGAGATTCGGGCCGTGGCGGGCTACGACGTCGCCGTCGACGGAATCGAAGCCAAAGGACTGGTCGACGGCGAACTCGTGGTCGAACGCTCCCCGGTGAAAGACCACCTCGCTCGTTCGACGCCCGAACTCATCGTGGAGAAACTGGCCGACGGGGGAGAAAACGGGTTTTACGACCGACTGCTGGCGAAGTTCGAATAGCCCGACAGCCAGAACTGTTACCTACGAGGCTGTCGTTCCCGTTTGTGCCCCGTCGGGGGGAGGAGAGATATAATATGGCACACCAGTTCGAATGTACGCAACAGGATTGTGACTTTATGGTACGAGCCGACGACGAGCAAGAAATCGTCGATATGGTGCAGGAACACGCCCGAGAAAAGCACGGTATGTCGATGGACCGAAACGACGTCCAAGGCGCGATAGAGCAAAGCTAGTCGCTCAAACGACCGTTCATCGGCTCTTTTGTCTCTGGCGAAGGATTAAGTAGCTACGCGAGCGTGGTGAAAGTGATGGCAGACGACCCCGAGGAGGGGATGTTGTCGTGGGACGAGTCGGTGTTCCGCGAGGAGCACGTCTTCGAAATCGACTACGTTCCGGAGACGTTCAAACACCGCGAATCCCAGACACAGAGCCTTCAATACGCGCTTCGGCCAGCAGTTCGCGGGTCGCGCCCACTCAACGTCATGGCGCGCGGACCGCCGGGGACTGGCAAGACGACTTCCGTACAGAAACTGTTCGACGAACTGTCGGCCCAAACCGACGTTCGGACGGTTCGCGTCAACTGTCAGGTGGATTCGACGCGGTACGCCATTTTCTCGCGCATCTTCGAGGGGATATTCGATTACGAACCGCCGTCCAGCGGTATCTCGTTCAAGAAGCTGTTCCGCCAAATCACGGACAAACTGGTCGAGGAGGACGAGGTGCTCGTCGTCGCGCTGGACGACGTGAACTACCTGTTCTACGAGGGCGAAGCCTCCGATACGCTCTACTCGCTCCTCCGCGCTCACGAGGCCCACAGCGGGGCGAAAATCGGCGTCATCGTCGTCTCCTCCGACCTCAACCTCGACGTCATCGAGGAACTCGATACCCGCGTCCAGAGCGTCTTTCGACCCGAGGACGTGTACTTCCCGGTCTACGACCGACAGGAGATCGTCGATATCCTCGGCGAGCGCGTCAAGCGCGGCTTCCACGAGGGCGTCATCGGCCCGGACGTGCTGGAGCGCGTCGCCGAACTCACCGCCGAGAGCGGCGACCTTCGCGTCGGCATCGACCTCCTCCGGCGCGCGGGCCTGAACGCCGAGATGCGCGCCAGCCGAACCGTGAGCCTGCAGGACGTGGAGGACGCCTACGAGAAATCCAAGTTCGTCCACCTCTCCCATAGCCTGCACGCCTTGAGCGAAAACGAGGTCGCGCTCGTCCGCGTCATCGCCGAACACGACGGCGAGCAGGCGGGCGAGGTGTACGACGTCTTCCACGAGGAGACCGACTTGGGTTACACCCGATATTCCGAAATCATCAACAAGGTGGACCAACTCGGCATCATCGACGCCACCTACACCAACGTTGATGGTCGCGGACGGTCGCGGTCGCTGTCGCTGCGATACGACCCCGAAGCCGTGTTGGCGCGGTTGGACGACTGAGGCGTTTTCATCATATCGTATCTTATCCGAATATTTATGGTAGTCGCGTCTCCAACGAATAGGTAAATACGACTATTTTATGAGTGATGGAGAACTGGCTTCTGCAGGAAACGACAACCGAACCGAAAAACGACCAGTGGCTCGGAAAAAGTGGGCAACGGAGTTCCTGAAACGTATCTCTCATTCCGAGCAGGAACTACCGAAATATCCTCAGTCGTGGTACCGAAACCGGACGATGCACCGAGAAGCACGAAAAACGGTCGAAGGGCAAGTGAAGTGGATTCGAGAGATCGACAACAAGGCGATGAAAACGGTTCGATTCAACACCGTCCTTCTCGGACTTGTTCTTCCTGCCTTTTCGTTTGCAGTTAAGTATGATGTCGTCGAACGGATAAACGCGTTCTACACGGTAAATACCGGTATTGGTATCGGTTGTCTCATAGCATCGACGGCGCTGGCAGGAGTGACGTACACGTCGTCGAGTCTCGAAGCGGGTGTTTCAGCGGGTGATATACGAACTGCTGACGAGCGTGATCTTACGGATAGACAGGTCCACGACACTCTGGTCAACAGTTATGCCGGGTGGATTCAGTCCAACAAGAGAACGATTTTTTGGAATACGGTCGCGGTGACACTGACGATTCTGACCATGATATATGCACTCGTGTTCTTTTCGCTCGGCGTCACCTCCGCACTTCTGGACGGAGTGCCGACAACAGTGGAGTACGTCGCATATCTCGGCCTCTTCACCGTCACTGTTCTCTCTTTGATTATATAGTCAACATATCTGGCGAAACCCTGTCATTTATATATCATACACGTATATGACTACGTATGGAACAAAATCCAGCGGATAACGTAGATTCGTGGCGCTCTACAAACGCTGGAGCGAACGACGAGCCACTCGAATTTGAAGGTGAAACCCTTTCACATCGTCCTCAGCTCGGTCGCCGTATCGTGGGATGGATTTCCCGCCTGTTTGAGTAACCTCCCTCTTTTGATTACCGCTTAGCGACCATCTCAAGTAGCTCCAGTTCGTATGCCGTTTCACCATGAGCGACACCCAGTCCGGCCCGCTTCGACCGGACAACCCGGACGCCGAAACCGACTTTCGAGTTGACGCGCCGTTCGACCCGGCGGGGGACCAACCCGAGGCCATCGAGCAGTTGGCCGAGGGGTTCGACGAAGGGATGGAGAAACAGACCCTGCTCGGCGTCACGGGGTCGGGGAAGACGAACACGGTTTCGTGGACCATCGAGGAGGTCCAGAAACCGACGCTCGTCATCGCGCACAACAAGACGCTGGCGGCGCAGTTGTACGAGGAGTTCCGGAACCTCTTTCCGGACAACGCGGTGGAGTACTTCGTCTCCTACTACGACTACTACCAACCGGAGGCCTACGTCGAGCAGACGGACACCTACATCGACAAGGACGCGTCCATCAACGAGGAGATAGACCGCCTTCGACACTCCGCGACGCGCTCCCTGCTCACTCGGGACGACGTTATCGTGGTGGCGTCCGTGTCGGCGATTTACGGCTTGGGTGACCCGCAAAACTACGAGGACATGCGCCTGCGACTGGAAGTCGGCGAGGAAATCGGACGCGACGAACTCCTCGCCCGTCTCGTGGACTTGAACTACGACCGGAACGACATGGACTTCACCCAAGGTACCTTCCGCGTCCGGGGCGATACCGTCGAAATCTTCCCGATGTACGGGCGCTACGCGGTTCGCGTCGAACTCTGGGGCGACGAAATCGACCGAATAGTGAAGATAGACCCGCTCGAAGGAGAAGTCAAATCACAGGAACCCGCCGTACTCGTTCACCCGGCGGAACACTACTCGATTCCCGAGGAGACGATGGCGGAGGCAATCGCCGAAATCGAGGAGGATTTGGAGCGCCGAATCCGCTACTTCGAGCGAAACGGGGACTTGGTGGCCGCCCAACGAATCGAGGAGCGGACCACGTTCGACCTCGAAATGATGAAGGAGGCGGGCTACTGTTCCGGCATCGAGAACTACTCGGTGTACTTCACCGAGCGCGAGGTCGGCGACGCGCCGTACACGCTTCTCGATTACTTCCCCGACGACTTCCTCTGCGTCATCGACGAATCCCACCAGACGGTGCCCCAGATTCGCGGGCAGTTCGCGGGCGACAAGTCGCGCAAGGATTCGCTCGTGGAGAACGGCTTCCGACTCCCGACGGCCTACGACAACCGTCCGCTCACATTCGAGGAGTTCGAGGAGAAGAGCGCGAAGACGCTCTACATCTCGGCGACGCCCGCGGACTACGAACGCGAGCAGAGTGAGCAAATCGTCGAACAGATCGTTCGCCCGACGCACCTCGTGGACCCGATGGTCGAAGTCGCCGACGCCTCCGGTCAAATCGACGACCTGATGGCGCGCATCGACGACCGAATCGAGCGCGACGAGCGCGTCCTCGTCACGACGCTGACGAAGCGGATGGCCGAGGACTTGACCGAGTATCTGGAGGAGGCGGGCGTCGCGGTCGAGTACATGCACGACGAGACGGACACGCTCGAACGCCACGAACTCGTTCGCGGACTCCGGTTGGGCGAGTTCGACGTGCTCGTCGGCATCAACCTGCTCCGCGAGGGGTTGGACATCCCGGAGGTGTCGATGGTCGCCATCCTCGACGCCGATCAGCAAGGGTTCCTCCGCTCGGAAACCGCGCTCGTCCAGACGATGGGCCGCGCGGCCCGGAACGTCAACGGCGAGGTGGTCCTCTACGCCGACGAGGTGACGGACGCGATGGAGAGCGCGATGGACGAAACCGGACGGCGGCGTCGGATTCAACGGGAGTTCAACGAGGAACACGGCTTCGAGCCACAGACCATCGAAAAAGCGGTTTCGGAGGCGAACCTGCCGGGAAGCAAGACCGACACCGGCGGCGTCACCCGCAACGCGCCGGAGACGGACGAGGAGGCGCTCGAACAGATTGCCCAACTCGAAGACCGGATGGAGGAGGCCGCCAACAATCTGGAGTTCGAACTCGCGGCCGATATCCGCGACCGGATTCGAGAGTTGCGCGAGGAGTTCGACGTGGAGACGGAGATCGGCGGCGTCGAACCGGAGCGTGGGGAGTTCTAATCCGGAATTCTGCCTCATCGTTTCTCGATATTTTCCCGAACATCAACCTTTTTCAGTGTAACTGTGCGTGTAGCAGTCACGATGTCACGATTACATGGAGCGACCGCACCGTGTCGGTTTTCGGATATTTCCGGCGAGACCAATCGCGTTCGATACGCGCCGTTCCCGAACGAGGGTGTTAGCTGAGGATGTCGCTTCCGCTAGGATTCTCGCCGACCGGGTTGGCTTTCTTCGTCCTGCTGACCTTCCTCATCGCGACGACGGTCAACACGTTCGCCATGGAAGCGGCGGTACTGTTCACGCCCGCGTTCCTGTTCGTCTATCCGGAACTGGTTCCGGCGTTCCCCGACCTCGCGTTGCAGGGAGCTATCGGACTCGCGCTGTTCGTCGAACTGTTCGGGTACACGAGTAGCGTCTCGGCCTACTGGTTCCGCGGACAGGTGGATTGGACCGTCGCCAAAGCCGTCCTCGCGGTCAGCGTGCCGGTCGCAATCGTCGCCAGAGCGGTGTCCTACTTCGTCCCGTCCGCCGCGCTCAAAGTGCTGTTCGGCGGGATGTTGCTCGTGCTCTCTTTCGTCCTGTATCTCTCACATCGGGACGGAAAATCGCTCGGCGACTTGGTTGACGCGAGCCGACTCTTTGGAGATTCGTCCCGAATACGGACGGACGGTGGAACACCCGGCCCCACCCAGTTCGACCGGTTCGACCGCACAATCGCGGGCGTCGGCGGGGCGATGGCTGGCCTGGTCGGTATCGCCATCGGCGAACTCGCACAGACCCTGTTGACGGTCCGAAAGAACGTGTCCATCCGCATCTCCACGGGGACGAGCGCGCTCATCCTGCACGGAACCATCGTGTCCGCGCTCGTTGCGAACCTCCTTCTCCTGCGCTACGCGCCCGAATCGTTCAGCGGCCACAACTTCACCGTCCCGTTCGAGTTCGGCCTCGTCGCCGGGGTGACCTGCGCTGTCGGCGGTCAGACGGGTGCGTTCCTCAACAGCCGCGTTCCGGAACACCGGACCGTGCAGACGATGACGGTCGTCTACTCCCTCGTCGGCGTGTTCACCCTCGTCCGCGTGTTCGCCCTCGGCTGACGCCCTTCGAAGGGAATTTCGGTCGAATCAGTTCGATTCCGGTTCGACCTTTTCACCGATACTCGCGGTTTCGACCGCCTCGGTGTCGATTTCGGAAAGCGTCTCCTCGATGTCGTCCAACCCGAGTAGTTCGCGCGTCTCGGGGTCGAATTCGTTCGATTCGAGGAACTCCGCGCCGTCGCGCACGTCGCTGCCGGTGAGGTGCTTGCCGTAGCGGCCGACGAGCGAGGAGAGTTCTTGCGGCAGGACGAACGTCGTGGATTCTCCCTCGCCGATGGTTTGGAGCGTCTCCATCCCCTTCTCGACGATGGCGCGTTCGCCCATCGATTCGGCGGACTTCGCGCGGAGAACTATCGACACCGCATCCCCTTGCGCTTCCAGAATCTGGCTCTGTTTCTCACCTTGCGCGCGGATAACGTTCGACGCCTTCTCCCCTTCCGCCCGCTCGACGGCACCGCGGCGTTCACCTTGCGCTTCGAGAATCATGGCGCGGCGTTTCCGCTCGGCGCTGGTCTGCTGTTCCATCGCGTTGACGACGGCGCGGCTCGGCATCACTTCCTGCACTTCGACGCTCTCGACGCGAATGCCCCACTCGTCCGTCGGCGGGTCTATCTCCTCGCGGATTCGCCGGTTGATGACGTCACGGCGCGAGAGCGTCTCGTCGAGTTTCATGTCGCCGATGACGGCCCGGAGCGTCGTCTGTCCGAGGTTGGCGACGGCGCGTTCGTAGTTGTCAACGCCGAGAAACGCCCGCTCGGGGTCCATCACGCGAACGTAGAGGACGGCATCCGCGATGACGGGCGAGTTGTCTTGCGTGATCGCTTCCTGTTTCGGCACGTCGAACACCCGGGTTCGCATGTCGAATCGCCGCGTGGCGCTCACGAACGGTGGGATGAAATGGATACCGGGGTCGAGCAGTTTGCGGTACTCCCCGAAAACGGTCAACGCGCGCTTTTCGTACGGACCGACGATTTCCACGGCGCTGTTCACCGTGGCAATCGCAAGGGCGAGCAGGAGGAGCCCCGCTATCGCCATCGTGTCGAGAAACGGGAGGGCGAGAAAGAAGAAGACGGCGAAACCGATGGCGAAGAGGGCTTTCCCTGCATTCATCCTCGACGTCGCCTTGCCGAGGGTGTAGAAGGGATTGTCCATACTACCCGATAGTTGTTCAGTTCGCATAACAGTTCCCACCGCGTCCGTCCCGAATCGAAGTGTATAATCGGATTTGAATTATACCAAATCGATTTCGAGAGATAGAGTTAAACCCGGAACCGGCGCAGTATCCGGTGCATGATAGTCGTCGAAAACAGATTGTTCGTCGCCGAAGAGTACGCGGACCAGTTCGTCGAGCGGTTCCGAAACAGCATGGGTGAAGTGGAGTCCCAGCCCGGTTTCGTCAAGTTCGAGTTGCTGACTCCCGCTCGCCCCGACACGGATTCCTACGTCGCACAGACGTACTGGGAGTCGATGGCTGACTTCGAGGCGTGGACCGACACCGACGCGTTCCGCGAGGCGCACGCCGACCGACCGCCGAGGGAGATGTTCACCGACAAGAACCAACTGGAAGTGCACGAAGTCGCGTTCGAGCGGACGGGCGAGTAGTCGAGGCTCGTCTCTTCTGACGCTCTTTTCCGCCCGACGCACGTCTCACGGCCAGCGCTCGACCCCTCTCGACGTTCGACTCACAAGCGGCGTCGTAACGCCGTCACCGTTTTTTCACCGATACCGTCCACGTCCCGGAGTTCGGCGTCGGAGGCCGCGCGAATCCCGTCCAGACTCCCGAACCGTCGGAACAGTTTTCGACGCGTCTGGGGTCCGACGCCGGACACGTCGTCCAAGGCCGTCGAAACGTCGTCGCGGAGCGTCTGGTGGTACTGCACCGCGAATCGGTGCGCCTCGTCGCGCACCCGCTGGAGGACGTGGAGGTGTGGCGCGTCGTTCGGCCAGTTGTAGGTACCGTTCGGCGTGACGACGATTTCCTCGGCTTTGGCGAGTCCGACGGCGGGCACGTCCCAGCCGACGTCCGCCAGCGCTTCGCGCGCGGCGTCGAGTTGACCCTCCCCGCCGTCGATGAGGAGCAGGTCGGGGTCCGGTCGTTCATCGCGGCCTTCGACGGCCCGTTTCGCCCGCCAGCGAACGAGGTCGTGCATGTTCGCGTAGTCGTCGTTCTTCTCGGTCAGCTTCTTCCGGCGGTAGTCGCGCTTCTCGGGCGACCCGCCGACGAGGACGACGTTGCTCCCGACCACCGACGATCCCTGCGCGTGGCTCACGTCGAAGCCCTCGATTCGCTCGGCGGACGGGAGGGAGAGCGCGTCCGCCAGCGCCCGGAGTTCGTCCGGGTTGCCCGCTCCCCTGCGGGCGTTTTTCAGCGCCAAATCCACGAGCGTCGCCTCCCGACCGGCACCCGGAACGCGAGTTCCGACGCCCTCCGCGTCCAACCAGTCGAGCACGTCCGCGTCGTCCGGTCGCTCGGAGAGCAACAGCGCGTCGGGCAACTCGCGTTCGGCGTAGAACTGCGGGATGAACCCGCCCAGTACCGCCGCCGCGTCGTCGCCGTCCGGCACCGACAGCGAGTGGTGGTCGCGGTCCACGAGTTGGCCGCGTTCGCTGTGCAACCGGGCGACGGTCGCCCGTTCTCCCTCGACTGCGGCACCGAGCACGTCCACGGTTCGCTCGTCCGTCCGTGACGAAATCGCGCCCGCATCTCCACCGTGGAACGATTCGACGGCTTCGAGTCGGTCCCGGAGGTTGGCCGCCCGTTCGAACTCGCGGTTCTGGGCGGCGGCCTCCATCTCGCGGCGGAGCGGGCGCGCCAACACGTCCACCTCGCCGCCCAGGAACCGCTCGACGCTCTCCACGTCGCCGAGGTACGCTTCCCGGCCGATTTCGTTCGTGCACGGCGCGGTACAGAGGCCGATGTCGTGGTCGAGGCACGGTCGGTCGCGGCTGGCGAACTTGTGGTCCGAACAGCCGCGGATGCCGTACGTCTCCCGGAGCGCCTTGACGACCGTTTCGACCGTCGATTTGTTCGTGAACGGGCCGAACACCGTCGCCCCCGTGCGGTCGGGGTCACGGGTGATCTCTATTTGCGGAAATTCGTGGCCCGTCACCTGCACCAGCGGGTAGGATTTGTCGTCCTTCAGGCGGACGTTGTACCGCGGCTGGTAGCGTTTGATGAGGTTCGCTTCCAACAGGAGCGCCTGCGTCTCCGTGTCCGTGACGGCGAAATCGAGCGCGTCGGCGCGTTTGACCATCCGTCCGATGCGGTCGCTCCGCGGGTCCGCGTACGACCGAACCCGTGCTCGGAGGTCGACGGCCTTCCCGACGTACCGAACCGTTTCGCCTTCCAAAAACTGATACACGCCGGGTTCGCGCGGTAGTTCGCCCGCACGCTCCCGAACGGTGGCCGCGTCCATCGATTTCGACTAATCGGCGCTCGGCTTTGAACTTGTCCCTACCGCCGCTCGAATCCGACGGGCGGCGTCTTTCGCCTCGTCGCCATTTACGGGTACGCGAATCGGGTCCCGACCCGCACGTTCGATTATCAGTTCCTCCGACCGAGTAGTGACGTAGAGGGCGCCGAAGACGGCGGCGGCGAGCAACAACACCCCGCCGACCGGTAGTAACACGCTCGTGAGTAGGGTGAACGCGCTCACCATCATGCCGACCATCTGCTGGAGACCGAGAATAACGCCTCCCTCGGTCGGTGTCGTTCCGTCGAGGTTCGTGAGCAGACCGCTGCTGTTGAGCAGGTAGCCGCAGCCAACGAGAAGTAGGCCGTAAACGAAACTCCTGACGCTCCACGAGAGGTAGTCGGGCTTTCCGGCGGCTTGGACGCGAGCGTCGAGAACGTTCGGTCGGTCTTCGTGGTCGAACCGTCTCTCACCCCCTTCGGGCATGAACGCGAGTAAACGATGGCTCGTCACCGCGATTCGTGCACCTTCCAACTCTATTTCCTCCTCTATTTCTTCACCCGCAAAGAGCATGTCGAGCAGGCGGTCGTCGGACGCCTGTGACAGCGGGGACTGTTCCATCGTTTACCGGGACAATCACTGCGATAAATAAGGTTGTGGCTGGGAACTCGCTCGCCAGATACAAATTCGAGACTCGCAAACGTCCCGCCATGGACGACGTTCGAGTGTGGTTGGTCGAGCGAACGTACAGCGACCGCGACCTACTGACGCTGGTGTACGCGACACCCGACGGCGAGCGATACCTCAGGAAGGAACGGGCGGGACGACTCGGCGGCGAGACGACCGCCGCAATCGACGTCGATGGTGAGCGGCTCTCCCCCGTTTCCGACGAGGACGACCAGGAGCGATACGCCGCCGAAGCGACTCGAATGAAGCGAAAACGCGACCCGAACGACACTGTGTGACACAGAACAACAATGTTATATGTTCGTTACCGAAAGCTGAAACTATGACCGCCATTCGACTCGACGGCGTGACGAAACGGTACGGTGACGTCACGGCCGTTAACGACCTCTCCCTCGATGTGAAAGAGGGGGAGGTGTTCGGCTTTCTCGGGCCGAACGGTGCGGGGAAATCGACGACCATCGACCTCGTTCTCGATTTCATTCGTCCGACGAGCGGCACCGTCACCGTCCTCGGGCACGACGCACAGGCAGAAAGCATCGAAATCCGGAACCGGACCGGCGTGTTGCCCGAGGGCTTCTCGGTCTACGACCGCTTGACCGGCATGCAGCACCTCGAATTCGCTATCGAAGCGAAGGACGCCGACGACGACCCGGCGGAACTTCTCGACAGGGTAGGCATCCTCGACGCCGCGGACCGCAAGGCGGGCGGCTATTCGAAGGGGATGGCCCAACGCCTCGGGCTTGCCATGGCGCTCGTGGGCACGCCGGACCTGCTCATCCTCGACGAACCCTCGTCCGGGTTGGACCCCACGGGTGCCCGCGAGATGCGAGAAATCATCCGCGAGGAACAAGAGCGCGGGGCGACCGTGTTCTTCTCCAGTCACATTCTCGGCCAAGTCGAAGCCGTTTGTGACCGCGTGGGTATTCTCCGCGATGGCGAACTCGTCGCAGAGGACTCCATCGAAGGGCTTCGAGCAAACGTCGGCGACGGCACGACCCTTCGGGTCGAAACCACCTCGCTTCCGTCGGCGGCAGTCCAGCAGGTACGAGACATCGACGGCGTGGGGGGCGTCGAACGCGACGGCGAAACGCTCACCGTCGATTGTGATCGGAACGTCAAGACGACGGTCATCACCACCCTCGAAAACGCGGGTACAACCGTCGCGGACTTCGACACGGAGGAAGCCTCTCTCGAAGACCTCTTCGTGGCCTACACCAGAGGCGGGGTGACAGCATGACGTGGCAATCAGTCGCACGAAAGGATTTCCGCGACTCCCTTCGGTCACGGTGGCTGTGGGTGTTGACGGCGCTGTTCGTCGTCCTCTTCGCCGTCCCACCGATTCTGGCCTTTTTGATAGAGAACGGGTCGATACAGGGTTCCGCCGGACAGAGTACGGACCAGTATCTCTACCTGATGAAACAGGAGACCGCCGTCCTCATTCCCCTCATCTCCATCGTCATCGGCTACGCCGCCATCACCGGCGAACGCGAGTCGGGAACGCTCAAGCTCATGCTTTCCCTGCCCCACTCGCGGACCGACGTGGTGCTCGGCAAGGTCCTCGGTCGAAGTAGCGTCGTCGGAATCTCCACCGTTCTCGGGTTCGTCGTCGCCGCTATCATCCTCCTGATAACCTCTCTCACGTTCAAATTCGTCAACTACGTCCTCTTTGCCTCCCTCACGCTCCTACTCGGACTCGTGTTCGTCGGCTTGGCGGTCGGCATCTCGGCGGCCGTGAAAACCGGCCGTCGAGCGATGGTCACGACGATATCGTTCTACATCGTCTTCCTCGTGCTCTGGAGCGGGCTGGCCAAACGGGTGGCTAGCCTCCTCGGACGGTACGCCGGTGTGGGAACTGCCGGACAGGTTTCGACGATTCTGTTCATCCGACTCCTGAACCCGATGACGGCCTACAAGACGTTGGTCGATACGATACTCCTGTCCAGCCAGCTCGATGCACGGGTCTTGCTGTTCAACCGCTACCTCCAGAGCACCGTCGCCACCATCCTCGGCAAACCCATTCCGATATACTTCAGCGACGCCTTCGTCATCGTCTACCTGCTGTTCTGGCTGTTCGTCCCCGTCGCGGTCGGCTACTACGTCTTCGACCGGGCGGATCTCTAACGGTCGATACCCGCCCCTTCCAACAGGTTCCAGAACTCGTCTTCGGACAGTATCGGTACGTCGTTTTCGTCCGCGTCGTTCGGCTTCGACTCCCCCGGATTCTCGCCGACGACGAGGTAATCCGTGTTGCCGGAGACGCTCCCCGTCGCGTTCGCGCCGTGATTTTCGACGAGTTCGGAGATGTCCGACCGCGGTTCCGAGAGCGACCCCGTGAACACGAACGTCAGGTCGGCGAGCTCGTCGCCGCCTGCCACCTCCTCCCGTTCGGGTTCGACGTGTTTCAACAGTTGCTCGACGACGGACCGGTTCCGGTCCGAGTCGAAGAACTCCCGAATCCCCGCGGCGACCTTCGGCCCGATGTCCGGAACGGCTTCCAGTTCGTCGCTATCGGCGTTCATCACGTCGTCCATCGATTCGAACGTCCGCGCCAACTCACGGGCCGTCTCGGTGCCGACGCGGGGAATTCCGATAGCCGAGAGGAAATCCGCGAGCGAGGGGCGTTTCGACTTCTCTATTTCGGCGAGTAGATTCTCGGCGCTCTTCTCGCCCCACCCTTCCAGTTCGAGCAGTTCCTTCTCGTCGAGTTCGTAAAGGTCGGGCAGGGATTCGAGCAGTCCCGCGTCGATGAGTTGGTTCACCCGCTCCTCGCCCAACCCGTCGATATCGAGCCCGTCGTCGCTTCCGTAGTACGCCACGGCCTGCCGAAGCTGTGCGGTACAGGCGAGTCCGCCGGTACAGTAGGCAATTGGTCCGTCGCGCTCGACCGGACTCCCACAGACGGGGCACCGGTCCGGCAGTTCGTAGTGTCCCTCGCTGTGCTTCTCGACGACTTCGGAGACGTAGGGAATCACGTCCCCCGCGCGTTTCACCTGCACCTCGTCGCCGACGTTGATGTCCTTCTCGGCGATTTCGTCTGGGTTGTGGAGACTGGCGCGCGAGACGGTGACGCCGCCGACATCGACGGGTTCGAGCAGTGCGACGGGGGTCAGCCGTCCCGTTCGTCCGACCTGCACCGTCACGTCCATGATGTTCGTTCGCTCCGAGCGAGCCGGGAACTTGTAGGCGTACGCCCAGCGGTACGAGCGCGCGGTCGTGCCGAGTTCCGCGCATTTCTCCCGGTCGTTCACCTTGATGACCGTCCCGTCGATTTCGTAGTTCAGGTCCGCGCGGTCGGCCATCAACTCGTCACGATATTCGATGCAGTCCTCGATGTCGTCCACCCGTTCGGTTCGGTCGTTCACCTTCAGACCGAACTCGGGTAACGCTTCGTACTCCGACCAGTGAGTCGGAAACTCCTCGCTCGCGGCGAGCACGTCGTAGAAGAAACAGTCGAGCGGACGTTCGGCCGTCACCGACGGGTCGAGTTGTCGAAGCGACCCCGCGGCCGCGTTTCGCGGATTGGCGAACGGGTCTTCTCCCTGTTCGACTCGCTCGCGGTTGAATTCGGTGAACGCGTCCAGCGGAAGGTACACCTCTCCGCGAACCGCGAGATAGTCCGGGTAGTCGCCGCGGAGGTGGTGGGGAATGCTGGCGATGGTACGCACGTTCTCGGTGACGTCTTCGCCCGTCTCGCCGTCGCCGCGCGTGGCGGCGCGAACGAACTCCCCGTCCTCGTAGACGACTTCCAGTGATAGTCCATCGAACTTCGGATCACAGACGTACTCGACGTCCCCGACTTCCCGGTGAATTCGGTCGTCGAAGCCACGGACGTCCTCGGCTTCGCCGCTCGAATCGATGGAGAGCATGGGTGCGACGTGCTCGACGCTTTCGAGTTCGTCCAGCGGTTCGCCGCCCACCCGCCGAGTGGGACTGTCCGGCGTTTGGACGTCGAATGCCTCCTCTAACTCCTGTAGCCGCGTGAAGAGTGCGTCGTACGTCCGGTCGCCGATTCGCGGGTCGTTTTCGACGTAGTAACGGTAATCGTGATGGCGAATCGCCTCCCGGAGCAGTTCGGCCTGCTCGCTCGCTCCGGCTTCGTCCATCTCGGCTACGGGTTCGAAATCGGTGTCCGGCTCTTCGACGTACGGGTTCTCGTCCGCGCTCACCTCTGCCATCGTTCGGGCATTGTTCGTCGTCGGGTAAATATCTCGGTACCGCTGGTGCGCGGGAAACAAACCCCTGCAGTAGCAACCCCAGCGTTCACACCGCTTCCTGTTGGAATACCGCTTGATGACGGAGTACAGCGTTCACGAGCCGACGTTCAACGGAACGACCGACGACGATTGGAGTGCGCCCGAGGAGAAGGACTTCGATACGAACGACCTCTCGGACATCGCGAGCCACTTCGTCCTCTCCTCGTCCGGGTTCGATGACCCGGACCGGTACAGCGACCTGACGCTCCCCGTCGTCGGCCCGGACGGACAGTTGAACAAGCACGCGGTCAAAACCGCCTACAGTGGCGGCCACAGCGTCGAACGGGTGGATGATATCGACGATGATACGAAATCGAACGCGAAGGACGTTCTCTCCGACCTCGCCGATAACTTCGACGACCTCGATGTGAACGACTGACGCGTTCGTGAGTGTCGTTGGGATTCGGTGACTGTTCCTGCGACTGGTCGCTATCGAACTGACGACGAGTAACGATGTGCGATATCGACCGTCCACTGTCGCTTCACTGCTGCTCGATAGAACGTCTCAAAGAACAGTTACAGCAGCTCAGCGACGTTCTCGATGGCGTTCCGGCAGAACGGACAGCGGTAGTTCGTCGAGAAGCCACTGGACTGAGCAATGGTTCTGGTTTCCAGTTCGTGGAACGCGATGTTCCGTCGACAGTCTGGACAGGCTACTTTTGACACGATTGTTGGTTTTCGACTGGACCCACTTAACTTCCGGGGGCCACAACAAATATATACTAACTCGTCGTTGGGCGTTGTCCTACGTGGCACTAGGATCGTCCGCAGGTACTCGAATCCGCGGCGAACGTCGAGACGACGACCCGTTCTCCCCGAATCTGTCTCTATGATTTGTCGAACTGAATGCGAACAGGCGGCACAACCGGTTTCGCGCGAGGGACGGCCACGCACCCGCCTCGACCGCTCGCGCGCCGATGATCAGGTCATGCCGGGGTTGGTCCCGGCACGGTATATAAACCCTCGCTGTGCTCCCTCGCGGACCTATCCCTCGAAGCCGTCTTCGAATTTGAAGGTCCCGTT